>NZ_CATKPZ010000077.1:0-270587 GCF_949767415.1 Pseudomonas sp. IT-196MI5
TTTACCAAGGAGTTTTCCGTTTCGACTGCGCCGAAAGTGGGGCGAATTATAGGCCTCCAGAATCTGCCGTCAAGCGCCGATTCCGGTTTTCTACCGATATGTACAAAAACACTGCATATATATAGACGCGCCTGCGGGGAATGCGCAGTATATTGCCCAACACAAAAAGAAATACCCTTGATTACTATATTTCGGACGATGCCACGTAATGAATGATCAGCCCCGCAGCCTGGCCTCTACCCTGTTCTCGGTCGGGCTGCTACTCATAGCCATGGCATCGATCCAGTCCGGAGCCTCCCTGGCCAAAAGCATGTTCTCCGTTGTTGGCCCTCAGGGGACGACAACATTACGACTGATTTTTGCCAGCGTGATCATGATGCTGATACTGCGTCCATGGCGGGCAAAACTCACCGCAAGATCCCTGCGCACCGTCATCGTCTACGGGATGGCGCTGGGCGGCATGAACTTCCTCTTCTATATGTCATTGCAAACCGTCCCGCTGGGCATCGCGGTGGCGCTTGAATTCACCGGCCCACTGGCGGTGGCAATCTACGCCTCGCGTCGTGCTATCGACTTTTTGTGGATCGCCCTGGCGGCCGTCGGCTTGCTGTTACTGATACCAACGGGAGAAGCGACCGCAGGAATCGATCTGGTAGGCGCCGGTTATGCCTTGGGTGCAGGGGTCTGCTGGGCACTGTACATTTTGTTCGGGCAAAAAGCCGGGGCCGACAATGGCGTGCAAACCGCCGCATTGGGGGTAATGATTGCTGCACTCTTTGTAGCCCCCATCGGTATTGCCCATGCCGGTTCCGCTCTGCTGAGCCCGTCATTGATCCCAGTAGCTCTTGGCGTCGCCATCCTGTCCACTGCCCTCCCCTACACCCTGGAGATGGTCGCGCTGACCCGCATGCCAACCAGAACCTTCGGCACCCTGATGAGTATCGAGCCAGCCTTCGGCGCGCTATCCGGTTTGCTGTTCCTGCATGAATACCTCTCACTGTCGCAGTGGATGGCAATCCTGTGCATCATCCTGGCCTCCGTCGGCGCAACCATGACCATGAGCACTGCCGCCAGGCCAGCAGTAGCGGCAGATTGAGCGCGGATATGACACGGGTCTGGTATTTGCCGCTCAACTAGGCCATGTTTAGCCCCGCACCCCAGGGTCATGCCACGGACAAATCCAGATAGGGACATCGGTACGCGTCAAGCGAAAGCGAATACAGCCAGACCCGGGCACAAGATCCGGGGACGCTATAAGGACAGTAATGAAACGATTTTTGATACTGGTCGCCGTACTTGCAATTGCAGGCTGCGCAGCGACCTCGGAAACACAGATCAAGCACGGCAAGAAAGGGCTGCACATCAACTGTTCCGGACTGTCTTCATCCTGGGACAAGTGCTACGCCAGCGCCGCCAACTCCTGCGCCCCCAAGGGATACAAGGTCATTGCCAAGTCGGGAGATGCCGTGGAAGAGCCAGGCGATTATCCGTTTGGCCTCAATCCTGCGGGTTATACCAGCCGTAGCATGATTGTCATCTGCAAATAGACAGCGCCGTTGCGTCAGGTTCTCGGACTTGCGATCTGACGGCCGATTTCCTCATAGCTGGACTTCAGCACTGTGCGCTGGATATCCGGGCTAGCCAACATGCGCGCCACGACCAGCGCGCCAATACATTGCGACAGAATCGCCCACGCCAGGCTGTCGCTTTGCAAAACACCCGCCCAACTTTCCTGAAGCCGACAAATCCAGTGCTCTGCCTGTTGGCGGACTGTCAGGTCGGAACGGGCAATTTCCGCCCCCAATGCCGGTAATGCACAACCGGTTTCCGGATTCTCGACGTGAGACATGCTCAGGTACTGTTTCAAGCAGCGCTCAAGCTTGTCACGATCCTGCCCTTCCCCCAGTCGCGCCAGACTTTGACCCAACTCACGCTCGACAATGCTTGCGAACAGCTCGTCTTTTGACGAAAAGTGGCTATAGAAGGCACCGCCACTCAAGCCGATCGCTTTCATCAGGCCGTCCACGCCCACCGTTGAAAATCCGGACTTCTTGGCCGATACCGCACTGCTTTCCAGCAGCCTTTGCCTGGTTTCCAGCTTGTGACTGGCCGAATAACGCATCGCTCATCCCCCTTGAATTGCTCAACTTGACGTCTGTCGAATCATAGCATAACGTTCGTTTAGTTAACGATCGTTCACCAAAAGGGATCTACCCATGAATAACAAGAAGGTCGTACTGGTCGTCGGTGCAGGTGATGCCACGGGCGGCGCCATTGCCAAGCGTTTTGCCCAGGAGGGTTTTGTCGCCTGCGTCACTCGCCGCAGTGCGGACAAACTCCAGCCACTGGTGGATGTCATCAAGGCCGAGGGTGGCGAGGCCCACGGTTTTGCCTGCGATGCACGCAAGGAGGAAGACGTGATCGCGCTGGTCGAGCGGATCGAAAGCGAGATCGGCCCCATCGAGGCGTTCGTGTTCAACATCGGCGCCAACGTGCCGTGCAGCATTCTCGAAGAAACCGCCCGCAAGTATTTCAAGATTTGGGAAATGGCCTGTTTTTCCGGCTTTCTCAACGCGCGTGAAGTAGCCAAGCGCATGGCCAGGCGCCAACGGGGTACGATCCTGTTCACCGGCGCCACTGCAGGCCTGCGTGGCGCTGCCGGGTTCGCCGCATTTGCCGGTGCCAAGCACGGCATTCGTGCACTGGCGCAAAGCATGGCCCGAGAGCTCGGCCCCATGAATATTCACGTTGCCCATGTCGTCGTCGACGGCGCCATCGATACCGACTTCATCCGTGAAAGCTTCCCGGAAAAATATGCCACCAAGGATCAGGATGGCATCCTCAATCCCGAGCATATCGCCGAAAATTACTGGTACCTGCACAGCCAGCCCCGCGACGCCTGGACCTTCGAGCTGGACCTTCGCCCCTGGAGCGAACGCTGGTAAGCCCTCCCCTACAACAATAAGCAGAGCGCACCGACCATGAGCAAAACCGTGGAGTTCTACTTCGACCTCGGCAGCCCCGCCACCTATCTGGCCTATACCCAGCTACCGAAAATTTGCGCACAGACTGATACCCGGTTGATCTACATTCCGTTCTTGCTGGGCGGAGTGTTCAAAGCCACCGGCAACGCCTCTCCGGCGACTATCCCGGCCAAGGGCCGCTACATGTTTCAGGATCTGGACCGCTACGCCAAACGCTACGGCGTGCCCCTGAAATTCAATCCGCACTTCCCGATCAACACCTTGGTGCTCATGCGCGCCGTGACAGGCATGCAACTGCGCCACCCTGAACGCTTCGCCGCCTTCATCGACTGCCTGTTCAACGCCATTTGGGTCGACGGTCGCAGCCTGGATGAACCGGCAACCGTCGCGACAGTATTGAGCGAAAATGGATTCGATCCACAAGAGGTGCTGGCCCTGACCGCCGAGGAGGAAGTCAAAGCCCTGCTCAAGGACAACACCGAAAAAGCCGTGCAGCGAGGAGTGTTTGGTGCGCCGAGCATGTTTGTCGATAACCAGCTGTACTTCGGCCAGGATCGACTGGACTTCGTACTCGAGGCCCTGAGTTAAACCTCGACCACCAACCGCCCCTTTGCCGCTCCTGACAAGAGCAGTACGTGGGCGGCTTCTGCGGATTCCAGCGTAAACGAGTGCGGGTCAAGCAATGGCGCGATCTTGCCAGCTTCAATCAACTGCGCCGCCTCGTGCAGAATCTCGCCGTGATGCTCACGCCCCTTGCCGGTCAGGAGCGGCAACAAAGTGAAAACACCGGAGTAAGTCGCCCCGCGAAAGGAAAGCGGTGCCAGGCTGTGCTGCCCCCACCCCAGGCAACTGAGCACATGACCGTGATACATCCGTGCCGCCTTGAATGACGCATCCAGCGTTTCACCCCCCACTGTGTCATAGACAATGTCGAAGCCCTCACCGGCCGTATGCTCGGCCACATAGTCTTCAACCGAAGACTTGCGGTAATCGATAAACGTCGCGCCGAACCCTTCGATAATCGATTGCTGCCCGGCAGAGCCCGTGGCAAAAACGTCTGCGCCAAAAGCGCGGGCGATTTGCACCGCGACATGGCCAACGCCACCGGCGCCACCATGGATCAATACCTTCTGCCCGTGCCGAACGCGAGCCCGGTCAACCAGACCTTCCCAAGCGGTGATCAGCACCAGCGGCAAACCGGCAGCCTCACGCATGCTCAAGTTGTGCGGTTTGCGAGCCAACAGTCGCGCGTCGACCACCGCGTACTCGGCCAATGAACCTTGAATACCACCTATACCGGTGGCCATGGCATATACGTCATCCCCCGGCAGCCAACCACTGACGCCCTCCCCCAACGCCTCTACGGTCCCGGCCAGATCCATCCCCACTATCGCCGGCAATGGTTGAGCCGCATGGGTCGCCTGCCCGGAGCGGATTTTGCCGTCCAGCGGATTGACACCGCTGGCCTTGATCCTGACCAGTACCTGCCCCGCCTGCGGCACGGGCCGTGCAATGGAAACCAAACGTAACGGCGCATTGGCCGAGTCGACCATCAGAGCGCGCATATTCAGTGAGTCAGTCATTTCGCCATGTCCCATCAGTAGTGAATGCAGGACCGATTTTGTCTTGCTCAACTCATGCCGATAAGACGCCATGCCGCTATAGTGACCATTCCATTACGGCATCAATGAGCGATCCCGTGGACAAACTCAATGCAATGGCGATTTTCGTGCGGGTGGTCGAACGGGGCAGTTTTTCCGCCGTTGCCCGGGAGTTGCAGACCAGCCAGCCGACCATCAGCAAAATATTGCAAACACTGGAAACCCGATTGGGCGGAAAGCTGATTGCCCGCAGTACCCGCAAGTTATCCCTGACAGACGAAGGTCAGCGCTATTACAACGAATGCCGGACCATCCTCGCCGCCGTGGATGCGGCAGAACATAGCTTCCAGTCCGGTCGGGAAAAGGTCGCCGGACCTCTGAAAATCGGCTCGTCGGT
The DNA here is from genome assembly GCF_949767415.1 of Pseudomonas sp. IT-196MI5. Taxonomy (NCBI): domain Bacteria; kingdom Pseudomonadati; phylum Pseudomonadota; class Gammaproteobacteria; order Pseudomonadales; family Pseudomonadaceae; genus Pseudomonas; species Pseudomonas sp. IT-196MI5. The sequence goes on from NZ_CATKPZ010000077.1 coordinate 4,983, forward strand.
GAGTTTCGGACGCCTGCAGATCGCCCCCCGGTTGCCGGACTTTCTCAAACACTACCCTGACGTACAGATAGACCTGCAACTGAGCGACCAAAACCTGGATCTGGTCGGCGAAGGGCTGGACGTCACATTCCGGATCGGTGCCCTGAACGACAGCGGCCTGATCGCTCGCCATGTCGGCAGTACCCACCGTGTGACCGTCGCATCACCTGACTACCTCAAGCAAAACGGCCAACCGCAAACGCCGCAGGAACTGGGCAGGCACAACTGCCTGATGTTCAACCTGCTGAGCAGTCAAAACCTGTGGGTGTATACAAAAGACGCCCAACGCCACGAAGTGCGGATCAAGGGCAATGCGCAGAGCAACAATTCCGAGGCGATCCGCGAAATGGTGCTGGGGGGATTGGGGATTGCACTGTCACCGGTGTGGCTATTCAGCGAAGACCTGAGCGCCGGCCGGGTGAGCGCGATTTTGCAGGACTACAGTACGTTGTCGCTGCCAATTTATGCCGTATCCCTGGCGAATCGTCGCCAATCCGCCAGGGTCAAAGCCTTTGTCGACTATATGGCTCAGGCGCTGGATAAAGCGCCTGAGCTGCACACAAACAAATAGCTACGCAGGAACCAATAGCTGCGCACAAACAAATAGCTACACAAGGAACCAATAGCTGCACCCGATCAGATCGCCGCAGTGCGGGTATTCAGCCACTCCAGTGCAGCACCCTCGACCAACGGACTCAGACGCTCACGCACTTCGGCGTGGTAGGCGTTGAACCACTGTTTTTCCTCGTCCGCCAGCAACGATGTTTCCAGGCAACGTGTGTCGATCGGGCACAGGGTCAGCGTTTCGAACTTCAGGAACTCGCCGAATTCGCTCTTGCCTGCCTCACGGTTCATCGCCAGGTTTTCGATCCGCACCCCCCAACGACCCGGACGATAAGTGCCCGGCTCAATGGACGTGATCATACCCGGCTGCATTGCGGTTTGCGGTGCAGGTGCGGCCTGATAGGCAATGACTTGCGGACCTTCGTGGACGTTCAGGAAGTAACCGACGCCATGACCGGTGCCGTGACCGTAATCGACACTTTCCGCCCAGATGGGCGCACGGGCGATGGCATCGAGCAACGGCGACAGAATGCCTTTGGGGAATTGCGCGCGGGACAAGGCAATTACGCCCTTGAGCACGCGGGTGCAATCGCGCTTTTGCTCATCGGTCGGTGTGCCCACTGCCACCATCCGCGTGATATCGGTAGTGCCGCCCAGGTACTGGCCACCGGAGTCGATCAGCAGCAGGCCGTCCCCTTCGATCACCGCGTGTTCTTCTTCGGTGGCGTGGTAGTGCGGCATCGCGCCATTGGCGTTGAACGCGGCGATGGTGTTGAAACTCAGCGACACATAATCCGGACGGCGCTCACGGGCGGCGGTGAGTTTTTCGTCGATGGTCAGTTCGGTGATGCGCTCGCGCCCCAGCGCCGAGTCCAGCCAGGCGAAGAATTCGCACAGCGCTGCGCCGTCCTGCTCCATGGCCTGACGGATGTGCTCGGCATCGGCCAGGCTTTTTTGCGATTTGGCCAGGGTAGTCGGGTTCAGGCCTTCGATCAGCTTCACCCCGCTGTCGAGGTTGTCCAGCAACCCCGCCGTGACCCGCGCCGGGTCGACTTGCAGGCTCGCACCGCTCGGTACGGCACGCAGTGCGGCGGCGACCTCGCTGTAATCGCGCAAAGTCACGCCGTCCTGTTCGAGGATGGCGCGCAGTTCGCTGCTGACTTTGCTCAAGGCAACGAACAGCGTGGCCGTTTGCTGATTGATCAAGGCGAAAGAAACAAACACCGGGTTGAACGACACGTCGCCGCCACGCAGGTTGAACAGCCAGGCGATATCATCCAGGGTGGCGATGAAATGCCAGTCGGCACCTCGCGCCTGAAGGGTTTCACGCAGTTTGGCGAGTTTTTCGCCACGGCTGACGGTCGCCTGTGGTGGCAAGTGCTGATAGATCGGTTCGTTCGGCAGGCCTGGGCGGTCGCTCCAGACGCCACTCAACAGGTCGATGTCGGTGCGCAGGCGAGCACCACGCTCTTCAAGTTTACCGCCCAGGGTCCGTGCCGAAGCCACGGCCATGACCGCGCCATCGACTGCGACAACGCCACCCTCGGGGGTTTGCTCGGCCAGCCATTCCAGTGGTCCGGGTTGACCCGGTTGCAGCTTGACCAGATCAATGCCGCTGCCCTTGAGCTCCTTGGTCGCCTGCTCCCAGTAACGGCTGTCGGCCCAGACGCCGGCAAAATCCGGGGTCACGATCAGGGTGCCGACCGATCCATGGAAACCCGACAACCACTGGCGCCCTTGCCAATAGCCCGGCAGGTATTCGGACAAGTGCGGGTCGGCCGACGGCACCAGCAAGGCATGAATGCCCTCCCGGCTCATCAGTTCGCGGGTTTGCGCCAGGCGCTGAGGCACCGATCCATTGATCGAAAGCTGCGTATTCATCGAGTCTCCTGCTAACCACTTCATCATTATTGTTGGGTGCCGATCAGCGCCGGCGCTTCGTCGCCTTATTGCCAGAACGCCGGAGCACTGGCGCAGGCTGCCTTGATCAGTTGAACCGCCTGGTCGATGTCCTGCTCGGTGGTGAAACGCCCGAGGCTCAAGCGGATGGTGCGACTGGCCGAGCGGGCATCATGCCCCAGGGCCAGCAGTACATGAGATGGGGTATTGCTCGCGGAATTGCAGGCCGAGGTCGCGGAAAACGCGATCGAGGCCAGCAACGCTGCAGGGTTGAACTCGCCTTCACCAAAGGTCAGGCTCAGCGTATGGGGAATGCGCCGGGTCGGGCTGCCATTGAGCCGCACACCGGGAATGCTCGACAACTGGTCGAGCAAGCGTTCACGCAAACGCACGATGACTGCTTTCTCTTCATCGAAGGACGCTGCCGCCAGGGCGAAAGCCAAGCCCATGGCCACGATCTGATGGGTTGCCAGAGTGCCGGAACGCAAACCGCCCTCATGCCCGCCACCATGGATCTGCGCCTGCAAACGCTGTTGTGCACGCGGACCGACGTACAACGCACCAATGCCTTTGGGGCCATAGAGCTTGTGCGCGGAAAACGACATCAGGTCCACCGGCCACTGCCCGAGATCGATGGCCACTTTGCCCGCGCCCTGTGCGGCGTCGACATGGAACAACGCCCCGCGATCACGCACGACCTGACCGATGGCGGGAATGTCGTTGAGGGTGCCCAGTTCGTTGTTGACCAGCATCAGTGACACCAGGAAGGTGTCTTCGCGCATGGCTTGGCTGACCGCTTGCGCCGTGATCAGGCCCTCGGCGTCCGGCACCAGATAAGTCACCGCGACACCGGCATCCTGCAGTTGCTTCGCAGTATCGAGAATGGCTTTGTGTTCGATCTGGCTGGTGATGATATGGCCGCCGCCAATGCCGCGGGCCTGAGCCACGCCTTTGAGCGCGAGGTTGTTGGATTCGGTGGCGCCGGAGGTCCAGACGATCTGCTCGGGTATCGCGCCGACCAGTTCGGCGACCTGGCGTCGCGCCTGCTCCACCGATTGCCGGGCCTGCTGGCCGAATGCGTGGGAGCTGGAGGCCGGGTTGCCGAAATTGCCGGTAAAGCCCAGACACTCGACCATCACTTTGATGACCCGCTCATCCACTGGCGTGGTGGCGGCGTAATCGAAATACAACGGGCGTTTATTCATAAAAGTCTCGCAGAGCGTGTTCCGGGATCAGGAAGCTCGTGACTGCAAACGGCAAAGCGCAGCCTTGTGAGCTGCGCGCTGTTTTCAGAACGCTACCAATACCTGATCGGATGCCGTTAAAGAAGAACAACTTCATTTAATAGTGCGTAGGAACGCTCCTGAAAAGTCAGCTTAACAGGCATCGGGCAACCGGTTGAAGCAATGCATCAGCTAAAGTTTTCGAGCAACAGCGGGTACAGCGAACCCACGAGCAGCGCGGCCATGCCCCAATTGAACAGGCGCAGCCAGCGGCGATCCTTCAGAACGTTGCGCAACAACGTGCCGCAAGCGGCCCAGACACCGACGCTCGGCAGGTTGATGATGGCAAAAACCGCCGCAATCACGATCACATTGGTGAAGTAACCCTGCATCGGCGTGTAGGTGCTGATGGCGCCAATGGCCATGATCCAGGCTTTTGGATTGACCCACTGGAACGCGGCGGCGCCCAGATAACTGATCGGTTTCGCCTCGCCCTGCTGGCTCTCCGACATGGGCCCGGAATGGGCGATTTTCCACGCCAGATACAGCAAATACGCCGCCCCCACATAACGCAGTACGGTGTAGAGCAAAGGATAAGTCTGGAACACCGCGCCAAGGCCGAAACCAACCGCCACCACGAGTACAAAGAAGCCACAAGTGATGCCGAGCATGTGCGGAATCGTGCGGTTGAAGCCGAAGTTCACCCCGGATGCCAGCAACATGGTGTTGTTCGGGCCGGGTGTGATTGAAGTAACGAGAGCAAACAGGGCGAAGCCCAGCAGCAGGTCGAGAGAGAGCGTCATGGGTGGCAGTCCGTCAGGGTCGGTCAGGTGTTGACCCTATCGCACACCCAGGGCGAAACCCATGGACAGTTACGCGAAACTTGGAGCAGTACAGTTTCGCCTCAGCTTGGACGACCGTGAAGCTGTACAGATCGCCCGGCGTTCATTTCACCCTGGTTGTCGAAGTTGAACGACTTTTGCGGCTGGCCGAGCAGTTCGGCTTTTTTCGCGTGGTATTCGTCGAAGGACAGTCCACGGCGGTTCAGCGCTTCCAGCGCCAGTTCCAGGCTTTCTTCAGCGGTGTAAGGGCGAAGCTCGGGGGAAACATGGCTGGCACATCCGGCGAGTACGGAGACGGCGAGCATCAGCATCGTTGCGATCATCGGTTTCATTTTTGGCGTCCTGGCGACTGGGTTCGAGGCAATGAACACAGGCTACCCGCGCCTCCCGGACAGCAGAAATCAACGCTTTCAATAGTGGCTATCAAGAAATGGCGATCATTGTCGATGTGCCGGGGGAACGCGGGCCGGAGACGCACTGGTGGGCGCCGGCTTGATGGCAGTTGAATGGCATTGCTGCTCGTCGGACACTCGCTGAGTACGAAACAGGCTGGCCTATATTTATTCGGTCGTATAACGGCAGAGGTACTTTCTATTCTCACAATCGGAACAGGGAGATCCATCATGAGCGTCAAACCCATTCCAGAGGGGTATCACAGCATCACCCCCTACCTGGGCATCAACAAAGCCGCCGAAGCCATCGCCTTCTACAAAAAAGCCTTCGGCGCCATTGAAGTCATGCGCCTGAACATGCCCGATGGCGGTGTCGGCCATGCCGAACTGCGCATCGGCGATTGCCCGATCATGCTGGGCACACCGTGCGATCAAGGGCCGCTGAGCAACCCGGACAATTCGCCGTCCGTGGGTCTGCATTTGTACGTGCAGGATGTCGACAAGTCCTACAAACAGGCGATCGATGCCGGCGCAACCGTTGTATCTGAGGTAAAGGATCAGTTTTACGGCGACCGTTCAGGGACCTTGAAGGATCCCTACGGGCACCTGTGGTTCCTGGCCACGCGCAAGGAAGACCTGACCCAGGCGCAGATCGAACAACGGGCGAAGGAGATGTTTGCCCAGGGTTGAAATCCCTGGTGTTGGAGCGGGCCTCTTCACGAGCAGGCTCGCTCCAACAGGTTTTTTCAGGACTTTTCAGATCGGTTGTAACGGCATCGTCAGCTCAACCCGCAAGCCGTCCGGCCGGCTATCGAAATGCAACGTGCAACCGCAACGCTGGACGATGGCCTGGACAATCGCCAGCCCCAGACCGCAACCGGTGCTCTGACCGTTGCGCCAGAAACGCTGGGTCAGGTGTTGCAGATCTTCTTCGGCAATTCCCGGCCCATGGTCGCGCACCACGAACTGCACACGATTACCGGTGGTTTCCAGGCTCAACTCCACCGCTTTGTCGGCGGGGGTATGGCGCAGTGCGTTGTCGAGCAAGTTGCGCAGCGCGGCAATCGACAGCACGGCCGGCATTTGTACCGGCGCGGCGGAAACCTTGCCCGGAGCCTGAAACCTGATGCGTTGGCGATCGCCGCTCGCCGCGTCCTGGATCGCCAGTTTCGCCACTTGCTCGGCGTTGCACTGCACACCGTCGTCAAACGACAGACTGCCCTCGACGCGCGCCAGCAACAGCAATTGTTCGAGGGTCCGGTGCATGCGGTCGGCGCCCTCTTCGGCCCGGGCCAGGGACTGGTCCCGGGCGCTGCCGTCAGTCATTCGCGCCACCTGCAGGTGGGTCTTGATCGCGGTCAGCGGGCTGCGCAGTTCGTGGGCCGCGTCTCCGGTCAGGCGACGTTCGCGCTCTATGGTCTTGCCGATGCGCTGGAGCAACTGGTTCTGGGTTTCCAGAAGGGGCTGCAACTCGCTGGGCAACGGTTGGATCTGCAAGGGCTCGAGGGAGTCGGCGCTGCGGCGCATCAAGGCGTCGCGCATGCGGTTGAGCGGCGCCAGCCCCTGGCCGATGCCCAGCCAGAGCAAACACAGGCAACCGAGCAGCGCCACGCCCACCGGCACCGAAGCGGCCAGCAGGATCGACATGTTCAACGCCTCGCGCTCGATCTGCCGGTCGGCGGTGGTGATGCGCAGATCGCCCCGGGCCAAGGTGAAGCTGCGCCACGGCGCGCCGTCGATCATCTGATCATGAAAACCGAGTGTCTCGGCCTCCAGGGCCTGCTGCGGTTCGGTGTGACTGCGGGCAAGGATTTCACCGCGCAACGAGCTGACCTGGCACGCCATGCCACCCGGAATGTTCAACTGTTCGGCACTGAAGTGGGTGCCCTCGCCCTTGCTTGGCACGGGCGGCAGTTGCTCCATCAGGCCGGCGACCATGCGTGCCGACGCCACCAGGCGCTGGTCGAGGGAAAACATCATTTGATTGCGCAAATCGCTGAGCATCCAGGCCGCGGCCAGGGCCCAGATGAACGCAAACGCGACGCCGAGCGTCAGGCTCAGGCGCAAACGCAGACTCATCACTTCGGTTCTTCTCCGCCATCAGCCGGCCCCAGGCGATAACCCAGGCCACGCACGGTCTCGACAATGCCATTGCCGAGCTTGCGCCGCAGGTGATGGATATGGACATTGAGCGCGTTGCTTTCCAACTCGTCGTTGAAGCCATAGACACTGTCCTTGAGTTGCTCGGTGGACAGCACTCGGCCACGGTTGTGCAACAAGGCTTGCAGCAGCGACTGTTCGCGGCGCGAAAGGTCCACCGGCTGCCCCGCAAGCTTGGTTTCGCGGCTGCTCGGGTCGTAAGTCAGGGCTCCGTGTTCGATCAGGTTGACGCTGCGCCCCGCCACCCGCCGCAACAGCGTGTGCAAGCGTGCAGCGAGTTCACGCAAGTCGAACGGCTTGAGCAGATAGTCGTCCGCGCCGGCTTGCAAGCCATCGACGCGGTCGGTGACCGAGTCCCGGGCGGTGAGGATCAAGACCGGCAACTCCAGGCCTTGATGGCGCAACTGCTGCAACAGCTTCAGGCCATCTTCGTCCGGCAATCCGAGATCGAGCACCATGACATCGAACTCCGCCACCTTGAGCATCGCCCTGGCGGCGGACGCTGTGGCGACGTGCTCCACGGTCAGACCCTGGGCGGTCAGGCCGGCGACAATGCCGCTGGCAATCAACTCATCGTCTTCGCAAACCAGTACGTGCATGGGGAGCCTCGTAGAAATAAAGCCGATTAAGCCGTTGACCGATTAACCCGACATTATGCCGCAAGCGCCGCCGCAACAAGGCCGGGGCGGTTAATCATCGGTTAATCGCCACCCGCCACTGTGCACCTCATCAGCACAGGGCAAAGGCTTATCCATGCATCGTCTGTTTTTACTTTTTACCCTCTTGATCGCGGGCCTGGCCCAGGCTGGAACCAATCCGTTCGACACCAAACCTGAATTTCTCCCGGTTGATAAAGCATTCACGTTTACCTCCGAACGTCTGGAATCCGGTGAAACCCAGCTCTATTGGCAGATCGGCGACGGCTATTACCTGTACCAGAAACGCTTGAAGTACGACGGATTGCCTGTCGCGCAGCATCCCGCGTTGCCGGAAGGTGAAGCCCACAGCGACGAGTTTTTCGGTGAACAGCAAGTCTACCGTCAGGGTCTGGAACTGAAGATCCCGGCGGGTGCCAGCGGCACGGTCAAAGTCAGTTACCAGGGGTGTGCCGATGCCGGTTTGTGTTATCCACCGCAAACCAGAGTCGTGGACCTGGGCAACGCCAATGCGTTGAATATGGCCACTGAGGCACCGGACCAGGCGCTGGCCAGCAGCCTGCAACAACGGGCACTGGGCTGGAGCCTTTTGCTGTTCTTCGGCCTGGGCCTGCTGCTGGCCTTCACGCCATGTTCGTTGCCGATGCTGCCGATTCTGGCCGGGTTGATCGTCGGCAGCGGCGCCACGCCCAAACGCGGTTTCGCCCTGGCCAGCAGTTACGTGATCAGCATGGCGCTGGTGTATGCGGCGCTGGGAGTTCTGGCCGCCTCTCTCGGGGCTAATCTGCAAGCCTGGTTGCAGAACCCCTGGCTGCTGGGCAGTTTCGCGGCGATTTTCGTGGTGCTGGCGCTGCCGATGTTCGGTTTCTTCGAACTGCAACTGCCGGTGGCCGTGCGTGATCGCCTGGAAAACGTCTCGCGCAATCAACGCGGTGGCAACCTGATCGGCGCCGGGGTGCTGGGGGCGCTGTCCGGCCTGCTGGTCGGCCCGTGCATGACCGCACCGCTGGCCGGTGCCCTGCTCTACATCGCGCAAAGCGGTAACGCGTTGCATGGCGGATTGATTCTGTTCGCCATGGGCATCGGTATCGGCGTGCCGCTGCTGTTGCTGGTGACCGTCGGCAATCGCTTCATGCCCAAACCCGGCGCCTGGATGAACCTGGTCAAAGGCATTTTTGGCTTTCTGTTCCTCGCCACCGCGTTGCTGATGCTGCGTCCGGTGCTGGACGAATCCCTGTGGGTCGGATTGTGCGGGGCGCTGCTGTTGATCACGGCCTACAGCGCCTGGAAACAGTCGGAAGATTTCGGCCGTATCGCGCACCTGTTTGGTGCCAGTTCATTGCTGCTCGGTTTATGGGGTGGCCTGTTGGTGATCGGTGCGGCCGGTGGCGGCGATGATCCATTCAAACCATTGCAGGTCTACCGCGCCTCGAACCAGGCGGTGGCCGCCGTGCCGGTTGGCCACGATGCCTTCACCACCATCAAGGATCCGCAGGCACTGCAACGGGAACTCGACGCCGCGCAGGCTCAGGGCCAATGGGTGCTGCTGGACTACTACGCCGACTGGTGTGTGTCGTGCAAGGTCATGGAAAAACGGGTATTCGGCAAAGCCAATGTCATGGAAGCCCTGAGCGACGTGCGCTTGCTCCGACTGGACGTCACCGCCGACAATGCCGCCAGCCGCGAGCTGCTCGGCCGTTACAAAGTGCCAGGGCCGCCGAGCCTGCTGTGGATTGGTGCTGACGGTGAAGAGCGTCGCAGCCAGCGCATCACTGGCGAGGTCGATGCCGATACTTTCCTGCAACGCTGGACCAACACCCGAGACGCCCGTTAATGCTGACCTTCACCCTCGGCACCTTTGCCATTGCGCTTAATCATCTGCTGCTGATCAGTGCGCTGGCGCTGGCCACGTTTGTCGGCTGGCGGGTGGCCAAACGTGGCGGTGACAACCCCGAGTCGGTACTGTTCAGCCTGTTTCTACTGGGCATGCTGGCGGCCCGAATCAGTTTCGTGGTGGTCTATTGGGCCCACTATCGCAACGATCCGTGGCAGGTCATCGACCTGCGCGATGGCGGCTTCCTCGCCTGGCCGGGGGTGGTTGTGGTTTTACTTGCCACGCTGTATCGCGGCTGGCGTCGCCCGGGGTTGCGCCGTCCATTGGGCTTTGGCGTGGCCAGCGGCCTGGCGTTCTGGTTGTTGGCGACGTTCTCCCTGTCGATTTATGAACAAGGCACACGCTTGCCGGAAATCGCCCTGCGCAACGCCGCCGGCGAAACCGTGCAACTGGCCGACTACAAGGGCGGTCCGTTGGTGATCAATCTCTGGGCCACCTGGTGCCCGCCGTGCCGCCGGGAAATGCCGGTACTGGAAAACGCCCAGCAACACCGGCCAGACCTGACCTTCCTGTTCGTCAATCAGGCGGAAAGCATGCAAAGCGTCGCGACCTTTCTGGAAACCCAGGGCCTGAGCCTGTCCAACGTGCTGTTCGACGGCGGCGGGCGTCTGAGCCAGGCCGTCGGTTCCATGGCATTGCCGACTACGCTGTTCTACAACCCCGAGGGTCGCCTGCTGGGTAGCCATCTGGGCGAATTGTCGGAAGCCAGCCTGGCCCGCGCACTGGAAAACTTCGATACCGTACCCGCCACCTCTTCAAGGAAACTGCCATGTCCCGCCTCCGCCACCTGCTGACCCTGAGCCTCGGTGCGGCCCTGATTCACCTGCCAACGGTGCAGGCCGAAGAGTTGCCCGATGCCATCAAGAAAATCGAGGCCAAGGGCGCGAAAATCGTCGGCCAGTTCGACGCCCCCGACGGCTTGCGCGGTTATGCCGCGCAATACCAGAGCCGCGGCATGGCGCTGTACCTGACCCCGGATGGCAAACACGTGTTGCTGGGCAATCTGTATGACGCCGAGGGCAATGACCTGAGCAGCGCACCGTTGCAGAAACTGGTGTATGCCCCGATGGCAAAGGAAGTCTGGGCCAAGTTCGAAACCAGCAACTGGATCGGCGACGGCAAGAAGGATGCGCCGCGCGTGGTGTACCTGTTCAGTGACCCGAACTGCCCGTACTGCAACATGTTCTGGGAACAGGCCCGGCCGTGGGTCAAGGCCGGCAAGGTGCAGTTGCGCCACATCATGGTGGGCATCATCCGCGAAGACAGCCCGGGGAAATCCGCCGCCCTGCTCGCCGCCAAAGACCCGGAAAAAGCCCTGCAGGATCACGAAGCCGCTGGCAAGGACAGTTCGCTCAAGGCCTTGAAGGAAGTGCCGCCGGTGATTCAGGCAAAGCTCACGGCCAACATGCAATTGATGGAAGATCTGGAGTTGCAGGCGACACCGGCGATTTTCTACATGGACGACAAGGGTAATCTGCAACAGCAGCAAGGCGCGCCATCGCCGGACAAACTGGCGAAAATCCTAGGGTCGATGTAGGTTTTCACTTTAAAAGGTAGTGACTGCACTGGCGGCGATCCGACGATGGCGCCGGTGGATTCAACTAAGCTCTGTCGGCCAAAAACGCCAGCAAGGTTTCAGTCACAAACTCAGGATTCTCCAGATTGGAAATATGCCCCGCCTTCGGCACCAGCACCCACGGGCAGCCAATCAATTCAGCCATTTCACGGGCTTCACCCGGTGGCCGGGGCTTGTCCTGGTCACCACTCATGACCAGCGTGCTCGCTGCGTCCAATTCGCCAAGACGCGATAACAGATCATCGCGCCCAAACGTAATCCGCCCCATCGGCACGATGCTTTCACGCAGGCGATCCGCAGGTAAAGCCGCCAGGGAAGCATAAAAATCCCGGTAGAGTGCCGACTGCGGATCAATGTCCGGCCGGAAGAAAATCGGCACCACGATATCCAGCAGCGCTGGCGTGATGACACCCGCCTCTTCGATCTGCTTCAACAGTGAAAAGTAATACTGGCGAGTCGGCTCCGGCTCGGCGCCGACGTAGGTGTCCATCAGCACCAGCCCATTGACCCGCTGCGCTGCCGACAACGCCAGGCGCGCGCCCCACATGCCACCGACCGACAGGCCGACCAGCGTGACCCGGTCGATGTCCAGATGGTCGAGCAGGACCAATGCCTGACGCGCCAGGTCATCCAGGGACGTAGTACCGGCAGGCAACGGCCCGGACTCGCCGTGCCCCCACAGGTCCAGGGCTATCACACGATACTGTTGCGCCAACGCAGCAATCTGCGGCGCCCACATGGCCTGGTCCCACAGGTAACTGCCGGCCAGCAGCACCGCCGGGCCGGTACCTTGATCGATGTAGTGAAGGGCTTGTCCGTCTATCGTTACGAAGGGCATGGGCTGTCTGCGCGAGTAAAAATGGAGCCGGAAGACTGAGCGGCAGACAGTCCCTCGTCAATCGCTGGAGTGTGTGCGCTTGTACCACCGCCTTCGCGGGCAAGCCCGCTTGAAGCTGCCAATGAGACCGTCAATTGGCGACGTGCGGCGCCGGTTCCTTGTGCGGGATCGGCACCAACGCAATTTTGTACGGATCGAAAATCTTCAACATCTGGCCGTTGTCCCGCAAGCCTTGCAACAACTTGCCGAAGGCCTCACCAGTGATGGGCGCGGTCGGACGGAGAATGGCGTAGTGATGATAGATCTGGTCAACGCGCTGGGACACCAGCAACTCGTCAGCGACTTTTTTATTGCGTAACAAGTAGTCGAACAGATAAGAGCGCGTGACCAGGGCAATGTCGGCCCGGTCGCGTAACACCATCAGCAGATTACTGTCGTGGGAATAGGTCAGCGTGGCGTTGTAGTTCTTCGCGAGGTACTGGGGGTCGGCATTGAAGTTGGCGAACTCGTAATGATAGCCGCTGAACAGAGCCAGGCGCTTGCCGTTCAGGTTGGCAAAATAGCTTTGCTGTCGATCGGGCAGGCGTTGCGCGACAAAGATCTCGGCGTCTTCCAGGCCCATGTCGACGGCAGTATGGGGAATGTCTTCCCAACCCCAGGCGGGATTTTCGAAGATGGCCATGTCGACCCGGCTCTGCTTGAAGTCACCGAAGCGCCGGGGAATGGACGTGGGCACCAGGACAAACTGGTAGTCAGTTTGCGATGCATTCAGGGCTTCGACCAGTTGCGGTAGCAACCCGGTATCGGCCCCGGATTCCGGGCGCACGGTATAGGGCGGAAAGTGCGCGGCACCAATGCGCACCAGCTGCGCAGCCTGGGACGGCATCACCGTTGACGCAGCAAGCATCGCCAGCAAAAGCTGCGAGGCTGTCCGAATTGGCGAATCCATCAAAACAACCCCACTCCCCAATAAAACGGCATCAATGCATTCAAGCTAGGCGGTTTCGTCCAGTTAGCCAGTTTAATGCTGACCAATACAACTTTATTGCCGGTCTTCCAGCACCAGAATCAACGCTTCATCAGCCAACTGATCGAGGCTCATGTTGCCATCGGCGCGAAACCAGGTGGTGGTCCAGGACAATGCGCCGGTCAGGAACCGCCGAGTGATGAATACATCGCCGCGGATAAACCCGGCGGTCTTGGCCTCGCCCAGTACTTGCAGCCAGATGTCTTCGTAGATATCGCGCAGCGCCAGGACTTTGGCCTGGCCCTCTTCGGACAGCGAGCGCCATTCGTAGACCAGCACGGCCATGGCCTCGCCGCTGCCGCCCATGATCGACTGCAATTCACAGCGGATCAGCGCCAGCACCCGCTCGCGTACATTGCCGGCCTCGGCGACGGCCGCACGCATCAACGCGGTGTTGTAGCATATGGTTTCCTCCATCACGGCGCGCAGGATTTCGTCCTTGCTTTTGAAGTGGTGGAAAATGCTCCCGGACTGAATACCCACGGCGCCGGCCAGATCGCGCACGGTCGTGCGTTCATAGCCTTTATTGCGGAACAGGTGGGCCGCGACTTGCAGCAGCTTGCCACGGGCGCTGTCCGGGTCGGTCAATTGGCCGTCGTCCACCAATTCACGCATGACCCTCAGGGCTTTTTGCTCGTCCACCCGTTATCTCCTACAGTCGATCAATCAATAACGCCGATCCCCCGAAAACACCGGAGTTGCGCGGGCAATTTAAGCTCATGGATGCAACCAAGCAAGCGCTTGGGCAGAAGATAATCAAGTCATTTACAAACCAAGCGCTTGCTTGGTAATGTCGATGCACTTCGGTTGGAGGTGGCTATGGAATGGACTGCGCCCAAAACAATTCGCATCGGTTGCGCCAGCGCCTTCTGGGGCGATACCTCGACCGCTGCCGCGCAACTCGTGGAACACGGGCACCTGGACTACCTGGTCTTCGATTACCTGGCCGAAATCACCCTGTCGATCATGGCCGGCGCACGGATGAAAGATCCCCAGGCCGGCTATGCAGGCGACTTCATCGAAGTGCTCGCGCCCTTGCTGCCGCAGCTCGCACAGCAGAACATCCGGGTCATCAGCAATGCCGGCGGGGTCAATCCCCAAGCCTGCGCCGTCGCCCTGCAAGCGGCCTGCAACAAGGCCGGGGTGGCGCTGAAGATCGCCGTGCTGCTGGGGGACGACCTTCAGCCGCAATTCAAACAGCTGCGCAACCTGGGCATTCATGAAATGTTCAGCGGCGCGCCCCTGCCATCGATGTGCGTCTCGACCAACGCCTACCTCGGCGCACCCGGCATCGTCGAAGCCCTGCGCCTGGGGGCGGACATCGTGATCACCGGGCGCGTGGTCGACAGTGCGGTGGTCAGCGCTGCGCTGGTGCATGAGTTCGGCTGGTCGTGGCACGACTACGACAAGCTCGCCCAGGCGGCATTGGCCGGGCACATCATCGAATGCGGCGCCCAATGCACGGGCGGCAACTTCACGGATTGGCGCGACGTCCCCGACTACGAACACATCGGCTTTCCCATCGTCGAAGTCAGCGCCGACAGCCAGTTCATCGTCAGCAAACCCGAAGGGACCGGGGGGCTGGTCACGCCGCTGACGGTGGGCGAACAGATGCTGTACGAAATCGGTGACCCGCGCGCGTATCTGCTGCCCGACGTGGTGTGCGACTTCACTCAGGTCAAACTGCTGCAACAAGGCAAGAATGCGGTGCAGGTGCACGGCGCCAAAGGCCTGCCGCCGACCGCTCAATACAAGGTCAGCGCCACGTATCCCGATGGTTTTCGCTGCACCGCCAGTTGCCTGATTGCCGGCATCGATGCCGTCGACAAGGCGCGACGAGTCAGCGATGCGATCATCAACAAGACTTCGGAAATGTTCCGCCAGCGTGGCTGGGCGCCCTACAGCGACGTGAGTATCGAGTTGCTGGGCAGCGAGGCCACCTACGGCCCCCACGGCCAGCGTCAGGACACCCGCGAAGTGGTGATCAAACTCGCGATACGCCATCCGGACAAGCAGGCCTTGATCGTGTTCTCCCGGGAAATCGCCCAGGCCGCCACCGGCATGGCGCCGGGGCTGACCGGCATTGTCGGTGGCCGGCCGACGGTGTATCCGCTGATCCGGCTGTTCTCGTTCCTGATCGACAAAACCGCCTGCACGCTGGACATTGATTGCATGGGCCAGCGCCACCGGTGTGCCCTGCCCGTCCTCGATGTGCTCGACCCGCTGGACCTGCCAGCCCCGCTCGCGCCACCGAAGCCGACGGGCCTGGCCGACGCCAGCGTGGCCCTGGTCAAACTGGCGGTCGCCCGTTCCGGCGACAAGGGCAACCACAGCAACATCGGCGTCATGGCCCGCGAGCCCGGGTTCCTGCCATGGATCGCCGAAGCCTTGACCCCGGAAGTGATCGTCGACTGGATGGGCCACGTTCTCGATCCCATCCACGGGCGAGTCGAACGCTGGTACTTGCCCGCCAGCCACAGCCTGAATTTCCTGCTGGAAAACGCCCTCGGCGGCGGCGGTGTCGCCAGCTTGCGAATCGATCCGCAAGGCAAAGCCTTCGCCCAGCAACTGCTGGAAATCCAGATTCCGGTGCCGCAGCGCATCGCCGACCAGTTCAACTAGAGGATTGCCGCCATGGCCTACGATTCGATTTTCAAAGCCGATTTGTTTGCCGGCCAAAACATCATCGTCACCGGTGGTGGCAGTGGCATTGGCCGCTGCACCGCCCACGAACTGGCGGCCCTCGGTGCCCATGTGCTGCTGGTCGGGCGCAAGGCCGACAAGCTCAAAACCGTTGCGGCGGAGATCGCCGAAGACGGTGGCAAGGCCGATTGGGCGGTTTGCGACATCCGCGAGGAAGAACCGGTGGAGCACCTGGTCAGCGAATTGATTCGCAAGCATGGCCCCATTCATGGCCTGGTCAATAATGCGGGCGGGCAGTACCCGTCGCCCCTGGCCTCGATCAATCAGAAGGGGTTCGAAACCGTGATGCGCACCAATCTGGTGGGCGGTTTCCTGATGGCCCGGGAAGTGTTCAACCAGTCCATGAGCAAGCACGGTGGCGCGATCGTCAACATGCTCGCGGACATGTGGGGGGGCATGCCCGGTATGGGCCACTCCGGCGCGGCACGTTCGGGTATGGACAACCTGACCAAGACCGCCGCGTACGAATGGGGTCATGCCGGGGTGCGGGTCAACGCTGTGGCACCGGGCTGGATTGCCTCCAGTGGCATGGACACCTACGAAGGCGCCTTCAAGGCGGCGATTCCGACGTTGCGCGAACACGTGCCGCTCAAGCGCATCGGCACCGAATCGGAAGTCAGCGCGGCGATTGTATTCCTGCTCAGCCCGGCAGCAGCGTTCGTCAGCGGCGCCACCTTGCGCATCGACGGCGCCGCCAGCCTCGGCGGGCGCGCCTGGCCGATTCACAAGGCGACCAACAGCACGTCGTATAACGGCTTCCACCGCGCCTACGTACCAGACGTGTTGAAGGACAAGGAATAACCCATGCCGGTGATTCAGTCGTTACTCGATCCCCACAGCGAGCCGTTCGCCCGGAACCGCGCGGCGATGCTGAGCGCCATCGAGCAGGTTCGCGCGCTCGAACAGAACCTGCTGGACAAGGCTGCCGAAGCCAAACCCAGGTTCGAAAAACGCGGTCAGTTATTGCCCCGTGAACGCCTCAATCTACTGCTGGACCCCGGCGCGCCGTTTCTTGAACTGGCGAGCCTGGCCGGCTACAAGCTGCACGACGACAAGGACGGCAGCTGCGCCGGTGGCGGTTTGATCGCCGGCATCGGCTACGTGTCTGGCGTGCGTGTGCTGGTAGTCGCCAACAACAGCGCGATCAAGGGCGGGACCATTTCCCCCAGCGGCCTGAAAAAATCCCTGCGCCTGCAACAGATCGCCATGGAAAACAAACTGCCGGTGATCACCCTCGCCGAAAGCGGCGGCGCCAACCTCAATTACGCGGCGGAGATTTTCGTCGAAGGCGCGCGCAGCTTTGCCAATCAGGCACGGATGTCGGCCATGGGGTTGCCGCAGGTCACTGTGGTGCACGGCTCGGCCACGGCGGGCGGTGCCTATCAGCCGGGGCTGTCGGATTACGTGGTGGTGGTGCGCGGCAAGGCCAAGCTGTTTCTCGCCGGCCCGCCACTGCTCAAGGCCGCCACCGGGGAAGTCGCGACCGATGAAGAACTGGGTGGCGCCGAGATGCACGCACAAACCGCCGGCACCGCCGAATACCTGGCTGAAAACGACGCCGATGGTGTGCGGCAGGTACGCGAGATCGTCGCCTTGCTGCCGTGGAACGAGCAGTTGCCCCCACTTCCCGAACGTCGCTGGGAGGAACCGCTCTACCCTATCGACGAACTGCTGGGCCTGATCCCGGATGACCCGAAAAAACCCTACGACGTACGCGAGATCATCGCCCGGATTGCCGACGCTTCGAACTTTCTTGAATTCAAGGGCGAGTTCGATCAGCAAACGGTGTGCGGTCACCTGAAAATTCAGGGCCGCGCCTGTGGCTTCATCGGCAACAACGGCCCGATCACGCCAAAAGGCGCGAGCAAGGCCGCCCAGTTCATCCAGCTGTGCGACCAGAGCCGCACGCCGCTGCTGTTTTTCCACAACACCACCGGGTTCATGGTCGGCACCGAATCGGAACAGCAAGGCGTGATCAAACACGGCGCGAAGATGATCCAGGCGGTGGCCAACGCCCGGGTGCCGAAGCTGGCCATCGTCGTCGGTGGCTCCTATGGCGCGGGCAACTATGCGATGTGCGGACGCGGCCTCGACCCGCGCTTCATCTTCGCCTGGCCCAATAGCCGCACCGCCGTGATGGGCGGTGCGCAAGCGGGCAAAGTACTGCGCATCGTCACCGAGGCCAAACAGGCCAAGGACGGCCTGGTGCCCGATCCGAAAATGCTCGACATGCTCGAACAGGTCACCGCGCAGAAACTCGACAGCCAGTCCACGGCGCTCTACGGCAGCGCCAATCTGTGGGACGACGGATTGATCGACCCGCGCGATACCCGGACTTTGCTCGGTTACTTGCTGGACATCTGTCACGAGGCCGAGGTGCGGCCATTGCAAGCCAACAGTTTTGGCATAGCCCGCTTCTAAGGGCGATCAGAGGAGAACAATAAAAATGATCTTCACCCAGGAACACGAAGCACTGCGCCGCACCGTGCGCCAATTCGTCGAGCACGAAATCAACCCGCACGTCGAGGAATGGGAAAAGGCCGGGCGCTTCCCCATCCACAACATCTTCCGCAAGGCCGGCGACCTGGGTTTGTTGGGTATTTCCAAACCGGAAAAATTCGGCGGCATGGGGCTCGACTACAGCTATTCGATCGTCGCCGCAGAAGAGTTCGGCACCATTCATTGCGGCGGCATCCCGATGTCCATCGGCGTGCAGACCGACATGTGCACCCCGGCGCTGGCACGATTCGGTTCCGATGAGTTGCGCGAGGAATTCCTGCGCCCGGCCATCAGCGGTGAGCAGGTCGGCTGCATCGGTGTCTCCGAAGTCGGCGCCGGGTCTGACGTTGCCGGATTGAAAACCACTGCGCGCAAGGACGGCGACGATTATGTGATCAACGGCAGCAAGATGTGGATCACCAACTCGCCGAGCGCCGACTTCATCTGCCTGCTGGTCAACACTTCGGACGACAAGCCGCACATCAACAAATCGCTGATCATGGTGCCGATGAACACGCCGGGCATCAGCTTGAGTTCGCACCTGGACAAGCTCGGCATGCGCAGCTCGGAAACCGCCCAGGTGTTTTTCGACAATGTGCGTGTACCGCAGCGCAACCGCATCGGCCATGAAGGCGCGGGGTTCATGATGCAGATGCTGCAGTTCCAGGAAGAACGTCTGTTCGGTGCGGCCAACATGATCAAGGGCCTGGAGTATTGCGTCGACAGCACCATCGAATACTGCAAGGAGCGCAAAACCTTCGGTAACGCGCTGATCGACAATCAGGTGATCCACTTCCGCCTGGCTGAACTGCAAACCGAAATCGAATGCCTGCGGGCGCTGGTCTATCAGGCCACCGAGCAATACGTCAAAGGCCAGGACGTCACGCGCCTGGCTTCCATGGCCAAGCTCAAGGCCGGGCGGCTGGGCCGCGAAGTCAGTGACAGTTGCCTGCAATATTGGGGCGGCATGGGTTTCATGTGGGACAACCCGGTGGCCCGGGCTTACCGCGATGTACGGCTGGTATCGATTGGCGGCGGTGCCGACGAAATCATGTTGGGGATCATCTGCAAACTCATGGGCATCCTGCCGGGAAAAAAGAAATGAGCAGCCTGCCGGTTTGCCAGACGTTGCTGCTGGAACTGCACAACGGCGTATTGCACATCACCCTCAATCGCCCGGAATGCCGCAATGCGATGAGCTTGCAGATGGTCGCCGAGTTGCGCTCGGTGCTGGCCGCGGTACGCGATAAACCGGGGGTTCGCGCACTGGTGATCGGTGGCGTCGGCGGGCACTTCTGCGCCGGCGGCGACATCAAGGATATGGCCAATGCCCGCGCTCAAGGCTCGACTGCGTACCGGGATCTGAACCGGGTGTTCGGCGCGCTATTGCAAGAGGTGCAGCACGCACCGCAAGTGGTGATCACGATACTGCAGGGCGCGGTGCTCGGAGGAGGTCTCGGCCTGGCTTGTGTCAGCGATGTCGCCCTGGCCGATCACCAGGCGCAATTCGGCCTTCCGGAAACCAGCCTCGGATTGCTACCGGCGCAGATCGCACCCTTCGTGGTGCAGCGCATCGGCTTGACCCAGGCCCGGCGCCTGGCCCTGACGGCGGCGCGTTTCGATGGTACTCAGGCGCGCCGCATGGGGCTGGTGCATTTTGTCGAGCATGATCCGCAGGCCCTGGCCGAGCGTCTCGATGAGGTGTTGGCCCATGTGTTGTGTTGTGCGCCCGAGGCGAATGCGATGACCAAGAAACTCTTGCTGGCGAGTGCAGGGCAGCCCTCGGATGCCCTGCTCGATCAGGCTGCCGAATGGTTCAGCGAAGCGGTGACCGGGGCAGAAGGCGTCGAGGGAACGATGGCCTTCGTACAAAAACGCAAACCGGGGTGGGCTTCCTGAAAAGCATCGCGAGCAAGCTCGCTCCCACATTGGATTTATGTCGTTCATAAACCCTGTGGGAGCGAGCTTGCTCGCGATGAGGCCCGACCAGACACCGCTAAAAATCAGAGAGCCTACCCATGCCCGGAGTCAAAAAAATCCTCATCGCCAACCGCGGTGAAATCGCCTGCCGCATCCAGCGCACGGCCCAGGCGCTGGGTTATCGCACGGTCGCCGTGTTCAGCGACGCCGACGCCGATGCGCTGCACGTGCAGATGGCCGACGAGGCCGTCAACATCGGTCCGGCCCCGGTGCAACAGTCTTATTTGAACATCCCGGCCATCCTCGACGCGGCCCGGCGCACGGGCGCGGATGCGATCCATCCGGGCTACGGCTTCCTCTCGGAAAACGCCGGGTTTGCCCTCGCGTGCCAGGACGCCGGCATCACCTTCATCGGCCCCAGCCCCGAGGCCATCGAACTGATGGGCAGCAAGCGCCTGTCGAAGATCGCCATGCTCGAAGCCGGCGTGCCGTGCATCAAAGGCTATCAAGGCGCCGAACAGGACGACGCCACCCTGAGCCGCGAAGCAGGGTGCATCGGCTATCCGTTGATGATCAAGGCCAGTGCGGGCGGCGGTGGACGCGGTATGCGCCTGGTGCACGACGCCAGTGATTTGCTGGAACAGATCCGCACCGCACGCTCCGAAGCCCTGAACGGTTTTGGCAGCGGTGAGCTTATCCTCGAACAGGCATTGGTCGAACCCCGTCACGTCGAGGTCCAGCTGTTCGGTGACCGGCATGGCAACCTGATTTACCTCGGCGAACGCGATTGCTCGGTACAGCGCCGGCATCAGAAAGTCATCGAGGAAGCGCCCTGCCCGGTGATGACCCCTGAGTTGCGCCAAGCCATGGGCGAGGCGGCGCTCAAGGCCGGACGAGCGGTGAAGTACGTCGGCGCGGGCACCGTGGAGTTTTTGCTGGATGCACGCGGGCAATTCTATTTCCTGGAGATGAACACCCGACTGCAAGTGGAGCACCCGGTGACAGAACTGATCACCGGCCTGGACCTGGTGGCCTGGCAGTTGAACATCGCCGAAGGACAGCCGCTGCCCTTGCGCCAGGAGCAGGTACAACTCCATGGGCACGCCATGGAAGTACGCCTGTATGCCGAAGATCCGGCTCGGGGTTTTTTGCCGCAAACCGGGCGCGTCGTGGCCTGGGAACCGGGATTGCAGGACGGCGTGCGGATCGACCACGGCCTGATCGAAGGCCAGATCATCAGCCCCTTCTACGACCCGATGCTCGGCAAGCTCATCGCCCACGGCGCCACCCGCGAGCAAGCCCGACGCAAATTGCTGCGGGCGGTACAAGACAGCGTACTGTTGGGCGTGCAAAGCAATCAGCGCTTGCTCGCCAGCCTGCTGGAGCACCCGCAGTTCGCCGGCGGGGACTTCAGCACCGGGTTCATCGCGCAGCATTTTTCCGAGCATGCCTGCCTGCAATCCCATGCCCCGGTCGCGCATCACCTGGCCATCGCCACCGCCCTTTTCTATCAGGCATCAGCACAGCCTCATCCGGCCGCGCTTTGCGGTTGGCGCAACAACGCCAGCGTGCCGCTGCACTATCGCATCGGCCTTGAGGATCAGGACTGGTCGATAGCGTTGCAGGCGATCCCGGGCGAGCCGTTGCGCATTCAAGTCGCCGAGCACAGCCTTGAACTGAAGATCATCCACAACGATGGACGCTGGGCCACCCTTGAGATGGATGGCATTCGCCAGCGCCACGCTTATCGCCTGGAGGCCGGGCAGCTCTGGCTGTTTACCCGCCCAGGCAGCCTGCAATTTGAGGATCGCACTCAGGCACAGGTCAGCAGCCAGGCCGGTGCCAGCTCCGGCACCCTCAAGGCACCGATGGACGGGGCGATTGTCGACGTCCTGGTCAATGAAGGCAGCCCCGTGATCAAGGGCCAGTTGCTGGTGGTACTGGAGGCGATGAAAATGGAGCACCCGTTGAAATCGGGCATCGACGGTGTGCTCAAACGACTGCAAGTCAAAGTCGGGGATCAGGTAAAAAACCGGCAGATTCTGTTGGAGATCGAATAAGCCGCTAGGCGGAACCGCCGGGTTTGGCTACGCTCAAACCCTACAGGACGCGGATACCAGGAAACCTGCAATGCCTCACTGGCTGGTCATTGATCTGGAGGCCACCACCGATGGAGGTGGTTGGCCCGTAACAGATATGGAAATCATTGAAATCGGCGCTACCCTGGTGGACCGCAAGGGACGCGAACTGGATCACTTCCAGTGCTTCGTCCGCCCTTTGCGGCGGCCATTGCTGACGCCGTTTTGCCGCGAGCTGACGCACATCACCCAAGCCGACATCGATGCCGCGCAACCGCTGGGCGAAGTCTGGCCTGCGTTTGAACGCTGGCTCGGCCAACACCACACACGACTGGAGGGCTGGGTCAGTTGGGGCGATTACGATCGCAAACAACTGCTTCAGGATTGGCAGCAACTGGGACTCGCCAGCATGCTGGCCAACGTGCCGCACATGAACCTCAAACAACGCTTTGCCAAGGCTCGACGCCTGGAGCGCCCACTGGGGCTCAACGGCGCCCTGCAACTGGCCGGCCTGCAGTTCACCGGCCAGCAACACCGGGCGCTGGAGGACGCGCGCAATACCGCACGCCTGCTGCCACTGGTTCTGCCGCTTTAGACAGTGACGACACTGAGGGCCTTGTGCATACTGGCCGGCCCTTTTTAGCCCTTTTCGAGGAATCGCCCATGTTTAAAGTCAACGAGTACTTCG
The DNA here is from genome assembly GCF_949767415.1 of Pseudomonas sp. IT-196MI5. Classification (NCBI taxonomy): domain Bacteria; kingdom Pseudomonadati; phylum Pseudomonadota; class Gammaproteobacteria; order Pseudomonadales; family Pseudomonadaceae; genus Pseudomonas; species Pseudomonas sp. IT-196MI5. The sequence continues at coordinate 27,981 of NZ_CATKPZ010000077.1, forward strand.
ACGGCACCGTCAAGTCGATCGCCTTTGGCACCGCAGAAGGTCCAGCGACCATCGGCGTCATGGCTCCGGGCGAGTACGAATTCGGCACCAGCCAGCGTGAAATCATGCACGTGGTCAGCGGCGCACTGATTGTCAAGCTGCCGGACAGCAGCGACTGGGAAACCTTCGCCGCCGGCAGCCAGTTCAACGTGCCGGCCAATAGCAAGTTCCAGCTGAAAGTGGCCGTCGACACTGCCTACCTGTGCGAATACCGCGGCTAAACCTGCGCGGTCTCAACCCAAAAAAGTCGCCACAAAAAAAATGCCCGTGTTTTTCGACACGGGCATTTTTATTTCTGCGCAAAGTTACTCGAGGATCTCCACCGGCATGCCGACTTCGAGTCGACCGTTGCCGTCGTTGACCAGGTTCTGGCCGAACATGGCGCCGTCCGCCTGGGAACGATATTTCTGCAAGGTGGCCAAGGGTTCGCGGTCGTCGCTGCGCTCCCCGGTTTGCGGGTCGATGGTGGTCAGGATGCAGCGTGAACAGGACTTGACCACGCGGAACTCGACCTCGCCGATACGAATACGCTTCCAGCCGTCCTCGGCGAACGCTGCACTGCCTTCGATCACCAGGTTCGGCCGGAAACGCAGCATCTCCAACGCACGCCCGACCCGTTGCGACAAGTCCTCAAGAGAGGCCTGACCAATCAGCAACAGCGGATAGCCATCGGCGAACGCCACCTGATCGTCATCCTTGCCATAGCCGGCCTCGGTCATACGCGCCCGATCGAGCGGCACTTGCACCAGGCGTGTCGGTTTGCCGATGAACTGGCTGACCCAGGCCCCAGCTTCATCGCCTGCATCGGGCACTCGCAAGGTATCGCGCCAGATCGTCACGCCACGCAGCTCTGCATCGTTACCAGGCAAGGCAACGTCGATCGGCGAATGGCCGGGCACACTGAGGGTCAAACCTCCCTCGGCATTCCACAACGCGGACAACTGGCTCATCTGCGCCACTGCACGCTGGGTCAGGAAGCGCCCGCTGGCCTCGTCCACCAGCATCCAGCGGCGATCGCCGTCCAGCCCCAACTTGTCGAGACCGATTGCTTGCAAGGCCTCGCCTTTGGCGGATTTCAACGGATAACGATACAGCGCACTCAGACGCAACATGGCCAGCTCCCTGATAGGCAAAAACGCCACCCTATACGAGCTTGAAGGCCGAATCAAAGGCTGAAAACGGTCTCTACATAACCTGTGGGAGCGAGCTTGTTCGCGATAGCGGTAGGACAGTCAACATTGATGCTGAATGCAGTATCGCCATCGCGAGCAAGCTCGCTCCCACAATGATTGTGTTTTGATCAGGCCGGTACTTCGTCAAGCATCAGGCGCTGGCGCACCACGTCGACGAGTTTGTCCGGCTGGAATTTGGAGAGGAAATTGTCGCAGCCGACCTTTTTGACCATCGAGTCGTTGAAACTACCGGACAAAGAGGTGTGCAGCACCACGTACAAGCCTCGCAGGCGTGGATCGTTGCGAATTTCGGTGGTCAGGCGATAGCCATCCATTTCCGGCATTTCCGCATCGGTGAAGACCATCAGCAGTTTGTCGGTCATGTCCACGCCGGTATCGGCCCAGGCCTTGAGCAGATTCAAGGCTTTCAGCCCGTCGCTGGCGATGTGCATCTTCACGCCGAGCTGTCCCAGGGTATCGCGCAATTGCGCCAGGGCCACGTTCGAGTCGTCCACCAGCAGCACCTCACGGCCACGGGCACGCTCCAGTACCGGATCTTCGAGCTTGTCGCGGGAGACTTTGGCGTTGTACGGGACGATTTCGGCCAGGACCTTTTCGACGTCAATGATTTCCACCAGTTGATCATCGACTTTGCTGATGGCCGTCAGGTAGTGCTGGCGGCCCGCACTGCTCGGTGGCGGCAGGATGGCTTCCCAGTTCATGTTGACGATCCGGTCCACGCCACCGACCAGGAAGGCCTGCACCGACCGGTTGTATTCGGTGACGATAATCGTGCTGCCAGGCCCCGGCACCAACGGGCGCATGCCAATGGCCTGGGACAGGTCGATCACCGGCAGGGTCTGGCCACGCAGGTTGACCACGCCGCACACAAAAGGATGGCGCTGCGGCATCAGCGTCAACTTTGGCAACTGCAAGACTTCCTGCACTTTAAAGACGTTAATCGCGAACAATTGCCGCCCGGCGAGCCGGAACATGAGAATTTCCAGGCGATTCTCACCCACCAGTTGGGTGCGTTGGTCTACCGTATCGAGAATGCCGGCCATCAATGACTCCTGGTCTTATTCGGATGAATTCACTCAAGGAAGGTTATCGGCTGTTTTTGCCGAAGCTTAACCCTCTCTGAAATGCCACGCCCGGCCATTGATGTCACATTAACATCATGCTTTACTGGCGCCGTGATCACATCCGCCGTACTTCTGCGCCACACGACCTTTGCGCGTGCGAAAGGTTCCCCTGCGTAAGGGATTCCCCTATCAACAATCAGGCGCAACCTGATATTCGCAATATCCAATAGCCATTAATGTGACGCCATTCTCATTGCATGAACGGAGTCAGGCTTGTGTCTGCGATCGCAAGTAAGTGGCCAACCACCCTCTCGTGTTCCCCAGCCTGCCTGCGGGCCAGCCGCAGTTCGTTCACCCGACGACTCGACAATGCCGGGGTCCCGACCGCCCTCGTCGACACACTCGATATCCCCTCATTTGACATGACGTTGTGGAGATAAGTATGCCGAACGACCGTAAAGAGTGGGCCCAACGGCTCATGGCGTTCCTCGTCGAGGCTGAAACACTCCTGGCTAAAACCGAGGAATGCCTGAGTCATCTGCAATTGATCAGCAATGACAAGGACGCTATCGACTGCCTGCTCAGCACTCTACTCAAGCTGGCCAACAAGGCCGATGCCCTGGCGTTGGCGGCCGTGTCTGAATTCTCCTTGCATATTCATGGCCTGCTGAACCACGCACAGAACACCATGAGCCTGCACGACGAGGCACTGAATGCCCTGAAAGACTGCCTGACCCTGATTGCCTGGCAACTCGAACTCATCGACCAGACCACCGGACAGCTCAGTCTCGACGACAGCGAACAGGCTACCCTGATCGAAGCCTTTGCCTTTCAGGTCGGGCAAAGCCGGTTTCAACCACCGGTCAACTCCAGGCCGTTCACCCTCGTGTCCTATTCGCAGCGACAAGCCTGAACTTGCCGAACCATGCCCCATGGCGTGTTTCGGTTATCAATACCGCGCTGTAACTTGAGTGCGCACATGTCGCAATTGATTTTCTCAACGCTATAAACGACCTCTTTTAACCAACGCATCAACCAACTTGTTCCTTCTATGGAACCACTGTCCAACGACCGGACTCCTGATTTTTCGGACATATCTACGGACGCGACCAACGGTATCTTAGGTGCTACTATGCCGCCTGTTAGTTGACGCCAATTAGTGGCAGTGTGGTTGCAGCCGGACGGTTTGGGGCTGATTTCTCCAAAAAATACACCCCGTTGAAGTCGACGCTCCAGATTAAAATACAGGGGCCTGTCAGCCAGCATGACCGGTCTGCCCGCAGCGAACATCCATTGGCTCCATCCGCTATGCACGCCAGCCTCAAGTCAATCGCCACGTGGCCACCTTCTCGAGAAAGTGCACGCACATTCACGCTGTTGTTATGCGCCTGCTCGACACTCGGCAGTCTGTTGACCTATGGCTTGTCCATCCCGTTGCCCCTGTCATTGCTGGTGCTCAACATTGCGGCGCTGACCAGTGCGGCCGTGCAGTACTGCCTCTCGCGCAAATCCATCAAATTCCAGCCCCAGGAACTGGCCGACCGGCTGTTGCAGGTTCAGGAAAACGAGCGTCACCGGCTGAGCCGGGAACTGCATGACGACATCGGTCAATTGCTGACCGCCGCAAAACTGCAAAGTGACTGGCTCAAGCGCCGGATGCCCGAAGAACTCCAGGAGCAATGCTCGGTCCTCTGCGACACGCTGGAAGAAACCCTGACCAAAGTTCGTGACGTATCCGCCATTCTCAATCCCCGGCAGTTGACCAGCCTCGGGCTGGAAGCCAGTCTGCGCGCGCACCTGCTCAAGACCCTGACCAACACCCCGGTGCACTGGAGTCTGGAATGCCAGCAGCGCCTGACCGGCATACCGGAGGAAATGGCCGTGGCAGCTTTCCGCATCACCCAGGAAGCGGTCACCAACATCCTGCGACATGCCCAGGCCAAGAACCTGGTGGTATGCCTGCAGCGCCTGCCACAAGGCCTGAAGTTGCAGATCACCGATGATGGTCAGGGCTTCGCGCCTGCAACCGACCCCGGTCGTGAAGGGCAACGCGGTATGGCCGGGATGTCGGAACGGATCGATCAACTGGGCGGCACGCTGACCGTTACCAGCGAGCCGGGCAAAGGCACTCGAATCGAAGCTCTTTTTCCCTGGGCGCCCCGTGCGCTCGAACGGGCCAGCTCGAATAAGGTTATGCATTGACTTGTAATTTACTACTGGTGGATGACCACTCGCTGATCAGGGCTGGCGTGCGCGCCCTGGTAATGGATCTGCCGGGCTATGCCGTCATCGGTGAGGCCAGTGACGGCTCGCAGTTGCTGGAAATGGTCGGGCAGCTGTCCCCGGATATTGTCCTGCTGGATATTTCGATGCGCCAGACCGGCGGCCTCGAAGCCTTGCAGCAACTCAAGCGGGTGCGCCCGCAGAGCAAGGTGCTGATCCTCTCGATGCACACCGACCCGGCCCTGATCATGCAGGCGCTGGAATTCGGAGCCCATGGCTACCTGCTCAAGGACACCACGGCGACCGAGCTCGAGCACGCGCTGGAGGCCTTGCGCAACAACGAGCGCTATCTGAGCCCGGCCATTGCCCACACGGTGATCACCCAGGCGCTGACCCGAAACCAGAAGCACCCGCCCGAGCCTGCCGACTCGCACAACCTGACGGCACGTCAGCTGGAAATCCTGCGGTTGATCGTTCGCGGAAAATCCACTCGAGAGATCGCAAATGGCCTGGGGCTAAGCGTCAAGACCGTAGAAACCCACCGTTCGCAGATCATGAAACGCCTGCAGATCTACGACGTGGCCGGCCTGGTGCTGTTTGCCGTGCGCGAACAAATCATCAGCCTTGACGACTAGGGGGCGAATCCTCAGGCAGATGTACGAGTAACGCCGCCGGGCGAACCGAGAAACTCAAGTTGTCCCATTCCAGGGCAGGCGCGCACGAACATGCTGTCGACGCCAGAAGCCTCCCCGTTAAAAGTCGCAAGAAAACAAATGACTTCCAGTCGGACAGTCTTGATTCCCCCACACGGCAGGATTTTTCTTACAAAACGTGAGGAATCGGCTCAATTGACCGAAAACCTGAATTGGTAGATTTTTGGGGGGCTAGAGCAGGACACCACAAGGACGTGCCATGCAAAGCCAAAACCTCGGATCACCGGCCATTTCAGTCTTGCCGCTCACAGATAATAAAAATGCAGGCCATCGAGCCGAATACCGCAACAGCACAAAAGCCACGGGAGAAGTTGATATGGAACCTCGCGTCACCGAGCTGGAAACACACCTCAAGAGCTTACGCAGGGACATGGACGAAGTCCTGGATGACGTCAAATCCATCAAGCACAGGCTTACCTATTCCGCCTGCGGGACAGCCGTGATCCTCGGCCTCCTTGGATGGATCGCCAATAGCCGTTTCGAGCAGGTTATTTCATTGCTTCTGGCGCATTGAGTGGCCCTCAACACAAAACCCGGTTCAATCAACCGGGTTTTGTGTGACCAGGCTGCTCAAACTATCAGCCCAGAACTTCACTCAACGGAATGAAGAATACGCTATCGCCCTGACCCAGCGTGCAACCCTCCAGGACTTCTACCAGTCCATCAGCCCAGGCAGCGCTACGCAGTACGCCAGAACTCTGGTTTTTGTAGATCGTCGCCCTGCCGTTTTCCAGCCGCGCGCGCAAATACTCACGCCGATTGCCGGGTTTGAGCCAGTCAAACCCGGCCGGCACCTGCACCTTCAGCGGTTCGACGTTTTTTACACCCTGACGGCGCAGGAGATAGGGCCTGGTCAACAATGCAAAAGTCACGAGGGTCGATGCCGGATTGCCCGGCAAGCCAATCACCGGCACTCCGCGAAAATGTCCGAAGGTCAGCGGTTTACCGGGCTTGATGGCGAGCTTCCATAGCGTCAATTCGCCCTCTTCGCGCAAGGCGATGCCCAGAAAATCGGCTTCCCCTACCGATACGCCACCGGTCGAGAGGATCAGGTCGACATCCTTCAATTCACCCAATCGGGAGCGAGTGGTTGGCAGATTGTCTGGCAGAATTCCCGCGTCGACGACCTCACACCCCAAACGCAGCAACCAGCTGCACAACAACACCCGGTTGCTGTTGTAGATCTGTCCCGGCCCCAGCGCCTGCCCAGGCTCAATCAATTCGTCGCCGGTGGACAGCACCGCCACACGCACTTTGCGAACCACCTCCAGCTCAGCGCACCCCAATGAGGCAGCCAACCCTTGCTCGATCGGCCCCAACCGCGTACCTGCCGGCAGAATCAGCTCGCCGACGGTGGTTTCCTGGCCTTGCGGACGGATGTTCTGACCTTGGGTCAAGGCTTCAGTGAAACGTACTCGCTCATCGGCCTGAACCTCGACATTTTCCTGCATCTCGACGCAATCGGCACCGGCGGGAACAGGCGCCCCGGTGAAAATGCGCGCACAGGTTCCTGGCTGCAACGGATCGGGGGCCTGGCCGGCAAACACCTTTTGACTGACCAGCAACGGTGCTCCCGTCCAGTCGGCCACGCGCAAGGCATAACCGTCCATGGCGCTGTTGGGCCAGGGCGGCAGATCAAGCGTCGACACCAGGTCTTCAGCCAGTACACGCCCCTGTACCTGCGCCAACGGCAAGCGTTCACGCTCGACAATCTTCGAGGCCTCGGCCATTTCCAGCAAGCGCGCCAACGCCTGTTCGACAGGCATCAGGCTGCCAGACTTGCCGGGCTTACCCACGGGATTCACAAGGCGCGGCCTGTTTCAAGTGAGGCACGAAATTGCACGGACGATGCCGCGAATCCAGTTGCTCGGCCAGTATGCCGTCCCAACCGGTGCGCACGGCATTGGTCGAGCCCGGCAAGCAGCAGACCAACGTGCCGTTGGCCAAACCGGCCAACGTCCGGGACTGAACGGTCGAGGTGCCGATATCGGCAACCGAGATCTGACGAAACAGCTCACCAAATCCATCAACCTGTTTGTCCAGCAGGCAACTGACGGCTTCCGGCGTGCTATCACGCCCGGTAAAACCGGTTCCGCCGGTGATCAGCACAACCTGCACAACATCATCGGCAATCCAGTTGGCGACTTGCGCGCGAATTTTGTACAGGTCATCTTTGAGCAAAACCCGGGCTGCCAGGTTATGTCCGGCAGCGGTCAAGCGGTCGACAAAGACCTGACCTGAGGTGTCGGTTTCCAGTGTGCGGGTATCGCTGACAGTCAGCACTGCAATATTCAGTGGTGCGAAAGGCACATCAGCCTTGGCTTTCATAGGCTCGTCCAGTTGTAGGAGAAACAGCCCGGTGTTATATCACAGCGCTCGGTTTTTTCGCCGCTCCCATGGAGACCTGCCATGACCTCGAATTCACAATTGCCACCCTGCTCCATTCTGCTCCTGGCGGGCGGGCGCGGCCAACGTATGGGCGGGCGGGATAAAGGATTGCTGGACTGGCACGGCGAGCCGCTGATTGCGCACTTGCATCGCAAGACCCGTCCGCTGACCGATGACCTGATCATCTCCTGCAATCGCAACCTTGAGAAGTACGAGCCCTACGCCGACCAGTTGGTCCACGATGATGAAGGTGACTTCCCCGGGCCACTGGCCGGTATTCGTGCAGGCCTGAAAGCGGCTCGTCATACTCATCTGTTGGTCTTGCCCTGTGACGTTCCCGGCATTGATGCGGCGCTGATCGGCAGTATGCGCGAGGCCGCCAACCTGCATCCGGACAAGCCGCTGATGGTGCGGCATGATGACCACTGGGAACCGTTGTTGTGCGTGATTCCTGTGCTACACAGGGCAGCATTTGAAAACGCCTGGAACGAAGGTGAGCGCAGCCCTGGCCGGTTGATGCGCAAGCTCGGTGCGACCGCACTGCAATGCCCCGACAAGGACTCTCGGCTGGCCAACCTCAACACGCCGGAACTGTTAAGCGGTCATAACACTGTGTCAGACTGAGATTAATCAGGAACTTGCGCGAACGGTGCACGTCTCACGCTCAGTAACCAAAGATTTCTAATTCGGAGAAACACACTCATGACTCAACGGACCCTCGCCACGTTCATGCTTGCACTCGGTCTCGCCACCCTCGCCGGTTGCGCATCGCCTACGGTGATCACCTTGAATGACGGTCGCGAAATCCAGGCCGTCGACACGCCACAGTTCGACAAGGATTCCGGTTTCTACGAATTCGAACAGCTCGACGGCAAACAGACCCGTATCAACAAAGACCAGGTTCGTACCGTTAAAGAGCTGTAATCCTGGCACCGCCGGATACAGAAAAGCCCGCTTGATGCGGGCTTTTTCATGCCTGAAGAACAGCGCTTCAGGTTCGCTTTTTGATCACCATTGCAGGGTGATTTCACTCTCGAACTCTCGCGTCTGGCCTGTGACCGGATCGATAAATTTCAGCCCCTGAGCCAGCAGTTTCAATGGATTGGCGTAGTCATCCTGCGCATCCTTGAGCACCTCGGGGTAAAACGGGTCGTTGCAGATACCGGCTCCCAACGCTGCCATATGTACCCGCAGCTGATGTTTCTTGCCCGTCACCGGGTAAAGACCGTAACGCCAGAGATTCCCCTGTTTCGCCCTGACTTCCACCGCAGTCTCAGTGTTGCTGGCCCCGGGCCCCTCCTGCATACGGAAGAACGGTTCGCCGTCGACCAGTCGGCTTTTATGAACCAGCGGGAAAGCAAGGTCCGGCAACGCCGCTGCGATGGCCTCGTAACGCTTTTCGATCTGCCGGGTTGGAAACAACGACTGATAAGCCGAACGACTCTGCGGATCGGCGGAAAACAATACCAGCCCTGCGGTATGCCGGTCGATGCGATGCAATGGCACCAGATGCGGATTGTCCAGGCGACGGATCAAACGCCTGAGCAGCGTCTGTTCGACGTATTCGCCAGCCGGCGTCACGGGCAGAAAGTGCGGTTTGTCGGCCACCACCAGATGCTCGTCCGCGTACAGGATCGACTCGATCACCGGGATCGGCTTTTCATCCGGCACTTCGCGAAAATAATGAATCCGCAAACCTTCCTTGTAGGCCAGATCGAGGGCTATCGGCATGCCCTGCCCATCGAGGACCCGGCCACGGGCGATTCTGTCCAGCCATTGTTCACGACCGATGGCGCTGAAATGCTCGCACAGGCAATCGACAACGGTGTGCCACGAGCCAGGTGGCAAGTAGAGCGTACTGGCCTGACTGTGTGCCGCGGAAAAAGAAGAAGTGGACATACGAAAGCTCTAACCCTCAGTGCAGAGCGGCATTATCCAACAGCAAGGGGAATGAACCTAGGGGCCGTTCTCAATTAGTTTCCCCGCGAAAACTAATTGAGTACGCTCCCTGGAGGAGATTCCTCAAGCCGGGATCTGCGTGTGCGCCGCCGCTTCGGTGTACTCCTTGAGCCAGCGCAGCACATCGACCGCTTCCCAGCGAGTTGGGTCATACAGGGCGTACAACAATCCCTGGTAACCCACGACATCGAGTTGCCGGTGATAACCCGCGCGTTGAAACAAGGCTTCGACTTCTGCGAAACAGGTATTGAAATGCATTTTGTTGAAGGGCGTTTTCCCTTCGGTCACCAGACCATCCAGACGCAACTCAACGACGGCCTCGCGCACGACGTCTGCGGACATCCGGTTCACGCTGTTCTTCAACTGTTCGACATTGACCACGATTCATCCCTCTCACGCCCGGGCTTGCCGGCTCACTCCCGAAAGTCAGGAACGGCAAGGCAGGCGCCACGAATAACTGTATGACCATACAGTATCCGATCGGCACCGATTAAGCCAAGAGGATCAATCGCAAAGTTCGACAGGCGGGACATGTCACCAACGCAAAAACCGCTTAACGCAGGAATATCACCACCTGATCGGCACTGAACGGCCAGCCCAGTTCAGCGCCGGTATCGACTCGTCGCAGCACTGGAATTCGCAGGCTGTAAGCGGCGTACCACGCTTCATCGTCGGCGATATCCACCACTTCCACCAACAGGCCGCGCTCGACAAACTCCATCAACATGGCTTCGGCTACTTCACAGAGATGGCATCCAAGGGTGCCGAACAGCTGACATTCGGGAAGCATGAGCGCTCAACCAGATAATGAATTGACCATTCTAGGCCTGCCCCGAAAAACAGTCGAGCCATTGGGCTCCCTGCCCTGACGATGAAAAGACCTGAATCAGTCCTGGCTCACGGCACCGATCTTGTGGATCGAGAGGTCCGCGCCGTAATACTCCTCTTCCTGACTCAGGCGCAATCCATGCAACGCCTTGATCACGCCATACACGGCAAACCCGCCGGCCAGTGCCACAGTGACGCCCAGTGCAGTACCGATCAACTGGCTGATCAAACTGACCCCACCCAGACCGCCCAAGGCGCTTTGACCGAAAATGCCGCAGGCAATGCCGCCCCACACGCCGCACAAGCCATGCAACGGCCACACACCCAATACATCGTCGATGCGCCATTTGCCTTGGGCCGCGGTAAAGCACCAGACAAACAGGGCTCCCGCGATGGCACCGGTGACCAGCGCCCCCACAGGATGCATCAGGTCGGAACCGGCACAGATTGCCACGAGCCCCGCCAACGGACCGTTATGCAGAAAGCCGGGGTCGTTGCGCCCGACAATCAATGCCGCCACCGTACCGCCCACCATGGCCATCAGCGAGTTCACCGCCACCAGTCCGCTGACACCTTGCAGGGTTTGCGCGCTCATGACGTTGAAGCCGAACCAGCCAACGATCAGGATCCACGAGCCCAACGCCAGAAACGGGATGCTCGATGGCGCGAACGCCACCAGGCGACCTTCGCGATAGCGGCCATTACGTGGCCCGAGCAACAGCACCGCCGCCAGTGCCAGCCAACCGCCCATGGCATGCACCACCACGGAGCCTGCGAAATCATGGAAACCGGCGCCAAAGCGTTCGAGCAACCAGGCTTGCAAGCCCAGATTGCCGTTCCAGACCACGCCTTCGAAGAACGGATAGATGAATGCGACAATCAACGCGGTTGCACACAATTGCGGGACAAACCGGGCACGCTCGGCAATCCCTCCGGAAATGATCGCCGGAATCGCCGCGGCAAAGGTCAGCAGGAAGAAAAACTTCACCAGTCCATAGCCATGGTCGGCATTGAGCACGGCCGCTGGCTGCATGAATGTCACGCCATAGGAAACCCAATAGCCTATAAAGAAGTAGGCCAGAGTCGAAACGGCGAAGTCACTGAGGATTTTCGACAACGCATTGACCTGGTTTTTCTGTCGCACAGTTCCGACTTCGAGAAAGGCAAAACCGGCGTGCATGGCCAGAACCATGACCGCACCGATCAGAATGAACAGCGTGTTGGAGCTATGGACCAGGGTATCCACAGCGCTTTGCAGGTTTTCCATGGGATGGGCAGACCTTATGGCAGAAAAAAGCACCAAAGCAGTTCGCGATGACTGTCCGTGCACCAAGTTGCGGCTTCCAAGCATCAGCGCACTGATCTCGTTGAACCACTTTGGCGCACAGACGCCCTCCAGGAAAAACGCGCCCCGGACGTTTACGCGAGTTTTTGATTGTTGGCCCTACGGTGTTACTGAAATCATGCCCGGCCATAGCACAATGGTGCAGACCGGCGCACCAAGACATAGCAAAAGTTGTACCAGTCATTTGTACTGAACCTTCGCCGAAGGCTCATACTCGAACACATCAGAAAGCCACTTAAGGAGATCCCCCATGGCCCGCACCCAGGCAAAGACTGCTCAAGAAATCCTGATGAACGATTTTCAGACACTGGTCAGTGACACCGAACGGTTGCTGGAGCACACCGCGACCTTGGCCGGCGATCAGGCCGACGAATTGCGCGAGCAGATACACGACAGTCTCTTGCGTGCCCGTGAAACCCTGAAATTGTCCGAAGACGCCCTGCGCGAACGCGGCAAGGCAGCTGTCACCGCCACTGAAGACTATGTCCAGGCCAACCCCTGGCAATCCGTCGGAATCGCGGCCGGCGTGGGGTTCCTGATTGGCCTGCTGGCTAGCCGGCGCTGATATGTCGATCGGTGAATCCGTCCCGTCTGGAACGGGAGCCAGCTCCTCATCGCGGCGCCTGGGTGCTGCCTTCCTTGGGTTGCTGCACAGCCATGTCGAACTGTTCGGCATCGAATTGCAGGAACAGAAAGCCCGCACCGTCAGCCTGTTGCTGTTTGCCGGCCTGGCCCTGGTATTTGCATTGCTGCTGTTGGTGGGGCTGTCGACGCTGGTGCTTATTGTGTTCTGGGACACTAATCGTCTGACTGCCATCTGCGGGCTCTGCGCGTTCTACACCCTCGCCGCCATCTTCTGTGGAATGCGTTTGAGAGCGGCGATTTTCGATGAGTCCTCGCCCTTCCACGGCACGCTGCAAGAGCTGGCCAACGATCGGGAGCGCCTGCTGCCATGAGCCTGCCTGAATTGCCACACAACAGTTCACGCACGGAAATGCGCAAGGCCCTGATCCGCTTGCGCATGGAAATGCATCGTCAGGAAATCCGCCACGAATCCGCGCAACTGCTGCAACCTTTGCAGCGGGTGCGCGGGATCACACAAAACCTGCAGGACGGTTTTGGTATCAAGCACGCACCACTCTGGGGCGTGGCCGCCGTCACCTTGCTGGGCTTTCTGAGCGGCAAGGGTGCAAAAAACGGTGGCGGCCTCAGCAGCCTGACCCGGCTGGTCCGGCTCGGCGCCACACTGGCGCCGCTGATCAAACTGATCACGCAGGGCTCTTCGCGCAAAGACTGACCAGTTTTTTCTGGCTGTATTCTTGCCATGCCGACGGGATACGCCCCTCTATCGAGGGGTGCAATCCTGTGTGCCTACCCGGTCAACAGGCACCCTCCAAAAAAATCTTACAAGGAGGCCTCGATATCGACGCCGCCGAGTTGTAGTTCCGCTTGCAGGTCACGGCGCGAAACAGGAAGCTAGGCCATCAGTCACCTGACGGAGAGACCTGCCTTGGATTGGCACACCCTGCTTACCCGCGAACGCCTCGGAAAACCTCTGCACAGCCCTGAAGAGCTCGGCCGCAGCCCTTTTCACAAAGACCACGACCGCATTATTTTCTCGGGCGCTTTCCGCCGCCTCGGGCGCAAGACCCAGGTCCATCCGGTGTCCAGCAATGATCACATTCATACGCGCCTGACCCACTCGCTGGAAGTCAGTTGCGTGGGTCGCTCACTGGGCATGCGGGTCGGCGAAACCATCCGCAATGCCCTGCCCGACTGGTGCGAACCCAGCGACCTGGGAATGGTGGTGCAATCGGCTTGCCTGGCACACGACATCGGCAACCCGCCTTTCGGCCATTCCGGTGAAGACGCGATCCGGCACTGGTTCCAGCAAGCCGCCGGCCGTGGCTGGCTGGATGCAATGAATGAAGCCGAGCGCAATGACTTCCTGAATTTCGAAGGCAATGCCCAGGGCTTTCGGGTACTCACTCAACTGGAGTATCACCAGTTCGACGGCGGCACCCGACTGACCTATGCAACGCTGGGCACGTACCTGAAGTATCCATGGACGGCCAGGCACGCCGACTCGCTGGGCTACAAGAAACACAAGTTCGGCTGTTATCAGAGCGAGCTGCCGCTACTCGAGCAGATCGCCCATAAACTTGGCCTGCCACAACTGGAGGAGCAACGTTGGGCGCGACATCCTCTGGTGTACCTGATGGAGGCTGCCGACGACATCTGCTATGCACTGATCGACCTGGAAGACGGCCTGGAAATGGAGTTGCTGGAATACGCCGAAGTCGAGTCCCTGCTGCTGGGGCTGGTGGGCGATGACTTGCCTGAGACCTATCGCCAGCTCGGTCCCGGCGATTCGCGCCGACGCAAACTGGCGATCCTGCGCGGTAAAGCCATAGAGCACTTGACCAATGCCGCGGCCCGGGCGTTTGTCGAGCAACAGGATGCGCTGTTGGCCGGTACGCTTTGCGGCGACCTGGTGGAACACATGCACGGTCCCGCCAAGCGTTGCGTGCTGAATGCCAAGGACATGGCCCGCAAGAAAATCTTCCAGGACAAGCGCAAGACTCTGCACGAGATCGGTGCCTACACCACACTGGAAATCCTGCTCAACGCCTTTTGTGGCGCAGCGCTGGAGCAACACAATGGACGTACGCCGTCGTTCAAGAGCCGTCGTATCCTTGATCTGCTGGGCAACAATGCACCCGACCCTCATGGCCCCTTGCACACTTCGTTTTTGCGCATGATTGATTTCATCGCTGGCATGACCGACAGCTATGCCAGTGACATGGCCTTGGAAATGACCGGACGCGCCAGCCACTGAGGTGTATCGATTGATCAGCCATTACGGCATTCGTAATGGCTGATCCCCCCTTCAAACTCCAACAGCACTCAAGTTTCATCGAATCGCCCTACAGCACCTGTCGAGCAAACTGATCGCTTGTCCGGCACTCTCGCGAAACAATCGCCCTCCCTTCTGTTTGACAGATGAAGTACTCCCCATGGCCGAAGACGATCTACGCATCCTCGTGGTGGAAGACCACCCCTTCCAACTAATAGCCACTCAATACCTGCTGGAAAGTTATGGCTTCACCCGGCTGACTACTTCCGATAGCGCCAAAGGCGCCATGCAACAAATGCTCAGGGCCGACCAACCGTTCGACATTCTTCTATGCGATCAATGCCTGCCCGATCTGACGGGACTCGATCTGGTCCGGTTCGCCAGCCAGCGAGGGCTGATCAGACAGGCGATCATTCTGAGTAGCCTGACACCGTCTGAATTGGATGAGCTTGTAAAAACGGCCACTGATTACGGGCTGCCATTATTGGGATACTTGATAAAACCGCTGAAACAATCTGAATTTAGAGACTTATTGACCTCAGCACCACTATAGAAAAAAGAAACATATAAAAGCCAGAAAAAACCCAGCGTAAAACTTACAAACAACTTCCTTCCAAAGTGCACCAAAGCGCTGGACTTTCTTATCCTTCCTAATAAGAAACCTAGTTGATACGTAGTCCCATTCCTTTTAATTTGTAGGATTTCTCCTATATTGCTGCTGAAGCTCGGTCAGTTCATGCGGCCCTTCAAGTATCTGAGCTAAGGTGCGCGCTTTATTTGAGCTCGCATGGGACTTGATTATGAACTCCGTTTTTATTGTCGACGATCACCCGGTTATCCGCCTTGCCGTTCGAATGCTGCTGGAACATGAAGGTTACAAAGTCGTTGGCGAAACTGACAATGGGGTCGACGCCATGCAGATGGTTCGCGAATGCATGCCGGATCTGGTCATTCTCGACATCAGCATTCCAAAACTGGATGGCCTGGAAGTGTTATCCCGATTCAACGCAATGAATACACCTATTAAAACACTGGTACTGACAGCACAATGCCCGACACTTTTCGGCATTCGTTGCATGCAATCCGGCGCCTCGGGCTATGTCTGCAAACAAGAAGACATCAGTGAACTGGTCAGCGCCATAAAAGCGGTATTTGCAGGTTACAACTATTTTCCGAGCGAGGCCTTGAACCCCATCCGCGGAGATGAAACACGCTGCATCGAACTGGAACTGTTCAAATCCGTAAACGACCGGGAACTGATGGTCTTGCAACTTTTTGCCCAAGGTCGCACAAACAAGGAAATCGCCAACGGGATGTTTCTGAGCAACAAGACCGTGAGCACCTACAAAAAGCGCCTCATGCAGAAGCTCAAAGCCAAATCCCTGGTTGAACTAATCGAGTTGGCTAAACGAAACGCGCTAGTGTGAGCCCCTCGATGCCCAGCCGTTTGAAAGTTTATCTGATACAGGTGACTGCTGGTCTATGCCTGAGCACCTCGTTGTTCGGGGCACCGAACAGTGAACACTACACGCTGCTCAGCCGTTCGAAGGCCGGAGCAATGGAGGTTCGACTGGATGAATCCCAACGGCAATGGATAAAACAAAAACATGAACTGACGCTCGGGACGTCGGCCCCGGACTACCCCCCTTTCGACCTGACCACCAGTGGGCAAGACTATGAAGGGTTTACCGCCGATTACGCGGGTCTTCTGGGAAAAATAACCGGTTTGCCCGTCACGGTTCAGCGTTTCGAATCCCGAGGGGCCGCGATCGCTGCACTGGAAAGCGGCGAAGTCGATCTGCTAGGCACCGCCAATGGATTCGAAGCTGGCAATGCCGACATTGCACTGTCGATACCCTATGCCGTCGACCAACCCGTATTGGTGACCCGCGAAAGGGAAACCCGATCCCTCACCGATGGCCTGGCTGGATTGCGCCTGAGCATGGTGTATCACTACTTGCCGCTGACGGAAGTCAGGGCGCTGTATCCGAAGGCGATCATCACGTCCTATCCCTCCTACCAGAATGCAATCAACGCCGTTGCTTTCGATCAGGCGGACGTGTTTCTCGGTGATACCATTTCAACTCACTACATGATCAACAAGGGATACCTGAACAACATCCGGATGGCCAACTTCGGAAAACATGAAGCCTATGGTTTCAGCTTCGCCGTTAACAGGAACAACCCCGAGCTGCTTGGCATCATCAACGCGACGATCACGGCCATCCCCTCCAGTGAACGGGAAAACATCGCCAAACGCTGGAGCGCCGGTAGCGACATTCTGCTGACCGATCAAAAGTTGCAACTTACTGACAGGGAAGAACGCTGGCTGGCACGCCACCCGATAGTGCGCGTCGTCGTCAACGAAGCCTTTGCGCCACTGACATTTTTCGATAGCAACGGTAACTTTCGCGGGGTCACCGCAGATTTGCTTGAGCTGATCAGGCTGCGCACCGGCTTGCGCTTTGACATCCAGCGCAGTCGGAGCGATGACGAGATGATCAAACAGATCAAGAACAACAAGGCTGATGTGATCGCCGCGTTGCTTCCCAGCGCACAACGTCAAACCCAACTGAACTTTACCCGACCCTTTCTGGAAAATTCCTACGTCCTGCTAACCCGCAAAGCCGCCGACAGCCCGACCAACCTCGTGCAGCTGCAGGACAAGCGCTTGGCCATTGCCCGCGGTAATCCACTCATGGACTACCTGCGCAGAGAATTTCCCCGGATCAAGTTGATCGAAACCCCGGACACCTTCAGCGCCGTAGAGTTACTTGCCGGAGGCCAGGCCGAGGGCGCGGTGAACTCACTGATCATTGCCAATTACTTCATTTCGTCGCGACTGTTCGAGCACACACTGCAAATCAGCACCACCATCGGCACCGAGCAGGCAGCGTTTTCCCTTGCCACTGCTCAGGGCGCCAAAGAGCTGAACGCGATTCTCGACAAGGCGTTACTAAGCATCTCGCCAGAAGAGCTGGGCATCATCAACAGCCGTTGGCGCGGCTATTCGGCGTCTTCGCAAAACACCTGGCGCAACTATCAACGACTGTTCTACCAGATCGTCATCGGTGCCGGCGTGCTGTTGCTGATTTCCATTGCGTGGAACGACTACATGCGACGCCAGATCAAGCAACGCAAGGCCGCCGAGCGTGCGTTGAACGATCAGTTCGAGTTCATGCGATCGCTGGTCAATGGCACGCCCCATCCGATCTACGTACGTGATCGCCAGGGGCTACTGCAAAGTTGCAACGACAGTTACCTGCAAGCGTTCAGCGCCAGGCGTGAAGATGTCATCGGCAAAAGTGTCATGCAGGGATCGATGAGCAATGTATTCGAAGCCCGGGAGTACCAGGCTGACTACCAACGCGTGGTGGCCGAGGGCAGGCCTTTGATCGTCGATCGCGAACTGCATATTGGCGGCCGGCGGCTGACGATCTATCACTGGATTCTTCCCTATCGGGACTCCAGCGCAAAAGTGCAAGGCATTATCGGTGGCTGGATCGATATCAGCGAACGGCGGCAACTGCTCGATGATCTGCGTTGCGCGAAAGAACGTGCCGATAACGCCAACCGGGCCAAAAGCACGTTTCTGGCCACGATGAGCCATGAGATCCGCACGCCGATGAATGCAATCATTGGCATGCTTGAACTGACACTCAAGCGTCTTGATCATCAGCACCCGGAGCGTGCGGCCATCGATGTCGCGTACAACTCGGCGAAAGGGTTGCTGGAGCTGATTGGCGACATTCTCGACATTGCCAGAATCGAATCAGGACGCTTGAGCCTGAGCCCGGAGCGCGTTAGTCCGGGTGAACTCGTAGCCTCGGTCGTGCGGATTTTCGATGGCCTGGCCCGACAGAAGGAGCTCGAGCTGGTACTGGAGTTTCCATCGGCCAACCCGACCGCCGATGTGTTGCTGGACCCTTTGCGCTTCAAGCAAGTGCTGTCCAACCTGATCAGCAATGCCATCAAGTTTACCGAGCAAGGTCAGGTCCGGGTCATTGTCGATCTGCAGCCGGCAACGCAATCCGGGCACGTGCAGATGCGGGTGCAGGTTCACGACAGTGGTATCGGGATCAGCGAACAGGATCGACAGCACCTGTTCGAACCCTTCGCCCAGGCCGACAACGCCATGCAATCGGCCAGGGGGGGCGCAGGGCTGGGGCTGGTAATCAGCCGCAACCTCTGCGAGATGATGGGCGGCAGTCTGCAATTGCGCAGCGAGCCGGGCGTCGGCACTCAAGTGGAGATGTTGCTGCTGCTGGAAACGTTGCCGCCGCAACAGTCAGCCCAGGTGGTCGAAACGCAAATCATCGTCGCCACAACCCCGTTGAGTGTGCTGGTAGTCGACGATCACTCGGCCAATCGCTTGCTCACCTGCCAGCAACTGGAGTTTCTTGGACATCGATTTACCGTCGCGGCCAATGGCCAGGAGGGACTGGATGCATGGAAAGACCAAGCGTTTGATCTGGTAATCGCCGATTGCAACATGCCGGTCATGAACGGTTACGAGCTGGCCCGCGCCATTCGCCAGCATGAACGACAAAACCATCGTCCTCCCTGCACCGTTCTCGGCTTTACCGCCAACGCCCAACCGGAAGAAGTACAGCGCTGCAAACAGGCGGGAATGGACGACTGCCTGTTCAAACCCCTCAGCCTCGGTGCCTTGAGTCAATGGGTGGAAGGCATTGGGCCCACCCAGGCAACCCCGGCGTTCAACCTGCACGGGTTGAAACTGATGACCGGAGGCAACCCGATGTTGAACCGGCGATTGCTCAACGAGTTGGTGAATAGCAACCGCCAGGATCTGCAAACACTGTTGGCACTATCCAGCCCAGGGGATACGCAGGCGCTGCAGGACATTGCCCACAAAATCAAAGGCGCAGCCCGGATAGTGCAGGCATCCCGCTTGATCGACCGCTGCGAGGCACTCGAAGCAGCCTGTCATGAGGATTTCGACCGCGAAAAAGTGGCTGCATGCTGCAAATCCATGGAGCGCGCCATGCTTGAGCTGGAGGACGCGTTACTACGTCAGATCGAGCACTACGACGAAGGCAAAGTGACAGAGCCTTGACGATGCCTTCACCCTCGGCAGGGTGTTGACCGTCATGGAGAAAACCGGCGTCAGGCCTGCTGCTCAAGGCAGGCCCGGGGTCTTGATCAGCAGTCGGTCAGGCGCAGGAAAATCGCCGCCAGCTGTTCGATTCCTGCCTGGTCCTGTGCAGTGAAACGCGCCAGTTTCGGACTGTCGAGATCGAGCACGCCGATCAATCGGCCGTCCTTGACCAGCGGCACCACCAGTTCGCTGTTCGAGGCGCTGTCGCAGGCAATGTGACCGGGAAACGCGTGCACATCTTCGACCAACTGAGTCTGCAAGGTGGCTGCCGCAGTCCCGCATACACCGCGACCGAACGGAATCCGCACGCAAGCGATCTGCCCCTGAAACGGCCCCAGCACCAGTTCTTCATGGCGGTTGAGGTAGAAGCCGGCCCAGTTCAAGTCATCGAGCTGATTGAACAGAAACGCCGAGAACTGCGCGGCATTGGCGATGAAATCCCGCTCGTCCGCCAGCAAGGACTCCAGTTGCGCGTACAGCATGCCGTAGCCTTCGAGGCCCTGGCCGCTCTTTTGTAAATCGATCATGCCTTGTGCTCCAACAGTTTCAGCCCGACCCAATAACGGGCAAATTGATAAGCGCAACGTCCATTGCGATTGCCTCTGCCTGTGGCCCAGCGTACCGCCAGAATGTCCAGTTCCTCGGTGCGCTGCCACGCCAGTCCGGCCTTGCCGGCCAACTGGCCGATCCAGTGTTCGACGACGTCGAGGAAGTGTTCCTGGGTAAACGGATAGAACGACAGCCACAGGCCGAAGCGGTCCGATAGCGCGATCTTGTCTTCCACCGCCTCGCTTGGATGCAATTCTCCGTCGACCCGTTTCCAGTTTTCGTTGTCGCTTTCCTTTTCCGGCACCAGGTGGCGACGGTTGGACGTGGCGTACAGCAAAACGTTGTCCGGCGCCTGTTCCAGCGAGCCATCGAGGACGCTTTTGAGCACTCGGTAATCACCCTCGCCCGACTCGAAGGAAAGGTCATCGCAAAACAGCACGAAACGCTGGGGCAGTTTGCCAATCTGTTCGACCACTCGCGGCAGGTCTGCCAGGTGATCACGCTCAATCTCGATCAAGCGCAAACCGGCTTGAGCGTGCTCGGCCAACAAGGCGCGCACCAGTGACGACTTGCCGGTGCCGCGCGAGCCCCAGAGCAAGGCGTGGTTGGCGGGCATGCCATCGAGAAACTGTCGGGTATTGCGCCCAAGCTGCTCGACTTGCCGGTCGACGCCGATCAAGTCCGACAGGCGCATGTCGAGGCAAACCTCCAACGGCATCAGATAACCGCTGCGCGACTCACGCTGCCAGCGAGCGGCCAGGCATTGCGTCCAGTCGATGGCTGGCCGAGGGGCCGGCAGCAATGGCTCGATACGGGCCAGAACGGCATCGGCGCGTTCAAGAAAAGCATTCAATCGGGAATCCACGACTTCTCCTCGGGCACGTTCACAGTAATGATGGTGATACAGCGACGAAACACAGCGTCACACAAGCGGCGGCCCCCGCAGTACAGGCCTCGCGAGAACATCAACAGGCAGGCATGATCGACTATGCTTGAGCAGCGAAAGGAAACGGAAGTGGTTCACCCCTCCATGGACATCAAATTCACCAACCGGCTGTCATTCAAGCAAGCCCGGCTTACCGTGCTGGTCGGTTTCATTCTGGGCACGCTGCTCAGCCTGCTGCAAATAGGCATCGATTATGCCAGTGAAGACGCCTCCATCAATCGTGAAATCCTTTCATTACTGGAAATCAGCCACAACCCGGCCTCGCGAATTGCCTACAACATCGACGCCGAACTCGCCAAGGAACTGACCCTGGGCCTGCTGCGCTCGCCAGCGATCACTGGCGTGAAACTGACCGACAACAACGGCACCGTGCTGGCCAGCGTCAAGCGACCCGGTGTGGAAAACGGATACCGGATGCTCAGTGACTTCCTGTTCGGTGCCAACCGACAGTTCGAAGACCGGCTTTACCTCGATCATTTACCCAACGAATCCCTGGGTACGCTACGACTGAACGTCGATACTTACGCTTTCGGCGACCGGTTCCTGCGCCGGGCCGAAGTGACCCTGCTCAATGGTTTCGCCCGCAGCCTGCTGCTGTCCGGCATCCTGCTGGCGCTGTTCTATGTGATGCTGACCAAGCCCCTGGTGCGGGTCATCCGTGAACTCAGCGGTCGCGACCCGAGCAGCACCGAGCCGACCTCACTGGAGTGTCCCGCCGGGCACGCCGACGATGAGATCGGCGTGTTGGTCAAGGTTGCCAACCAGCAATTCAAAAACATCGCCACCGAAATCCAGCAGCGGCGCAATGCGGAAAACCGCCTGACCGAGTATCTCGGCCAGCTGGAAAACATCGTCTCGGCCCGTACTGCCGAACTCAACGCGATCAATGCCCGGCTGAGCCAATCCAACGAGGAACTGGAAGTCGCTCGCAGCACAGCACTGGACATGGCCGACGCCCGCTCGGTGTTCCTGGCCAACATGAGCCATGAAATCCGCACGCCCCTCAATGGCTTGCTCGGGATGATCGCGCTGTCCCTCGACGGGCCGCTGACTGCCGAACAACAGCAACAGCTGTCCATCGCCCATGACTCGGGCAAAGTGCTGGTGGAATTGCTCAACGATATTCTCGACCTGTCGAAGTTCGATGCCGGCCAACTCGAACTCGAACACATCCCCTTCGACCTCGGCTCGCTGATCGAAGACACTGCCAACCTGTTATCGCAGAACGCCGCCCCCAGCGTCGAGCTGACCTGCCTGATCGACCCGCATTTCCCGACACTCGTGCTCGGCGACCCGACCCGGGTGCGGCAGATCGTCAGCAATCTTCTGTCCAACGCCCTCAAATTCACCCGTTTCGGGCGTGTCGACGTGCGTCTGTCGACGTTCGGGGACGGCGTCAGAATCGAAGTCTGTGACACCGGCATCGGCATCCCTCAGGATGCCCAGGTGAAAATTTTCCAGCCTTTCACTCAGGCCGGCGCCGGTATTACCCGCCAATTTGGCGGCACCGGGCTGGGCCTGGCACTGACCTACAACCTTTGCGAAGCCATGCAAGGGCGCCTGACGATCGACTCCGAGCCGGGTTTTGGCAGCCAGTTCTGCGCGGACTTGCCATTGCCCAGCCATACCCGTGCAATGCCTGCTGTTTCGCTCAAGGGCAAAGTCATCGCCATCACGGCCGCCAGCAGCGGGCTGGGCGAACTGCTGAACGGCCTGTTGCCTGGCTGGGGCCTGGACTACGAACGACGCTCTATGGATGACCCACTGCTTGGCCTGGCGGCCGACGTGCTCATCACCGACTGCCCCGAATGCCTGTTCAATTTGCGCCCCACCCTCAGCGCGCCGATCCTGCTGGTTACCGCTTATGGCAATTTCATGCCCAGTGAAGAGGTCAACGCCCTTGCCCCCTTGCAACAGCAGGCCCGCCCTCTGGCACGCAATACGCTGCATCAGTTGTTGCGGCGAATCCTGCAACCGCAAACCCACCCGATCAACAATGTCCCACTCGACGCGCAAAGCCCGCAGCGCCGCGGGCGCGTGCTGCTGGTGGAAGATAATCCGGTCAACCAACTGGTGGCCAAGGGCATGCTCGGCAAACTCGGCTGCGAGGTAACCACCGCGGCCCATGGTGGCGAAGCACTCGATCAACTCGAACAACGGGAGTTCGATCTGGTGCTGATGGACTGCAACATGCCAGTGATGGACGGCTATGAGGCCAGCCGGCAAATCCGCCGCAGCGGCCGCTGGCCCCAACTGCCCATCGTCGCCCTGACGGCCAACGCCATGTCGGAAGAGCGCGAACGCTGTCGTGCCGCGGGCATGAGTGACTACCTGGCCAAACCCTTCCGGCGGGAAGAACTGGCCACCCTGCTGGACTTGTGGATTCCCGCTACGACAGCGCCTTGATCTGTCCCAACAAGTGATCGAGGCCATCGCGCAAATCGTTGAGACGGTTCAGGTCGACCCCGCTGTCGCACAACAGGCGGGCCTTGAGTGGCCCGACCTGATCGCGCAGGGCCGTGCCGGCTGGCGACAGACTCAGATGCACTTCACGCTCATCGCGCGCCGAACGCTGACGCTGCACCAATTGCAGTTGTTCGAGGCGCTTGAGCAACGGAGTCAGCGTGCCGGAATCCAGGGCCAGGCGCTCGCCCAGCGCCTTGACGGTCGGCTGCTCCGGGGCCGCTTGCTGCCACTCCCACAGCACCAGCATCGCCAGGTACTGAGGGTAAGTCAGGCCCAACTGATCGAGCATTGGCTTGTAGGCGCGAATGACCGCCCGGGAAGCGGCGTACAGCTTGAAACACAGCTGGCTGTCGAGCTTCAGGGAATCGACTGACAAGGTATTCATTTGAGCAGGGCTTCGATCTCGCGGGTCAGGTCCTGCGGCTTGGTCGCCGGAGCGAAGCGCTTGACCAGTTGCCCGTCCTTGCCGATCAGGAACTTGGTGAAGTTCCACTTGATGCCCTGGGAACCCAGCACACCCGGTGCGCGCTTTTTCAATTGCACGAACAGTGGATGGGCGTCGGCACCGTTTACGTCGATCTTTTTGAACAACGGGAAGCTGACACCGAAGTTCAGTTCGCAGAATTCGGAGATCGCCCCTTCGTTGCCCGGCTCTTGCTTGCCGAACTGGTTGCAGGGAAAACCGAGCACCACCAGGCCCTGGTCCTTGTAGGTCTGCCACAGCTCTTCCAGGCCTTTGTACTGCGGAGTGAAACCGCACTTGCTGGCCGTGTTGACCACCAGCACGGCCTTGCCGGCGAAATCCGCCAGGGTCTTTTGCTCACCCTTGATGGTGGTGCAAGGGATGCTCAGCAGGTTGTCGCTCATGTTTGAGGGTCCGAGTGAATGGAAGAAATAACAAAATAGCGAGCAATTGAATTGCGTGCAATTTAAATAATCGATCTCCCCCCAATACAGATTTACTGTAGGAGCTGGCTTGCCAGCGATGGCGTCCTTTAATGCACCGCTGTACTTGAGGGCCTCTTCGCTGGCAAGCCAGCTCCTACAGGGCTCGCATTACGAGCGGGGCACCAGGTCCAGGCACACCGAGTTGATGCAATAGCGCAGACCGGTCGGCGGTGGACCATCAGGGAATACATGCCCCAGGTGCGCGTCGCATTTGGCGCAGACCACTTCGGTGCGGATCATGCCATGGCTGACATCACGGATTTCGGTCATGGCGCTGTTGCCGATCGGCGCATAGAAGCTCGGCCAGCCACAGCCGGAATCAAACTTGGTCGAGGAGTCGAACAGCGGCTCGTTACAGCAGATGCAGTGGTAGATACCGTCGGTCTTGGTGGCGTTGTATTTGCCGGAAAACGGACGTTCGGTGCCTTTGAGACGGCACACGTTGTACTGCTCTGGGTCGAGCATCGCCTTCCATTCTTCCAGGGTTTTTTCCAACTTTTCCATCATCACACCTCAGCGGCTGAAAAAGCCCGATCTGTACCTTTTCCACGGATCGGGCGGCACGTATGATTGCGCCTCGTCAAACGCCAGTCTGGCAGCCAGTCCACGCGCATTCAAACGGAAATATGGGTGCTGCATCTCAAGGCGTCAGGCCTGTGTGAATACGCAGGATTCCCAGCACGGTTGTCCAAAGGCCGTCTGGATCGTTCATTTTCGGGAACACATCGCCATGCAGGTCAGCAAATCGAACAAGCTCGCCAACGTCTGCTACGACATTCGCGGCCCGGTGCTCAAGCACGCCAAGCGCCTGGAAGAGGAAGGCCATCGCATCCTCAAGCTGAACATCGGCAACCCGGCGCCTTTTGGTTTCGAAGCACCGGATGAAATCCTCCAGGACGTGATCCGCAACCTGCCGACCGCCCAGGGCTATAGCGATTCCAAGGGCCTGTTCAGTGCGCGCAAGGCCGTGATGCAGTACTACCAGCAAAAGCAGGTGGAAGGCGTCGGCATTGAAGATATTTACCTGGGCAACGGCGTTTCCGAACTGATCGTGATGTCGATGCAGGCCCTGCTCAACAATGGCGACGAAGTGCTGGTGCCGGCGCCGGACTATCCGTTGTGGACCGCAGCCGTGAGCCTGTCCGGCGGCAATCCGGTGCATTACCTGTGCGACGAGCAAGCCAACTGGTGGCCGGACCTGGCCGACATCAAGGCCAAGATCACCCCGAACACCAAGGCCCTGGTGATCATCAACCCGAACAACCCGACCGGCGCGGTGTATTCGAAGGAAGTGCTGCTGGGCATGCTGGAACTGGCCCGCCAGCACAATCTGGTGGTGTTCTCCGACGAGATCTACGACAAGATTCTCTACGACGATGCCGTGCACATCTGCACCGCCTCCCTGGCGCCGGACCTGCTGTGCCTGACCTTCAACGGTCTGTCCAAGTCCTATCGCGTGGCCGGCTTCCGTTCCGGCTGGATCGCCATTTCCGGCCCGAAACACCACGCACAGAGCTACATCGAAGGCATCGACATGCTGGCGAACATGCGTCTGTGCGCCAACGTGCCGAGCCAGCATGCGATCCAGACCGCCCTGGGTGGCTATCAGAGCATCAATGACCTGGTGCTGCCGCAGGGCCGCCTGCTGGAGCAACGCAACCGCACCTGGGAGTTGCTCAACGACATTCCGGGCGTGAGCTGCGTCAAGCCGATGGGCGCGCTATATGCATTCCCGCGGATCGACCCCAAGGTCTGCCCGATCCATAACGACGAAAAGTTCGTCCTGGACCTGCTGCTCTCCGAAAAGCTGCTGGTGGTACAAGGCACCGCCTTCAACTGGCCATGGCCAGACCACTTCCGCGTCGTGACCCTGCCGCGTGTCGATGAGCTGGAGATGGCCATCGGACGCATCGGTGGCTTCCTCAAGTCCTACCGCCAGTAAACGATCTGTCACCGTGCGACGCCCCCCGAACGTCGCACGGTGATTCATCCGGCAACATTTGTTTGCATTGCGCCACTGGCAGTCGCTTTGTCGCTGCCGGACAGCGCCTTGCCTGCTCACGCCTAACAAAGGCGGGGCCTTCGACACGAATTGACTGACAAACACTTCCCGCATACTTGTCGGAAATGCCCTGCAAGCAGCTAGACTGTTGCCGTAGGACACAGTTTGAAATAGTCACCCGGTTGAATACCCCGGTGCAGCACCTTATATACCCCGCAGTACGCTACATCTTTAGCATGAGGAGATTTCTACAACCATGATGCGCATCCTGCTGTTCTTGGCCACTAACCTGGCGGTCGTGCTGATTGCCAGCATCACCCTGAGCCTTTTCGGCTTCAACGGGTTCATGGCGGCCAATGGGGTTGACCTCAACCTCAATCAGCTGCTGATTTTCTGTGCGGTCTTTGGTTTCGCAGGTTCATTGTTCTCGCTGTTCATCTCCAAGTGGATGGCGAAAATGAGTACCAGCACCCAGATCATCACCCAGCCACGCACCCGTCACGAGCAATGGCTGCTGCAAACCGTCGAGCAACTGTCCCGCGAAGCCGGGATCAAGATGCCCGAAGTCGGTATCTTCCCGGCCTACGAGGCGAACGCCTTCGCTACCGGCTGGAACAAGAACGACGCATTGGTCGCGGTCAGCCAAGGTTTGCTCGAGCGCTTCTCGCCGGATGAAGTGAAAGCCGTCCTGGCCCACGAAATCGGTCACGTGGCCAATGGCGACATGGTTACCCTGGCGTTGATTCAGGGCGTGGTGAACACCTTCGTGATGTTCTTCGCACGGATCATCGGCAACTTCGTCGACAAGGTGATCTTCAAGAACGAAGAAGGCCAGGGCATTGCCTACTACGTGGCGACCATCTTCGCCGAACTGGTTCTGGGCATCCTGGCCAGCGCCATCGTCATGTGGTTCTCGCGCAAGCGTGAATTCCGGGCCGACGAAGCCGGTGCAAACCTGGCCGGTACCGCCGCGATGATTGGCGCCCTGCAACGCCTGCGGGCGGAACAGGGGCTGCCGGTGCACATGCCCGACACCCTGAATGCCTTCGGCATCAACGGCGGCATCAAGCAAGGGTTCGCTCGCATGTTCATGAGCCACCCGCCGCTGGAAGAGCGTATCGACGCACTGGCTCGTCGCCGGGGCTAAGAGGCTCTACCTTGAATAGAAAGGCCCGCAGCGATGCGGGCCTTTTTTTGTCTGCTAATTATTGGTATGTGTGAGGGCCTCATCGCGAGCAAGCTCGCTCCCACAAGGTTTTGTGAACGACGCAGGTCCCTTGTAAGAGCGAGCTTGCTCGCGATGAGGCCAGCAAAAACAACACAGTTTTACCGACTGGAAACCCGATACACCCGCTCCTCAAGCCGCGTGACACCCGCCTCCAGGAATTTCCCGCCTTCACTCAACACATCCTGATCTTCCAGGATCTTCAGCGTCCAGGAATCCCCGAACAACCGCCGCACCTCATCATCGAGTACAGCAAACGGCGGGCCGGGCATTTGCGCCTGGTCATAGTCCAGGGTAATCATCAGGCCAAGGGACTCCTTCGGCAGTATCCGCCTCAAATGGGCGGCGTAGCGCTCGCGCATTTCCGCTGGCAACGCGATCAACGCCGCGCGATCATAAAGCGCGGAGCAATCGGCAACATCGCCTGCCGTCAGCTCGAAGAAATCACCGCACCACAGCTCAATGGAACCTGCCCGATAAACCTTGAACGGCCCCTGCTCGCTGACAGCCGGATCAAAGCCATGTTCGCTGAAAAACTCCTCGACGGCTTTTTCCGACAGTTCGACTCCCAAGACCTCATGGCCTTGATGGGCGAGCCATAGCAAATCCAGGCTCTTTCCACATAACGGCACCAACACGCGCGCGCCTTCTTCAAGGCTTAACGCCGGCCAGAACCGCTTCAGATGAGGGTTCACCTGCGGCAGGTGAAAGCCGATCTGGTTCGCCGCCCACTTTTTGTGCCAAAACTCCGGCTGCATAAATAACCCCGAAAATTCGATCAAAACACCCTAAAACTTATATTAGATTTAGATTAATGATCTGACTGAAGATGTTGCATCTTAACTCTCAGGAGCTCATTCATGTTCCCCAGCCTGTACATTTCCCACGGCTCCCCCATGCTCGCCCTGGAACCCGGCGCCAGCGGGCCGGCACTCGCCCGCCTGGCCGCCGAGATACCGAAGCCAAAAGCCATCGTGATTGTTTCCGCACACTGGGAAAGCAATGAGCTGCTGGTCAGCGGCAATCCACAACCGGAAACCTGGCATGACTTCGGTGGCTTTCCCAAAGCCCTGTTCGAAGTGCAGTACCCAGCCCCAGGCGACCCACGACTCGCCGCAGAGGTTGCCGGGTTATTGAAAACCGCTGGCTTTCCAGCACGTATCGACAGCAATCGGCCTTTCGACCATGGCGTCTGGGTGCCTTTATCGCTGATGTATCCGCAGGCAGACATTCCGATTGTCCAGGTTTCGCTGCCCACCCGTGGCGGCCCCACCCTGCAGACCCGCGTTGGCCACGCGCTGGCCAGCCTGCGCGAGCACGGAGTCCTGCTGATCGGCTCAGGCAGTATCACCCACAACCTGCGGGAACTGGATTGGCATGCCGGCCCCGAGAGTGTTGAGCCCTGGGCCCTGGCGTTTCGCGACTGGATGATCGACAAACTCGCGGCGAACGACGAAGCCGCGCTGCACGACTATCGTGCGCAGGCGCCGAATGCCGTGCGCAACCATCCCAGCGACGAACACTTGTTACCGCTGTACTTTGCCCGGGCCGCCGGTGGGCCGTTCAGCATTGCCCATCAGGGGTTCACCATGGGTGCGCTGGGCATGGACATCTACCGATTCGGCTAGCCCATGGACCGAGTTGCTCCCTTCGCGAGCAGGCTCGCACAGGGCTCAAGCGTCGGCCACAAATCAGCAGGCAAAAAAAATCCCCGAACCAGTCGGGGATTTTTCATGTTCGATCAATCAGCCCGAAAGCGGATCAATCTTCGCGGTAGCGACGCAGCTTCAACTGCTTGCCGGCAACACGAGTGTCCTTCAGCTTGGTCAGCAACTTCTCAAGACCATCTTCCGGCAACTCGACGAGGCTGAAGCTGTCACGGACCTGGATGCGACCGATCGCTTCACGTGCCAGACCACCTTCGTTGAGGATGGCGCCCAGCAGGTTCTTGGCAGCGATACCGTCACGCGCGCCCAGCGCGGTACGGCAACGGGCACGACCTTCAGCCAGAGGTATCGGAGCGCGACGCTCGCGGTCACCACGCTCAGGACGATCACCGGAACGCTCTGGACGATCGCCACGCGGTGCGTTGTTCGGCACCAGTGGACGCTCTTTCTCGATTGCGGCCAGGTTCAGCGCCTGACCGTTGGTTGCCTTGCGCAGCAGGGCTGCGGCCAGGGCACGCGGGCTGCAACCGATGTCGGCGGTCAGGCGATCGAGCAGATCACCGTGAGTCGATTCGGAATCGGCCACCAGCGGCGACAGGCTGTTGGTCAGTTTCTTGATGCGCGCATCCAGAACGGCTTGAGCGTCCGGCAGGCGAACTTCAGCAACCTTTTGACCGGTTACACGCTCGATCACTTGCAGCATGCGGCGCTCACGCGGAGTCACCAGCAGCAGTGCACGACCTTCGCGACCGGCGCGGCCGGTACGGCCGATACGGTGAACGTAGGACTCCGGGTCGTACGGCATGTCAACGTTGAACACGTGAGTGATGCGCGGAACGTCCAGGCCACGGGCAGCAACGTCGGTCGCCACAACGATGTCCAGACGGCCATCCTTGAGGGAGTCGATCACGCGCTCACGCTGGTTCTGGGCGATGTCACCGTTCAGCGCAGCGGCTTTGTAGCCTTTGGCTTCCAGGGCACTGGCCAGGTCCAGGGTCGCTTGCTTGGTGCGCACGAACATGATCAGGGCGTCGAAATCTTCCACTTCCAGCAAGCTGAGAACGGCCGAAGTCTTCTGGTCAGCGTGAACCAGCAGGTGAGCCTGCTCGATCGCGGTAACGGTCTGGGTCTTGGTCTGGATCTTCACGTGTTGCGGATCGCGCAGGTGGCGTTCGGCAATGGCACGGATCGACTGCGGCAAGGTGGCCGAGAACAATACGGTCTGACGGGTTGCAGGCAGAGCCTTGAAGATAACTTCCAGGTCGTCCATGAAGCCCAGCTTGAGCATTTCGTCGGCTTCGTCGAGAACCAGGTGGTTCACGGTCGCCAGTACTTTTTCGTCGCGACGCAGGTGGTCGCACAGACGGCCCGGAGTGGCGACAACGATCTGTGCGCCATTACGGATTGCTTTCAGCTGTGGGCCCATCGGCGCGCCGCCGTAGACAGCCACAACAGTTACGCCCGGCATTTGCTTGGCGTAGGTTTCGAAAGCGGTTGCAACTTGTAGCGCCAACTCACGAGTTGGGGCCAGGATCAGGGCTTGCGGTTCGCGCTTTGCAGGATCGATGCGATGCAGGATCGGCAGGGCGAACGCAGCGGTTTTACCCGTACCGGTTTGCGCCTGACCAATCATGTCGTGACCGGCCATGATGATCGGGATCGATTGCTGCTGAATAGCCGATGGTTCTTCGTAGCCAGTCGCGGTGACGGCTGCAAGAATATTCGGATTAAGATTAAAAGCGGCGAAGCCGCCGGTTTCCTGGGTCATGGGTCTGCCTCTAAGTGCATCCGCAAAGACCCATGCTCCAAAGCTGCGCGTGCCGTGTTGAGACTCAAGAGTCGCCCTGGCAGCTTTGTCGGCGGGGATTTGCGAAAACGAATGAATGAAAAGAATCGTCAAGGGAGAGTCCGCAGTACGGACGTGCAGCCGAAGCTGACTTCGGGGAATTGCTCTACCTAAACGCGGCCCGGCTAAAGGCCGGCGCGCACTATACCGGAATTTGCCCAAAAAGGGAGCTTTTTTTATCGGAAATCCACCGGATACACCGTTGTGTCACAGGCTTTGCGAATAATCGATCAGCCGTCTACTTTTCAAAGGCCCGGCCTTGCGGGTGATGGCGCTAAAACGGTTCACCCTTTGCCGTGCAGACCGCCGGTCCGGCACGCCTTTCCCACCCCGAGGATCACTCCATGAATCAGCCCAGCTCCAGTCGAGTCAGCCGCGAACGGCATGGTCATGTGTTCATGATCGGTCTGGATCGGGTGGCCAAGCGCAACGCCTTCGATCTCGACCTGCTCAACGCATTGAGCCTGGCCTATGGCGAGTTCGAAGCCGACAGCGAGGCGCGCGTGGCGGTGGTGTTCGCTCATGGCGAGCACTTTACCGCCGGGCTCGACCTGGTCAATGCCAGCGTTACACTCGCCGAAGGCTGGCAGGTACCCGCTGGCGGCTGTGATCCGTGGGGGGTGTTCGCTGGCCCCAGGGTCAGCAAACCGGTAATCGTCGCCGCCCAGGGCTATTGCCTGACCATCGGCATCGAGTTGATGCTGGCCGCTGACATCAACCTGTGCGCCAGCAACACCCGGTTCGCGCAGATGGAAGTGCAACGCGGGCTCTTCCCGTTCGGCGGCGCCACCCTGCGCCTGCATCAAGTCTCCGGTTGGGGGAACGCCATGCGCTGGTTGTTGACCGGTGATGAATTCGACGCCCGTGATGCCTTGCACTTGGGATTGGTGCAGGAAGTCATGGCCAGTGAAGACTTGCTGCCCCGGGCGATTGAACTGGCCGAGCGGATCGCCCGGCAGGCGCCGCTCGGCGTTCAAGCGACGCTGATGTCTGCGCGACAGGCCCGGTATGAAGGGGAAACCGCTGCTGCACAAGCATTGCCTCTGCTAGTCAAGAAGTTGATGGCTAGCGAGGATGTCAAAGAAGGTGTGCGGTCGATGGTGGAGAAGCGGCCTGGAGTGTTCAAGGGGCTTTAGCCCTGTATTGCCAGCTAGAAAGCCATCGCGAGCAAGCTCGCTCCCACCGGGGATCGCAGTCAAATGCGGGAGCGAGCTTGCTCGCGATGGGGCCATCACTGACAATTCAGGTCGCCGGGCGAATGCACTTGATCAACGATTGCAACGAATACCCCAACCGTGGCCCCAGCGCTTCGGCGCGGGCGATCAGGCCGTCCATGTCCAGTTCCTGATCCAGCTCCGACGGCACGATCAGAATCACGTTGCCCTCCTTCACCGGCAGCTCCCAGTAATGTCGGTGGTACAAACCACGCAACAACGCGGCGCCCAAGGGTTTGCCATCGTCGGTAGCCCATTGATTAATGACCAGCCATCCCCCCGGATTCAATCGCTTCTGGCAGTTTTCCAGAAAGCTCCAGGCCAGGTGCCCGACACCCGGGCCGACATCGGTATAAAGGTCGACGAAAATCAGGTCGGCCGACTCAGCCGTGTCGAGCAGTTCCAGGGCATCGCCAACGCGAATGTACAGGCGCGGATCGTCATCCAGCCCCAGGTATTCAATGGCCAGACGCGGTACGTCCGGGCGCAGTTCGATGGCTTCGACATCTTCCAGCGGCAGGAACTTGAGGCAGGCCTGAGTCAGCGTACCGGCGCCGAGACCGAGAAACAGCGCACTTTCCGGTTGCTCGTGGCACAACGCGCCGATCAGCATCGCCCGGGTGTAGTCGTACTCGAGCCAGCTCGGATCGGCCGTGAACACGCAGCTTTGCTCGATGGCATCACCGAACTCGAGAAAACGGTAATCGGCCACTTCCAGCACACGAATCACGCCGAACTCGTCCTGTACCTCGGCGAGCAGATGCTCGACGCGCTCCTCAGTCATTTCATCTCCTGATCGTCACCGGGGCCGGTAACGCAATAACACCGCGTATAGAGAGCGGCAAAGGCGAGATTGTCGGCGAAGCGACGGGAACAGGTCACGCACTAATTTGCTGATAACATGCAGGTCCGAGCGAAAACACTAGAGACCGTGATGAGCCAACCCTGGAGCCCTGACAGCTGGCGCGCCCTGCCGATCCAGCAACAACCCCAATACCCCGACGCCGCGCATTTGCAGCAGGTCGAACAGACTCTGGCCAGCTATCCACCACTGGTGTTTGCCGGTGAAGCCCGGGAGTTGCGCCGTCAGTTTGCCGAGGTGACCCAAGGCCGCGCGTTTCTGTTGCAGGGTGGCGACTGCGCCGAAAGCTTCGCCGAATTCTCCGCGGCGAAAATCCGCGACACCTTCAAAGTGTTGTTGCAGATGGCGATCGTGATGACTTTTGCCGCCGGCTGCCCGGTGGTCAAGGTCGGGCGCATGGCCGGGCAGTTCGCCAAGCCCCGCTCGGCCAACGACGAAACCATCGATGGCGTGACCCTGCCTGCCTACCGTGGCGACATCGTCAACGGCATCGGTTTCGACGAAAAAAGCCGCGTGCCGGACCCGGAGCGCCTGCTGCAGTCCTATCACCAGTCCACTGCCACCTTGAACCTGTTGCGCGCGTTCGCCCAGGGCGGTTTTGCCGATCTGCATCAGGTGCACAAGTGGAACCTGGACTTCATTGCCAACTCGGCACTGGCAGAAAAGTACAGCCACCTTGCCGACCGCATCGATGAAACCCTGGCGTTCATGCGTGCCTGCGGCATGGACAGTTCGCCGCAATTGCGCGAAACAAGTTTCTTCACCGCCCACGAAGCGCTGCTGCTGAACTACGAAGAAGCCTTCGTGCGTCGCGACAGCCTGACCAACGATTACTACGACTGCTCGGCCCACATGCTGTGGATCGGCGACCGTACGCGCCAGCTCGACGGCGCCCACGTCGAATTCCTGCGCGGGGTGAACAACCCGATCGGGGTCAAGGTCGGCCCGAGCATGAACCCCGACGACCTGATTCGCTTGATCGACGTGCTCAACCCGGATAACGACCCGGGTCGCCTGAACCTGATCGCGCGGATGGGCGCGAACAAGGTCGGCGATCACTTGCCGCAGCTGATCCGCGCCGTCGAGCGGGAAGGCAAGCAGGTGCTGTGGAGTTCCGACCCGATGCACGGCAATACGATCAAGGCCAGCAGCGGCTACAAGACCCGCGACTTCGCGCAGATCCTTGGCGAAGTGAAGCAGTTCTTCCAGGTACACGAAGCCGAAGGCAGTTATGCCGGCGGTATCCATATCGAAATGACCGGGCAGAACGTCACCGAATGCATCGGTGGTGCACGGCCGATTACCGAGGACGGTTTGTCGGATCGCTACCACACCCATTGCGACCCGCGGATGAATGCCGATCAGTCGCTGGAGCTGGCGTTTTTGATTGCTGAAACTCTGAAGCAGGTTCGGCGCTAGTTTTTGCTTCTCCGATAGACCGCCATCGCGAGCAAGCTCGCTCCCACATTGACTGCGTCGCTCACAGATTTTGTGTGCGGTGCGGATCCTGTGGGAGCGAGCTTGCTCCGGGCGGCGCTCCGACGATGGCGTCAGATCAATCACCGCCAATTTGTGTGAATGCCACCCGCAACCTTGCCGCACTCGCCCGTGGGCAATTCAGTTGAACCTGCGCCAGTCCCAGCCAATCCGCCATCTGCCGCAGATTGACCGCCAGCGCCAGCATCCCCTCGTCATCCAGTCCCGCCTCCTCCTCATGCACCGCGTGCACCGCCAAACGTCCAGCCTCCCGCTCGGCGCGCAGATCGACTCGCGCGGCAATCCGCTCGTTGTGCAAAAAAGGCAGGACGTAATAGCCGTACACCCGTTTGTCCTGCGGCGTGTAGATCTCCAGCCGATAGCGAAAATCAAACAGCCGCTCGGTCCGGCTGCGCTCCCAGATCAGCGAATCGAACGGTGAGAGCAATGCACTGGCCGCGACTTTGCGCGGCACTTTTGGCTCGGGCAGACAATAGGCCGGTTGCCGCCAGCCCTCGACTTCGCAGGTCAGCAACTCACCGGCCTCGACCAACTCAGCCAATCGTGGGCGACTGTCCGCAGGGTTCAAGCGGAAATAGTCGCGCAAGTCCTTCTCCGTACCGACACCCAGGGCCGTTGCCGCATGCCGCAACAGGCCGCGCTGGGCTTCCTCTTCGCCCAGAATGGGTTGTGCAAGCACCGCCGAGGGAATCACCCGCTCCGGCAGATCGTAGAGCCTTTCGAATCCGCGCCGTCCGGCAACGGTCACTTCACCGGCAGCGAACAACCATTCCAGCGCATGCTTTTCCGCGCTCCAGTCCCACCAGGGACCGGCCCGTTCCTGACGGGTCGACAAACTCCCGGCACCCAGCGCGCCCTGCTGCTCAACAGAAGCCAGCACCCGACGAATCGTGTCTTGCTGTTCACGTCCAAAGCGCGCCAATTGCTGATAAATGTCTTCGCCACGGCTCGCACGCTGCATGCGCCAACACAGCAACGGGTACATGGAAAGAGGCAATAACGAGGCTTCATGGCCCCAGTACTCGAACAACGTACGGCGCCGGCCCTGACTCCAGGCGGCCTGGTCGAGTAAATCGGAAGAATAGTTACCGAGACGGGAAAACAGCGGAAGGTAGTGCGAACGCACCAACGCATTGACCGAATCGATCTGCAAAATGCCCAGCCGTTCGATCAGGCGATTGAGCGCAGCAGCCTTGATCGCCGCTGACGGCTGCCGCCCGTTGAACCCTTGGGCGGACAGCGCCAGACGCCGAGCCTGTTTGAGGGTAAAGGACAATGTTGCGGGCATGGGCGTCTCCTTGTCTGCTCGCAACCTACCTCACCGGTAAGGGGTTTGTGTAGTTTGGGACTCATCATTTATGCATCGGGTCATTCCAGAACGGTTTGATCGACTCGTTCTCCACATCCGCGCGGCTCATGCCGATGTCCTTGAGTGCTTCGTCGCTCAAGCTCGCCAGCATTTCGCGCTCGCGATGCAGTTCGTACCAGCGGCTGACCTTGTGCAGCAGATCGGATATCACGTGAATCGAGTGTTTTTCTGCACCGTGGAATTCATGTTGACCTTTCATCTTGTTGCCCTCCGTTTGGATGGCTCCAGTCTCGCGCCGGGTCTAAGATCAATCCAACGAATGTTTCTGATGTCACATATCTCGGAGATTGATGGATGTCTGCCTACCCGAGTATCGATACCGAAGTGTTGCGCACCTTCGTCGCCATCGCCGACCAGGGCGGCTTTACCCGCGCCGGTGAAATGGTCAACCGTACCCAGTCAGCCGTCAGCATGCAGATGAAACGGCTGGAAGAAGATGTGCTGCAGCGCCAGTTGTTCCAGCGCGACGGGCGGCAGGTGCGGCTGACGGCCGAAGGCCAGGTGTTGCTCGGCTATGCGCGGCGGATTCTCAAGCTGCACAGCGAAGTGTTCAACACCCTGCGCGAACCCGACATGGTCGGCACTGTGCGCATTGGCACGCCGGACGATTATGTGATGCGGTTCCTCCCGGGGATTCTGCGCCGATTTGCCCAGTCCTACCCGCTGATTCAGATCGAAGTGCACTGCGAATCATCCAAACAACTGCTGATGCGCCAGGACCTGGACCTGTCCATCGTGACCCGCGAACCGGGCAGCGAAATCGGGCAGTTGTTGCGCAAGGAGCGTTTTGTCTGGGCCGAGGCGCAATGCTATAGCGCCCATGAGCAGACGCCGCTGCCGCTGGCGATGTTCAACAGTGATTGCTTCTGCCGTCTGTGGGCCTGCAATGCACTCGATGCCATGGGTCGCGATTACCGGGTGGCGTACAACAGCGACAGCCTGTCGGCGATCATGGCGGTGGTCAGCGCCGGCCTGGCCGTCACCGCGCAACTTGAAAGCCTGATTACCACGGACATGCGCATCCTCGGTGAGGCCGAGGATCTGCCGCTGCTGCCCGAGGCCAGCATCATGCTCGTGCGCAACCTGCATAACCCATCGCCGATCACCGAGTGTCTGGCCGAGCACATTGTCGAAGGTTTCAAACCTTGAAGGCGAGCATCGCCGCACAGAACACCAGGAACCCGCAAAACAGCCCGCGCAGCAACCGCTCCGGCAATGCGTGGGCAACCTTCACGCCCCAACTGATGCTCATCAGCCCGCCGACCGCCAAGGGCAAGCCGATCACCCAACTGACCTGATGGTGCACGGCGTATGTCACCAGCGTCACCCCGGTGCTCGGCAAGGCCAGCGCCAACGACAACCCCTGCGCAACCACCTGGCTGGTGCCGAACAGACTGGTCAACACCGGAGTCGCCACCACCGCGCCCCCCACGCCGAACAACCCGCCCATCGTGCCGGATGCAGCGCCAAGCACGCCCAGCCAGGGCCATGAGTAGTTCATCTGCGAAGCCGGCGCAGCGCTGACGGCGAACAGGCGAAGCAAGTTGTAGGCCGCAAGTGCAATTAGAAACGCGACAAAACCTATGCGCATGGTTTGCGCATCAATGCCCACCGCCCAGATCGACCCGAGCCAGGCGAAGCAGAACCCCATGATGGCCAACGGTAGCGCGTGGCGCAGTTCGATCCGGTTGCGCTGATGATAGCGCCACAGCGCCAGCATCACGTTCGGCACCACCATCACCAGTGCAGTGCCTTGGGCAATCTGCTGATCGAGCCCGAACAGCACACCCAGCAGCGGAATGGCGATCAGGCCGCCGCCGATGCCAAACAACCCGCCGAGCGTGCCCAAGGCAGCGCCGAACACCAGATACATCAAGAACTCAATCACAGCATTTTCTCCGTTGCCGTCAGGCCCTTGATCCTACGCAGTTGCTTCTGGCGCGGAAACGCACAGCGACGCACAATGGTTGTGCCAAATTCGCACAAGCGCAAACCTGCCATGAACCCCAATCAACTGACCGACCAACTGGCTGTGTTCCTCGATGTGCTGGAAACCGGCAGTTTTTCTGCCGCCTCGCGCCGTCATCCGCTGACCCCTTCGGCCGTGGCACGGCGTATCGACAGCCTGGAAAACGCGGTCGGCAGCCAGTTGTTCATCCGTAGCACGCATGCGGTACGCGCCACCCCGGCGGGATTGGCCTTTGCCGAGCGAGCACGGCGGATCGTCGCCGAGTTGCGCCTGGCTCGAGCCGAGGCGGTGTCCCTGAGCAGCGTGCCGGAAGGTCTGATTCGTATCGATGCACCAGCAGCCTTTGGGCGTCGGCATCTGGCACCGGTGATTGCCGATTTCCTCATGCTGTATCCCGGGCTCGATGTGCAATTGCACTTGATCGACAGTTTCGTCGACATGCAGGGACAGAACCTCGGCAAGGTCGATCTGGTGCTGCGCGCCGGCCAATTGGCCGACACCCGACTGGTGGCCACGCCGCTGGCGAGCATCGTGCGTATCGCCTGCGCCAGCCCTGAATATTTGCGGTGTCGCGGCGTACCGACCGATCCGTCACAACTGAATGAACACGACGGACTCGATTGGGATGGCCTGGCCCCGCTGTTCGCCTGGCGCTTCGAGCGGGATGGGCAAATGCAGCTGCACCGGCCGGCGCGGGTCCGCATGAGCGCCAACAATGCCGAGGCGCTGGTCTGCGGCGCGCTGGCCGGACTGGGTATCGCGCACCTGCCAACCTGGCTGGCCAGCGAGTACCTGTTGCGGGGTGAGTTGCTGCCGTTGTTCTGCGAAAGCGGCCTGCCGAGACCTGAAAGCGCCGGCATCTATGCCTTGCGCCTGGAACAACAACCCAACTCCCGCAGTCGATTGTTGCTGGAGTACCTGAAAACCCGCTTCAGCCCGGTTCCACCCTGGGATCTACTGCTGCAAACCCATTTGCAACAGCACTGATCAAATTTATCTGGCGCATTAAAGATTCGCCCGCTAGATTCCTAAGATCACAGATCAAGGCTTCGACATGACCACCGAGCGCAACACCCCGGACAACTGCGACAACCTGCTGCTGGACAATCAGGCCTGCTTCGCCCTGCATTCCACTTCGCTGATGATGACCAAGGTCTACAAACCCTTGCTGCAAGCGCTGGGCCTGACCTACCCGCAATACCTGGCGATGATGGTGTTGTGGGAACGGGACGGTTTGACCGTAGGCGAAATCAGCACGCGGTTGCTGACCGATCCAGGCTCGTTGACGCCACTGCTCAAGCGCCTGGAAGCCGAAGGTTTGCTCAGCCGCACCCGCAGCCGCGAGGACGAGCGCGTGGTGATCGTCGAACTCACCGAGCAGGGCCGAGCCTTGCGCGACAAGGCCCGGGATATCCCCCAGTGCATCCTCGGCGCTAGCGGAATGACGCTGGAGCGCCTGCAGAACCTGCAAGCGGAGCTGCAAGAACTGCGTCGTCACCTGCAAGACAGCCTCTAGTCTCCAAACCACCACACATCCCTTGTGGGAGCGAGCTTGCTCGCGATGGCAATGTGACATTCAGCCTCTACTTTGACTGACACACCGTAATCGCGAGCAAGCTCGCTCCCACATTTGTTTTGTGCAGTATTGGAAAACCGGGTCCGCCACCTCCTCCTGATAAAAATCCCCACTCCCCCCCTCGATAGCTCTAGCTCAGCACTTCCAGCCAAAACGCCCTCGCTGCCTTTTCGTTTTTTTCAAATTTCTTTGAAAAATTATCTTGCGTGCTAAATTTT
Organism: Pseudomonas sp. IT-196MI5; assembly: GCF_949767415.1. Lineage (NCBI taxonomy): Bacteria > Pseudomonadati > Pseudomonadota > Gammaproteobacteria > Pseudomonadales > Pseudomonadaceae > Pseudomonas > Pseudomonas sp. IT-196MI5. Next base: position 68,063 of record NZ_CATKPZ010000077.1, read on the forward strand.
TGCGCGATACATTCATCTCGCACTTACTTAGCGCGCAAACATTTAGCGCAAAACAAACCAAACCCTGAACGAGGCTTTCACCATGCAAACTCTCTACACCGCAATCGCAACTTCCACCGGTGGCCGTGACGGTCGTGCGGTTTCCAGCGACAACGTCCTCGACGTCAAGCTCGCCACGCCGAAAGAACTCGGCGGTGCCGGCGGCGCAGCCACCAACCCTGAGCAACTGTTCGCCGCCGGCTACTCCGCCTGCTTCATCGGCGCCCTGAAATTCGTGGCCAGCCAGACCAGGCGCAGCATCCCGAACGACGCCTCGATCACCGCCCATGTCGGCATCGGCCAGATCCCCGGCGGCTTCGGTCTGGACATCGACCTGCACATCAGCCTGCCGGGGCTTGAACAAGCCGATGCACAAGCACTGGTCGACGCGGCCCACCAGGTCTGCCCGTACTCCAACGCCACCCGTGGCAACGTCGATGTGCGTCTGCACGTGACCGTCTAAGCGCTGACTACCCAGGCCCGAACAGGAAACGAACATGAACACTTTCAGCAAAGTCTTGACCGGCACCCTTCTCGCCTTGTCCATCAGCAACGCGTTTGCAGGTACCGGGGTTGAACACAACACCCAGGCATTCCTCGACGTTCTGAACGCCGGTACCGGCAAGCCGATGGAGCAAATGACGCCCGCCGAGGCCCGCGCCGTTCTGGTAGGCGCGCAGGCCGGGGTGAAGCTGACGCTGCCAAAAGCCGATGTCAGCCAGAAGACCATTCAAGTCGACGGCCAACCGATCAGCCTGACCATCGTCCGGCCGGCCGGGGTCAAGGGTGAGCTGCCGGTGTTCATGTTCTTCCACGGCGGTGGCTGGGTACTGGGAGATTTCCCGACCCACGAGCGGCTGGTACGTGACCTGGTGACGGGTTCGGGTGCAGCGGCTGTCTTCGTGAACTACACGCCGTCGCCGGAGGCGCATTACCCGGTGGCGATCAACCAGGCTTACGCCGCGACCCGTTGGGTGGCCGAGCACGGTAAAGAGATCAACGTCGATGGCAAACGCCTGGCGGTAGCCGGCAACAGTGTCGGCGGCAACATGGCGGCGGTGGTTGCGCTGATGGCCAAGGATAAGGGCACACCGGCGATCAAGTTCCAGGTGCTGCTGTGGCCGGTGACTGATGCCAACTTCGAAACGGCGTCCTACAACCAGTTTGCCGAGGGGCACTTCCTCACCAGGAACATGATGAAGTGGTTCTGGGACAACTACACCACCGACGCCAATCAACGGAACGAGATCTACGCCTCACCACTGCGCGCGACCACCGCCCAGTTGAAAGGACTGCCTCCAGCGCTGGTGCAGACCGCCGGAGCCGACGTGTTGCGCGACGAAGGTGAAGCCTACGCCCGTAAACTCGATGAAGCCGGTGTGCCGGTGACCTCGGTTCGCTACAACGGCCTGATCCACGACTACGGTTTGCTCAACGTGGTGAGCCAGGTGCCAGCGGTGCGTTCGGCGATGCTGCAGGCGTCTGAAGAGCTCAAGCAACACTTGAAATAACACCGCCCAACTGTAGGAGCGAGCCTGCTCGCGATGGACGCCCAGACAACGCGGGCATTCAGGAAGCTCGCGTTATCGTTAACGCCCATCGCGAGCAGGCTCGCTCCTACAGGAGAACTGGATGTTTCATCCAGGCACAAAAAAGCCCGACTCAATGGTCGGGCTTTTTCATTCCTCAAGCGGTGCTTATTTGGCACGGCCTTTGTAGGAACCGCCTTCGCGGGTATCGATCTCGATCATGTCGCCGATTTCGATGAAGTCAGCAACCGACAGCTCGGTACCGTTCTTCAGTTTGGCAGGCTTCATTACCTTGCCGGAAGTGTCGCCGCGAGCGGAACCTTCGGTGTAGTCAACCTGACGCACGATGGTGGTCGGCAGCTCTACGGAAACCAGACGCTCTTCGAAGAAGATCGCTTCGCAAACATCGGTCATGCCTTCTTCAACGAAAGGCAGAACGGCTTCGATGTCTTCAGCGTTCAGCTCGTACATGGTGTAGTCGGTGGTGTCCATGAACGTGTAGGTATCGCCGCTGATGAAGGACAGGGTCGCTTCTTTGCGGTCGAGGATTACGTCGTCCAGTTTGTCATCGGCGCTGTAAACGATCTCGGTCTTGTAACCGGTCAGCAGGTTCTTCAGCTTGGTCTTCATGATCGCGCTGTTACGACCGGACTTGGTGAATTCAGCTTTCTGAACCAGCCAAGGATCGTTTTCGAGACGAATCACGGTCCCGGGTTTCAGTTCTTTACCAGTTTTCATTGCGAATATCCGAATTTGGATGGGATTTACAAAAATCTAGGCCGCGTATCATATCCAATTTCCATAAAACTGTACCAGCGCCGTGGCAAGATCGGCCTGCAAGGCCTGCTCCAGACACCACGCCTCGGCGTGTTTTTCCAGCTCTGGCCAGTGTTTACGGGTGAATTGCCAGTGGTCGGTCATTTTCTCACCGGCGTTCCACGCGCGCCAGAGATCGCTGATCGCGTCCCGCGCAGGCTCAGAAAGCCCTTTTATATAGACTTCGAGGAAGGCCTCGAGTTTGTCCAGATGGATATCTTCTTCCTGCCGGTAGATGTGCCAGAGAAATGGTCGGCCGGCCCATTGAGCGCGCACAAAGGAGTCTTCGCCGCGCACGGCATTGAAATCGCAACACCACAGCAACAAGTCGTATTGGTCCTGGCGGACGAACGGCAGCACTTGCACGGTCAAGGCATCACGCACATGCACGGCACCGGCCGCCAAACCCTCCACACCGAGCCAACGTTCTACGTCGCCGAGAATCCGCCCTTCCGGTACCAGCAGATGAGTGGCCGTAGAATCGCCAGCCATCGCATCGAGCCAACTGGCCAGCCCGGTGTTTTCGTAGGCAAACAATGAGATCAACTGCGCACCGGGTGCAGGATCAATCCCCAAACCTTGCAGGAACTCTCTTTGAGCCTGCGGGTTTTGCTGAAATTGCCGACGACGCTCAAGCAACCCGCGCTCACGTAACAACCCCCCAGTGCCCTTCTGGAACCCCGGAAAGAAAAAGAACTTCTGCACGCTTTTGTACTTCACCGAGGGCAGACCGTGGCAGCCGATGACCCAGTCCTCGGCACTCAGGTAGTCGAGGTTCATCCACAGCGGCGTCTTTTCCCGTTCGGCCATGGCCTCCATATAGGCGCTCGGCAACTGGCAGGCAAATGCAGCAATCACCACATCGGCGGCTTCGGTCGGCTGCCACTCGGCCGGCCATTGGCGCACTTCGACGTCTTGCTGCCACTGCTGCGCAGCATGGATGTCGATTTCCGGGCACAGGCGCTCGAACGCTCGCAGATCATCGACCCACAGGCGCACCGCCACTCCATGCTCGGCCACCAGTTGCCGGGCCAGTCGCCAGGTCACGCCGATGTCGCCGAAGTTGTCGACCACGGTGCAAAAAATATCCCAGCGGGTTTTCATTTCAGGCATTGCGGGCTCCCGTTGGCAAAGGCGCCGATTGTCCGCATAAATTACCCCGTGCAGAAGAGCCGACGGCGATTATTCTTCATGCGACAATCGCCACTCGCCAGTGACCTTTCGCCAAGAGGCAACCATGCCCCACCGCCCCACTCCGCGCCGTTCTTTCCCGATCAGCCTCAACGCCCTGCAACTGACCGGCAGCATCGCCCTGGGCATATGGCTGGGATTCATTGCCATTGTGCTGACCTGCTGGCTCGCTTCGCGCCTGCTTTTCAGCGAACAATTGACATCTGTGGCGGCAGCTGTGGAACAACTGGCCAAACCACCGGTGGTGACTCAACCAGTGCCGGACATCGCGCCACAGAGCCCGCTGTTCGAGCAATATGAAGAAAACCTGCGCAAGAACGAGCAGCAGCAACGGCTCGATCAGGTGCGCAGCAGCGGTCGCAACCTGTCCAACCCAAGCTGCCAGTTCTGGCTGCAACAGGACCGGACTGCACCCAGCGAAAAAAGCCGCGCCAACGTCCAGCAATTCTGCGATTGATCATGAATAAGCATACCGTCCACCAACTGATTCTCGACAAGCTGCGAATCGATCTCGACATCTCTGAACGGGCCGCACAAACCGCCTACGAAACGGCGACCCATGAAGAAAACATCGCCGAGAACAAATACGACACCCTGGGGCTGGAAGCCTCCTATCTCGCGGCAGGGCAAGCCAGGCGGGTCGAGGAAATTCGCCAGTCACTGAGCCTCTGCCAGAACCTGGCCCTGCGCCCGTATGACGATCAGCGGGGCATCGAAGTGGGCGCGCTGCTCGGGCTCGAGGACGAAAAGGGGCGCGAACAATGGTTGTTTCTTGCCCCCGATGCAGCCGGATTGAAAGTCGATCTGGTGGGGCAACTGATAACCGTCATCACCCCGCGCTCACCGCTGGGCAAAAGCCTGCTGGGCAAGTTCGAGGGCGATGAGGTGGAGATTATGGTGGCGGGCGCTCGGCAACAGTTCGCTGTCACCGAGGTGATTTGACCGGCAGGAAACGCTATCAGTGAACGGGCAGTTCGACGCCGTCGAACAGCTCTTCCAGTTCCTGCTTGTTGTGGCATTGAATGGCCTTGGCCATGACTTCGCGGGTCAGGTGCGGCGCGAACTTCTCGATGAAGTCGCACATGAAACCCCGCAGGAAGGTGCCGCGACGGAAACCTATCTTGGTCACGCTGGACTCGAACAACTCACTGGCATCGAGCACGACCAGGTCGCTGTCGAGTTTGCTGTCGACGGCCATTCTCGCCACGATGCCCACGCCCAGACCCAGGCGAACGTAGGTCTTGATCACGTCGGCGTCGGCGGCGGTGAACACCACTTTCGGCGTCAGGCCACGATGGCTGAACGCTTCGTCGAGTTTCGAACGACCGGTAAACCCGAACACGTACGTCACGATCGGGTACTCGGCCAGCGCTTCGAGGGTCAGTTTCGACAGTTTGGTCAACGGATGCCCTTGAGGCACGACCACGCAACGGTTCCAGCGGTAGCACGGCATCATCACCAGATCACCGAACAGCTCGAGCGCTTCGGTGGCAATGGCGAAATCCACGGTGCCATCAGCGGCCATTTCGGCGATTTGCATCGGCGACCCCTGGTGCATGTGCAGGGCAACGTCCGGGTATTGCTTGATGAAATTGCTGATCACCGGCGGCAACGCATAACGCGCCTGGGTGTGAGTGGTGGCAATCGACAGGGTGCCTTTCTTCTCATTGGAGAATTCCTGGGCGATCTGCTTGATGCTTTCAACCTTGCGCAGAATCTCGCCAGCGGTGGTGATGATGCGCTCGCCGGCCGGGGTAACGCGGGTCAGGTGCTTGCCGCTGCGGGCGAAAACCTCGACGCCCAGTTCGTCTTCCAGCAGACGGATCTGTTTACTGATGCCCGGTTGAGAGGTGTAAAGACTTTGGGCTGTAGCGGAAACGTTGAGGTCGTGGTGCGCCACTTCCCAGATGTAGCGCAATTGTTGAAGCTTCATATGAATCCCTCAAAGCAGGTAGACGCCACGGGCATCAGCGACGGTATATAACTATATTAATGGTACGAAGAATAAATCTAGAACTTTTTTATCAAATTGCCATTATTCTGTTCTAGCGATCCCCTTGCCGACGACGTTGCATCAGCGGCACCAGATAGACCGGTACCTTGGACAGTTGCAGCACACGGGCGGCGGTTCGCCCCAGAGGCGTTTCCGCACCCGCACCGTGGCTGTGACTTCCTACGATCAACAAATCCACGGAGAGTTTCTGCGCCTGGTCCAGAATCACCTGCGATGGGTCGCCCTGCACCACCCGTACTGCCTGAATCCGCTCCAGATCGTGCTCCCCTTCATCCCCCAACTCCTCACGAAAACTGTCGAGCACCCGCTGCTCGATACTGGCAATCACTGTATTCAGGCCCTGGCTGTGAAATTCATTCAGCGCCTGTTCATCGAGATAACTTTCCAGCACCGACTCGGCAAACAACCCCATGGGTTCAACCGCATGCACCACATACAAATCGGCATTGAAGATCCGGGCCAGTTCCAGGGCATGCTGCATCACCACGGGCGCGTACAGGCCAAGGTCAGTGGCATACAGCATCGAACGAATCATATGACCTCCTCGACTGCCAACATGGCGGAGATTTGATTCAGCTTAGCAGTGCCTTGGCGACTGCGACGTGCGGCGCAACGCATTGAACGGCGGGCTTAAACCTTTTGCTCGTTGCTTATGCCATGGGGCACATGACCGGTGGCGACAACTTCACGGGCCAATTCGCAATGGCCCGCCTGATCGTCGAAAAACACATCGGCCGCGAAGGCTTCGAGAAAGGCTGACTTGGTCAGGCCGCCGAGGAACAGCGACTCGTCGAGACGGATGTCCCATTCGCGCAACGTGCGAATCACTCGCTCATGAGCCGGCGCCGATCGCGCCGTGACCAGCGCGGTGCGGATCGGACAGGCGTCCTCCGGGAACTCACGCTGCAACAGATTGAGGGCGGCGAGAAAGCCCTTGAACGGCCCACCGCGCAACGGCTCGCGGGCGGCCTCACGCTCGCTGGCCTGGAACGCCTCCAGACCACCGGCCTGATAAATGCGCTCCGACTCATCGGAAAACAGCACCGCGTCTCCGTCGAAGGCAATGCGTAACTCGTCGCTGGCCGCACGGCTGGCACCGCCCGACAGAATGGTCGCCGCGGCGAACCCAGCGTCCAGTGCATTGCGTACGTCTTCGGCGTGGGTCGAGAGAAACAGGTCGCAGCCAAAGGCCTTGAGGTAGGGATACGGACTGCGCCCGCCGACAAAGGCCGCGCGCGAGATTGCCAGGCCGTAATGGTCAATCGAGTTGAATACCCGCAACCCGGTGTCGGCGCTGTTGCGCGACACCAGAATCACCTCGACCCGGGCGCGGCCGAGGCTGTTGTTGAGGTTCAGGAGCTTCTGCACCAACGGGAAGGCATCGCCAGGCTCGAGGATTTCGTCTTCATGTTCGATCTGATATTGCCGGTAGGCTTCGACGCCACTCGACAGGTAGACCTTGTGGCTTTCGCTCAGGTCGAACAGCGCCCGCGAAGAAATCGCCAGCACCAGTTTGTCGTCAATTGCCTTTGGCATGCCTTTCCCCCTCAGGTCGGTCGACTCAGGTGTTGCGTCGATCAATGAAACTCAAACTGCGATACAAGGCCTCGGTGCGCGGCATCTCACACCCGGCTGCCTTTGCCGCGGCCAAAGGCCGGGCGTAGATCGCGGTCAGTTCCAGCGGTCGCTTGTGCAAATAATCGTGGTACATGCTCGGCCAGTAGTCGGGCATTTTTTCGGTCACCATGAACAAGTGCTCGGCATACCCTGCCGGTACACCGTGCCCGCACGCGACTGCGCCTTGCACCACTTCAGCCATCAGCGCCTTGATCAGTTCGCGACTGTCGGCATCGGCCATCAACGGTGTGGTGCTCGCTCCCAGCAACACCGAGAGACCGTTGTACGGGATATTCCAGACCAGTTTTTGCCAACGCGCCTGATACAAATTCGCCATGGCCTGGGAATCGAGGCCGGCGTTGCGAAACAGCCCGACACCCTCATCGACAATCGCAGTGCGTGCCGGCCCGTCGGCGGGACCGCTGTGATAACCAACGTGCACTGCGCCCAGCGCCTGATGGGTAATGACGCCCGGCGCCTCGCGATGGACGCAGATGTAGCAGAGCCCGCCGAGCACATGCAGCGAATCGGGGAGCAACTCACGCAGGCTGTCCTCGACGTCCAGACCATTTTGCAACAGCAGTACCCTGGCGTTCGGTGCCGCCGCTTGCAGGATGGCGGGTGCCAGGCCGGCATTGCTGGTGGTTTTCGCGCCCACCAGCAGCCAGTCGCAGGGCGGCATGTCTTCGGCGTTCGAATAAGCCTGCACCGGGTTCAGTTTCAGCGCACCGTGGGGCGCGCTATCGACTTGCAACCCATGCTCGGCCACGGCGCAAAATTCGCTGCGCAGCAGAAAATGCACATCAAAACCGGCACGCGCCAGCATCACCCCGTAGAAACCGCCGATTGCGCCGGTCCCGATAATGCCGATTCTCGGCCTGGCAACTGTCCCCATCATGGCAACTCCTCTGCTGTTCGACTCAACGCCTGGCGCACCGCCCGATTGAGCTCGGTGTCGGTCAGGCGGGATTTCAGTGCCCCAAAGAATTCGCCGTCGCATACGACAAACAGCGCCGGCAAGTGAAAGACCTGATAACGCTCGACCACCCCGCCGTTGTTGCCGGCATCGATCCAGCACAGTCGATCGACTGCCAGATCGAGTGTCGGCAATTGCTCACGGGCAAAACGGCAACCGGCGCAGCCGACACTGGTGAAAATGACCAGCGACACGCCGCTCATCGCCAGCAGCCGCTGGTCGGCGTCAAAATCGGTCAGTTCCAATTCGACCACTATACTGGGGGAAACAATGTCAGATGGCTGACACATGGAGTCTGTGTTCATGGGACGTTTTATTCCTCACCCTGACGATGTGCCCGTCGAACTAACGTTGCTGAAACCTGAGTGTATTTCGCGACGACAGCTGCACACTATCAGTCTCGGGGGCATGGCTTGCAATTATCACCGCGCGTGGCGCCACGGCACGGCGCTGGAGGTACGCATGCCAACCGTGAACCCGGACATGCGCTACCTGGGCTATGTCGCCTGGTGCCTGCGACGCAAGCGCGGTTATCTGGTGGGCATCGCCTTCGTTGATGAACAAACGCTGTTCAGCGCCCGGATGGGCGAGCAGGTGTGCCAGATCGAACACTACTGCCGCCTGCATGACGCCCACGACGACTTGCAGGATATCCAGGCCTTGGCCCTCGAATGGGTCCAGGAGCATGCCGACGAGTTTTCTCACGATTCGGTGCAAAAGGCTTTTGCCGAGTCTGTGCCGGATTAGGGGCATTGCCGAAAGGTTTGCCGGTCACGCTGAGGAAACTCACTGAGAATGGCCCCCAAACCGGTGTCTGCCCATTGTCGAGCCACGGTGTAACGCGCTAAGGTTCGGCTTCCCGACGCGCTTAATTTGCTGTGCTCCGCCGCGCGGGTTCGCTGGCGGCCGGCACCCGTGACCTGACGAGTAAACGATGGCTGATTTACCGATCAACGACCTAAACGTCGCCTCCAACGAGACGCTGATCACTCCCGATCAGCTCAAGCGCGATATTCCCCTGAGCGACGCCGCACTGCGCACCGTCACCAAGGGCCGCGAAGTCATTCGCAACATTCTGGATGGCACCGACCACCGCCTGTTCGTCGTCATCGGGCCTTGCTCGATCCACGACATCAAGGCCGCCCACGAGTATGCCGAGCGCCTGAAGGTTCTCGCTGCCGAAGTGTCCGATACCCTGTATCTGGTCATGCGCGTGTATTTCGAGAAGCCACGCACCACCGTCGGCTGGAAAGGCTTGATCAACGACCCGTATCTGGACGACTCTTTCAAGATCCAGGACGGCTTGCACATCGGTCGCCAGTTGCTGCTGGACCTGGCCGAAAAAGGCCTGCCGACCGCCACCGAAGCCCTCGACCCGATCTCCCCGCAATACTTGCAGGACCTGATCAGCTGGTCGGCCATCGGTGCGCGCACCACCGAATCCCAGACTCACCGTGAAATGGCCTCCGGCCTGTCCTCGGCCGTCGGCTTCAAGAACGGCACCGATGGCGGCCTCACCGTGGCGATCAACGCCTTGCAGTCGGTTTCCAGCCCGCACCGCTTCCTGGGCATCAACCAGGAAGGTGGCGTATCGATCGTGACCACCAAGGGCAATGCCTACGGTCACGTGGTGCTGCGCGGCGGCAACGGCAAGCCGAACTACGATTCGGTCAGCGTTGCGCTCTGCGAACAGGCGTTGAACAAGGCGAAGATCAAGCCGAACATCATGGTCGATTGCAGCCATGCCAACTCAAACAAGGATCCGGCCCTGCAACCGCTGGTGATGGAAAACGTCGCCAACCAGATCCTCGAAGGCAACAAATCGATCATCGGCCTGATGGTTGAAAGCCACCTGAACTGGGGCTGCCAGGCGATCCCGAAAGACCTCGCCGACCTGCAATACGGTGTGTCGATCACCGACGCCTGCATCGACTGGACCGCGACCGAAAACACCTTGCGCAGCATGCATGCCAAGCTCAAGGATGTATTGCCTAAACGCGATCGCAGCTGATCGCTTTTAGCGAACACACAAAAACGCCGGACTAAACCCGGCGTTTTTTTATGCGTTCGTTTTATTGAAGGTCACTGACTCAGCTTGGCCGCATGCCGCTGGTGACGCTCCATGTAGCGCTCGACGTAGGAACACGATGGAATGACGGTGTAGCCCATTTCCTCGGCATACTCCAGCGCCTTCTCGGTCAAGGCTGCCGCAATACCGCGACCACGCAACGCGTTGGGCACGAAGGTGCGATAGATATCCAGGGTTTGCTTCCCCAGATCCATGTAGGTCAGATAGGCACGATGACCGTCCACAATGGTCTCGAACTGATGACCAGCCTGGTCATGGTGGATGGACAACGCCTCGCTCATCACTACTCCTCGCGGGTCTGGAATTCCGACCCCTACCTTACCGATGTTTTTCCGACGAAGGAACATCTACGCCACCCCGTGCCTGAATGGACACCGAGAAGAGCTGCACCGATCTCGCGCTACCGAGCACGTACAAATAGTAGGCACCATTGACAGAAATGCTCAAGGTGCGCTCGTCATCATGCAGGTTGGCAGGTGCTGCTCCGGATCACGCAGGAATGGCTCGACCGAAGATCACTCCGGGTCGATAGCCTGAACATTGCCGGATGTTGAGACTTAAGACGAGCGCCCATTGTTAAAGTCACCTGAACATCGAGAAAGATATTGAGGGGCGCTACGCAAAAGCCGAACAAAAGTGTAGGCGAATCCATGTAGGCGGCTCTAGCCAGACTGGAAAAAGAGCGGTACACCCAAGGAACTTTTTCTCGCAAGCTGGCTCAGCCACGGGCCTTGCAGCTGGATGTTTTTTAATCAATTCAGTTAAAAGTTGCTCGAAAAAGAATCAACGCCTACAATTTTTTTTGCTTCTTGCGTCACGTCAGTTTTACTTACTACAAGTAATAGGTAGTATGTACGCCGGCTATTTCCTCAATCGGAGGAGATAGCTACTTAATAGAAAGTCCTTGAAGGGGAACACGATGAACAACGTTCTGAAATTCTCTGCTCTGGCTCTGGCCGCAGTTCTGGCTACCGGTTGCAGCAGCGCATCGAAAGAAACTGAAGCACGTCTGACCGCTACTGAAGACGCAGCTGCTCGCTCCCAGGCTCGTGCAGACGAAGCTTACCGTAAAGCTGATGAAGCTCTGGCTGCTGCTCAAAAAGCACAACAGACTGCTGACGAAGCTAACGAGCGTGCTCTGCGCATGCTGGACAAAGCTAGCCGCAAGTAATAGTCCTTCGGGATTGTTATCAAGCCGATCCATTTTTTGGGTCGGCTTTTTTATTGCCCGGCGTTTCTCCAGGCAATAAAAAACCCGTCGACGCGGTCCGCGCCGACGGGCTCTTTACAAGCTTACTGCATCGGGTCGACCGGAGTGCTCGACACCATCGGTGCGACGTTGTTGCCCGGCACGGCAATCTCCACCGGCAGGCCATCTTCAGCGGCAACCACATCACGCACCACATCCCAGTTCATGCGCAGGTTGTTAGTGATGTCTTCACGCTTGAGCATCGCGTTGATGACCGCGGTGTGCTTGTCGACCACCGACGGGTTGCCCTTGTCGTCCAGCGGCGTATGCGCCTCCAGATAGACCTTGCCGCCACTCAAGCCAAACTTGTACGGGTCGTTGATGATCCGCACCGACGTACCGACCGGTACCATGCCCGCCATTTCCAGCACGTTGTTGTTGAACATGCGGAAGCAACCGTGGCTGGTGCGCATGCCGATACCGAACTTCTTGTTCGAACCGTGGATCAGGTAGCCCGGTGTGCCCAGGGTGAACTTGAACGGCCCCAGCGGGTTGTCAGGGCCGGCCGGTACGACGTTGGGCAGCGGATCACCGTCGGCTGCGTGTTCGGCCTTGATCGAAGCCGGAGGCGTCCAGGTCGGGTTCGGCGTCTTGGCGGTGATGCTGGTGTGGGCAATCGGCGAGCCCCAGCCTTCACGACCGATACCCAGCGGGAACGTGTACACCACGTTTTTGCCTTTCGGGTAGTAGTAGAGGCGGTACTCGGCAAGGTTGATCACGATGCCTTCACGCGGGCCTGGTGGCAGGATGAAGCGGGTCGGCAGAATGATTTCCGTGCCGACGCCTGGCAACCAGGCATCGACACCCGGGTTGGCCGCGACCATTTCCGTGTAGCCCAGATCGTAGGCGGTACCAAGGTCGGCGAAAGTATCTTCGTACTTGGCCTTGATCACCTGCACCTGGCCGATGATGTCTTCACCGGGCGGTGGCAGGGGAAACTCCAATGCTGCAACGGGACCGGCCACCAAAAGGGCGGCAAGTGTCAGGCAGCGGGTGACGGCAGGAAAGCGCGACAACATCCGGAAAATCCTTCGCATGATCAACTGAGAGTATAAGAACGCGATTGTACACCGCTGTCCGTTATTTCGGGGAGATGGCCCGATTGCAGGTAATGCAAGGAGATTTTGCGATTGTCCTCGATCCCGTGTGGGGGTGAGCCTGCTTGCGATGGCTGTGTGCTGGGCGATGAGTGTTTTGTAGGTGTACATATCCGTTGCTGCGGTAACGGCCTCTGGCGGTTCCGCTCTTACAGCGGGTCACTTTGAAAAGCGCAAAGTAACCAAACGCTCTTGCCCCTGACATTCGGTGCCTCGCTTAGGCTCGGCATGCCCTCGCTCCGGTCCTGCTCCGTGGGCCCGCCGCGATCGGCCATCCATGGCCGTGCGCGGCTAACCCGGCATCCATGCCGGGTTGCCCACTGCTCAGAACCGGAACGAAGCCTCACGAGGGGGCGTACACCGCAACAGCGTCCGAGGCGGCCTACCGGCCGGCCTGTTCGCGGCTTCCGTTCGTCTGGGAGGTACCTGGTCGGCTGTCAGGCCGCTATCGCGAGCAAGCTCGCTCCCACAGGTACTCAGTACATCTGCAAGATTTCGGTCGACTGGCAGGCCGCCTTCGCGAGCAGGCTCGCTCCCACAGTTGGTCCGGGTATGTCTGCAAGAGATTGGTCGGCTGACAGGCCGTCATCGTCGGAACGCCGCCCGGACCAAGCTCGCTCCCACAGAAGAGCAAAGGCAGATCGGCGTACACCCACGCTCTTCACCACTCATCAGGCCGAGCGTTAGCTCGCCTGCAGCTTTTGATCTTGATCCACCCGCCCCCTCGGCAGGCTGAGTGGAGGTGTTCATCCGGGGATGGGCGCGCAGCGCCGTTCGACGCAGTCGAACTCATTGCATGTAGGTCGAAGCGAAGCCGACCGGAGGGCAATGCCCCCGGATGAATACCGCAGCGAAGGAACGCCGAGCCTCAGCGAGGGGCCGTACGTAAGGGGCGAGACTTTTTGGTTCCTTTTGTGTCGTTTGACAAAAGGGACTCGCCGTAAGGGCGAAACCCTAAGTCGCCGTTACCGCAGAAACGGATATGTACTCAGTCAACAAAGCAAAGGCCGGCTATCAGGCCGCCTCGACTCCCAGCGGATCAAAGCTCGAACCGCAACTCCGGCCAGATCGGCGACGTCCCCCGCTTCTGCGACTCAAGAATGGCCCGGCACAACGAACACAGACGCTGGTCCTGAAACACCCGGCGATCGACACTGGACCAGCGCGGCTGTGCCGGCAACAGGCTGCCACACAAGGTGCGATCCGCCGAACCGCCCAGCTCCAGTTGACGGGTTACCAGATGTACCCGAACTTCCTGGCAGGCGAACAGATCCAGCTGTTCGTCAGGCTCGATCAGTTGGTAGGCAAATAGTGACCAGGCAGGACGCGGCATCGGGGGCTCCAAATCGGGGGCGCCACCTTAGCCGAAAGCCTGCTTCTAGAAAAGTGTCATAACAGTGGTTTTAGAGTAGGCCAGACATTTTCCAGCAACTTGTCCTGGGCCCCGGCCGCCGGGTGTATGCCGTCGGCCTGCATCAAGTCCGGATGGCCGCCCACGCCATCGAGGAAAAACGGCACCAGCGGGATCTTTTTCTCGTCGGCCAGGTTGCTGTAGACCTCGGCGAACGCCTTGGTGTAACGCGCACCATAATTGGGTGGCAATTGCATGCCGAGCAGCAACACCTTGGCACCGCTGGCACGGGAGCTGTCGATCATCGAAGCAAGATTTTGTTGCAATTGAGTTGGCAGCATCCCGCGCAGGCCGTCATTGCCGCCCAACTCGAGGATCACCAGTTCCGGTTTATGCTCTGCAAGCAGCGCGGGCAGGCGCGCCTGGCCTCCGGCACTGGTGTCGCCACTGATGGACGCATTGATCACTTTATCGTCGAAACCTTCGCGCCTGAGCCGTTGCTCAAGCAGCGACACCCACCCCAGCCGGGTATCCAGCCCGAAACCGGCGCTGATACTATCGCCAACGATCAGGACTGTACCCGCCGCTGCGTTTTGGGCCATGCACATCAAGGCCAGGCCAGCACTCAAAAACCACACACGCATCGGACTCTCCATGGGCGCAAGCATTCTCATCGCGAAGGACCTTAGCAAAGTGGTCCCCAGCGCGGAAGGTGAACTGACCATCCTGCACCAACTCAGCCTGGAACTGAACCAGGGCGACAGCCTGGCCATCGTCGGCGCTTCGGGCTCCGGCAAGTCCACCCTGCTGGGCCTGCTCGCCGGCCTCGACCTGCCGAGCAGTGGCGAGGTCACTCTCGCCGGGCAAGGCCTGAGCAACCTCGATGAAGACCAGCGTGCGCGCATCCGCGCCGAGCACGTGGGTTTTGTCTTTCAATCGTTTCAGCTGCTCGACAGCCTCAATGCCCTGGAAAACGTCATGTTGCCACTGGAGCTCGATGGCCGCAAAGACGCCCGCGAACGCGCCACCCAATTGCTGCAGCGAGTGGGACTGGGCCAACGCCTGACTCACTCGCCGCGCCAGCTCTCCGGAGGCGAGCAACAGCGCGTGGCGATCGCCCGCGCGTTTGCCGCAGAGCCCGATGTGCTGTTCGCCGACGAACCGACCGGCAACCTCGACAGCCACACCGGCGAGCGCATCAGCGACTTGCTGTTCGAGCTTAACAAGGAGCGCGGCACGACCCTGGTGCTGGTGACTCACGATGAACGCCTGGCCCATCGCTGCCGGCGCCTGATCCGTCTTGAAGCCGGCCTGCTGGTCGCCCCCGTGGAGCCTTGATGGCACGTCTGCCGCTGTTGCGCCTGTTCAGCCTCGCCATCCGCCAATTGCTGCGCGACGCCCGTGCCGGTGAATTGCGCGTGTTGTTTTTCGCCTTGCTGGTGGCCGTGGCCGCCAGCACCGCCATCGGTTACTTTGGCGCGCGCCTGAACGGCGCCATGCTGCTGCGCGCTACCGAGTTTCTCGGTGCCGACCTGCTGCTCGAAGGCAGTTCGCCTGCGCGCCCCGAACAGATAAGAAGCGGCACCGAACTGGGTCTGGAACACGCTCAGGTGGTGGAGTTTTCCAGCGTCATCGCCACCGATAACGGCATTCAGCTGTCCAGCATCAAGGCGGCCGATGACACCTACCCGCTACGCGGCGAATTGAAAAGTGCACCCGCCCCCTTCGCCACGGAAACAGTCGGTGGCGGACCGCAACCCGGTGAAGCCTGGGTCGAGGCACGCCTGCTGACCGCCCTGGACCTGAAGATCGGCGATAGCATCGATGTCGGCATGAAAACCCTGAAACTGGCGCGGGTGCTGACTTACGAACCCGATCGCGCCGGCAATTTCTACAGCCTGACGCCGCGGGTGCTGATCAACCTCGACGACCTTGCGGCCACCGGCGTGGTGCAGCCCGGCAGCCGGGTCAGCTATCGCGAACTGTGGCGAGGCAACGCTCAGGCACTCGAGACCTATCGGCAACTGATCAAACCGGGGCTCGCCGCCAACCAGCGTTTGCAGGACGCCCGCGACGGCAATCGACAGATCGGTGGCGCCCTGGGCAAGGCCGAACGCTACCTGAACATGGCCAGCCTGGTGGCGGTATTGCTCTCCGGCGTGGCGGTGGCGCTGTCGGCAACCCGTTTCGCCACCCGCCGATTCGATGCCAGTGCCTTGCTGCGCTGCCTCGGGCTGTCGCGCCGGGAAACCATGGTGTTGTTCAGCCTGCAACTCACTGTGCTCGGGCTGCTGGCGAGCATCAGCGGCGCCCTCCTCGGCTGGCTCGCACAACTGGGATTGTTTGCCCTGCTGCATGACTTGCTGCCGACCGACGTGCCTCCGGGCGGGCTGTTTCCGGCCGTTGCCGGGATCGGCACAGGACTGGTGGCGCTGGCCGGTTTCGCCTTGCCGCCGCTGGCGGCCTTGGGCCGGGTTCCGCCATTGCGCGTGCTGCGTCGGGATATGCTGCCGATCCCTTCCAGCACCTGGATGGTCTACGGTGTAGCGCTGGGCGCCCTGGGCCTGATCATGTGGCGCCTGAGCCTGGACCTGGTGCTGACCTTTGCCCTGCTCGGCGGCGGCGTGATTGCAGCGCTGGTGCTGGGCGGCTTGTTGTTGCTGCTGCTGAAAAGTCTGCGGCGCATGCTCGCGCGTGCATCCTTGCCTTGGCGTCTTGGACTCGGGCAATTGCTGCGTCATCCGCTCGCTGCTGCGGGCCAGTCCCTGGCGTTTGGCCTGATTCTGCTGTCGATGGCGCTGATCGCCTTGCTACGTGGTGAGTTGCTGGATACCTGGCAAAACCAGTTGCCGAAAAACGCCCCCAATTACTTCGCCCTGAACATCCTGCCCGCCGATAAACAGGCCTTCACCGACCACCTGATCGCCGTGTCGGCGCAATCGGCACCATTGTACCCGGTGGTGCCGGGGCGCTTGATCAGCATCAACGGCGAGCCGGTGCAACAGATCGTCACCAAGGAATCGGCGGGTGATCGGGCGATTCAGCGCGACCTGAGCCTGACCTGGGCCGCGGACTTGCCGTCAGGTAACAAACTCACGGCCGGCAATTGGTGGAACGAACAAACACCGGACGATGTTCCCGGCGTGTCGGTAGAAGGCAAGGTCGCCGAAAGCCTGAAAATCAAGCTCGGCGACCACCTGATTTTCAGCGTTGGCGGGGTCAATCGCGAGGCGAAAGTCACCAGCCTGCGGGAGATCGACTGGGACAACTTCCAGCCGAACTTCTTCATGATCTTCCAGCCCGGCACCCTGAAGGATCTGCCGGCGACTTACCTGACCAGTTTCTACCTCGCACCCGGTCACGACCAGCAGATCGTCGACCTGTCCCGGGCGTTCCCGGCGGTGACGATCCTGCAGGTCGAAGCCTTGCTGGAGCAACTGCGCAGCATTCTCGCCCAAGTGACCCTGGCGGTGGAGTACGTGTTGTTGTTTGTGTTGGCAGCGGGGATGGCAGTGCTGTTCTCCGGCCTGCAAGCGACGCTGGATGAACGCATTCGCCAGGGCGCGTTGCTGCGTGCGCTGGGGGCGGAACGGCAATTGCTGGTCAAGGCGCGGCGCATCGAGTTCGGATTGCTGGGCGCAGTCAGTGGTTTGCTGGCGGCATTGGGATCGGAACTGGTGAGCCTGGTGCTCTACCGCTACGCCTTTGACCTGCCGTGGCATCCGCATCCATGGCTGATGTTGCTGCCACTGCTGGGTGCCGTGCTCATTGGAGGTGCCGGGGTGTTCGGCACCCGTCGGGCGTTGAACGCCAG
This sequence comes from Pseudomonas sp. IT-196MI5, assembly GCF_949767415.1. Lineage (NCBI taxonomy): Bacteria > Pseudomonadati > Pseudomonadota > Gammaproteobacteria > Pseudomonadales > Pseudomonadaceae > Pseudomonas > Pseudomonas sp. IT-196MI5. The sequence goes on from NZ_CATKPZ010000077.1 coordinate 85,845, forward strand.
CCCGCTGACAGTCCTGCGCGAGGGTTGATAGACTCCAGTCATCCTCACCACAAGAAGCTGTCATGAGCCGTTACCGCCCTCCCCGCACTGCCGGCACCGCGCTGATCACCCCCGAGGGTGAAGCGCGGATGCGCGCCGAGTTCCATGAGCTGTGGCATGTACGTCGGCCCCAGGTTACCCAGGCTGTCAGCGAAGCCGCGGCCCAGGGTGATCGCTCGGAGAACGCCGAATACACCTACGGCAAAAAGATGCTGCGAGAGATCGACAGCCGCGTGCGCTTTCTCACTAAACGCCTGGAAGCGCTGAAAGTCGTCAGCGAAAAACCCAGCGATCCGAACAAGGTCTATTTCGGCGCCTGGGTCACGATCGAAGACGAGGATGGCAAAGAGTCGCGCTACCGCATTGTCGGGCCCGATGAACTGGACCTCAAACTGGGCCTGATCAGCATTGATTCGCCGTTGGCCCGCGCCCTGATCGGCAAGGCACTGGACGCCGAAGTTCGAGTCCAGACACCGACCGGTGAGCAGTGTGTGTATATCGTGGCAATCGACTACCCATAAAACTCAACGGCGGGTGATCAGCCCTTGCCGGGCAACGCGGGTCAGTTGCCGGATCACTTCAGGAGCATCTTCAAGGCTGGGGGACTGAATCACTGCCAGATCGAAACTGTCATCAGCGAAACGAGCGAGCGATTCACCGTCTTCGACAAACTGGATCAGGAAGGCAGCGGGACCGCCGGTACGACGTGGCCAGCCATCGAGATAACGCAGGAGCGTCGGCTGATGTTTGCCGCCAAGCAGGATTTTTGGATTGCGCTGGGTGAGATGTGCCGTGATCGGCGCGGGACGTACAACGGGGTTTAGTGCATTCATTGTGTCGTGTCTCTGCCTCAAAAGTCTGCATGGCAGGTGAGAGGCAACACCGAACCAGCGCTTTAGCGGTATTTCGAAGCCTGTCCGGCTTCTATCGGCAACTGGATGAGTCACCTGGCGCCCCGCAAGTAGCTGTTTAAATCGGCGCATAGGCAACATCCTAGAGAAGCTGACTGGACAGTGTCAAGAATGACGCTCAACGAAAAGGCCCGCATGATGCGGGCCTTTTCGTTGAGCCAGAGCGGTCAGCCGGCGATGACACGGTCCGCCGAGAGTTTGCCCGCACCTTCGATCAATACCGCGATACTGCCACCGAGCAATGCCAGGGCGAATTCATAACCGTTGTTGGCCATGAACAGACCATTGCTGATGTGCACCGAGAAAATCGCCACCAGCGACAGGAAGATCAGGCCGAGCGCGGCCGGGCGAACCAGCAAGCCGACGATCAGGGCCAGGCCGGCGAAGAACTCGGTGCCGCCCGCCAGTGCTGCCATCAGGTAACCCGGCGTCAGTCCGAGGCTTTCCATGTACTGCGCGGTTCCAGCCAGACCATAGCCACCGAATGCCCCGAAGAGCTTCTGCGAACCGTGGGCGGCGAAGACGATACCGACAACGATACGCAGAACCGTCAGGCCGTAGCCAGCGCGGGTAGACAGTACCTTGTTGATCAGAGTGCTCATGCTGTTTCATTCCTTGTAAGTGTGTGTTGGTTGGCCGCTATATTAATCAGTTAATTGCATGTTAAAAGCGCAAAAAACCCACCATTACAATCAGATTAGTTGATCATTTGCGTGAAGCAACCTTTTGCTCCTGGGGCTCCAACGACTCTCGCTCCCGGTCAAATGCCAAGTAATACTTGTTCACGCTATTAACATAGCTGACAGGCCCCATACCCACTTGCTCCATGGCAACGCGTTCGACCTGGAAGAACCACTGGTTGGGATTCAATCCTCGCCGCCGGGCTTCTGCGCGCATGCCCTGAACCCGCTCCGGCCCGATGTTGTAGGCTGCCAGCACGAAGGCCATGCGTTCGCGTTCGTTGAGTTTCGGGCTGGCAAAAAACTTGCGCCGGATCATCGCCAGGTACTTGGCCCCGGCCTGCACATTGCCGTCTACGTCCTGAATATTGTTGACCCCCACCCGCTGCGCCGCAGCAGGCGTGATCTGCATCAGCCCGGTCGGGCCACCGCCACTGCGTGCTGTGGGCTGCAATGCTGATTCCTTGAAAGCCAACGCCGCCAGGTTCAGCCAGTCCATGCCCTGGGCATCGGCGTGTTTTTGCAGTACCGGGCGAAGTTTTTCCAGGCGCTGCCGGTCCGCCTTGGCCAGCGGATAGTGCACTTGATAGAGACGCCGATAGATCCGCAGGAACGCGGCGTCCTGGTCCGACGGTTTTTTGTAGGCAGTGAGGAAGCGATCGATGCTGGCCCGCAGCATCGAGGCATCACGGCGCACGAACCAGAACTCTTCCCCCGGATCGCTGATGAGTACCTGTTTGTCGAAACGCAGCCTGGGCAGGATCTTGCCCCAGCGTTCGGCAATCGGCTGCTCGACGATGGTCAGGTGGTAGATCCCGCCCTGCACCATCTCCAATACGTCCTCGACGGCAAGGCTCGGATCGACCCACTCGATTGTGACCGGTGGCAGTTTGTGCAGGGCAAGCTTTTGATTGATCTGGCTGACAGCATCCCCGGCAGCGCTGCCGGCGGGTAACGCCAGGGTCTTGCCGGAAAGCTGTTCAAGCCGGGTGTAGCGGCGCTCGCCCTTGATGCCCACCAGGACCAGCGGGATGTTGCTGGCAATCGGCTCACTGGTGCTGACGGCGAAACCCGCTTGCAGATCGAGCAACTCGCCTGGCGCCACCAGATCGCCCTCCCCGCGCTGCAATGCGCCGAGCAATTGATCCTTGGCCTTGGGAATGATCTTGAGGGTGATTTCCTGACCGTCACGGGCATAGCCATTGAGGTATTGCTCGAACGCTCTCAAGCGGTGATATTCGACCCCGATCGCCTGCCCCTGAACTTCGCCGGAACTGTTGCGGCTCTGGTTGACCAACACCCGCAGCACACGACTGCTGCGGATTTGCGCAAGGTCCCGTACCTCGCTGGCCGGTACGGCTTGCAGTGGCCCGGGCAGACGCGCGACTGCCGACATCGGCAGTAGCAGCGAACAGCACAGCAGCAAAACCGAGGGACGAATCATCCACTCTCCGGAAAGAATATGAGGCGCGCACCAATGACGAATGGCATCAAGCGCAGCGACAAAAACAGAGCGCCCAAGGCGCTGGCAACGTGCGCAAGACTGGCACAATGATGGCAAAACTACCAACCCGGTCTGGCCCGCGGTTCAAGAGACAGCGTTAACCCGTTGTAGTTCTTGGCTTTTCTTATAAATCCATGGCTCTGATATGCTTTCCGGCCTTTGGGCCGAGGTAGCACCATGCAACTCATCGATATCGGCGTCAACCTGACCAACGCCAGTTTTGCCGACAAACACCAGGCCGTACTCGACCGCGCCTATGCGGCCGGCGTGTGCCAACTGGTGCTGACGGGCACCAGTGTCGAGGGCAGTGAACAGGCTCTTGAGCTGTGCCAACAACTGGACGAAAGCGCTCAACGCCTGTTCGCCACCGCCGGTATTCACCCTCACTGCGCCAGCGACTGGAACGCCGACAGCGCCCGACGGTTGCGCAGTTTGCTCAAGGAGCCGAATGTGGTGGCTGTGGGCGAATGCGGGCTGGATTTCAACCGTGATTTCTCGCCGCGTCCACAGCAGGAGAAGGTCCTGGAAGAACACCTGGCCATGGCCGTCGAATTGCAGTTGCCGGTTTTCCTGCACGAACGCGATGCCAGCCAGCGTTTGCTGGAGATCCTGCACGACTTTCGCGATCAACTGCCGGCTGCCGTGGTGCACTGTTTCACCGGAGAACAGAAGGCACTGTTCAGCTATCTCGACCTTGACCTGCACATCGGCATTACCGGCTGGATCTGCGACGAACGCCGGGGCACGCATTTGCATCCGCTGGTCAAGGAGATCAAGCGCGGGCGCCTGATGCTCGAAAGCGACGCACCGTATCTGCTGCCGCGCAGCCTGCGCCCCAAGCCGAAAAACGGGCGAAACGAACCGGCATACCTGACCGAAGTATTGCGTGAAGTGGCGCTGCACCGCGCAGAAAGCCAGGAAGATCTGGCGGCGCATACCACCGCGTGCGCACGGGTGTTCTACGGCTTGCCATCAATCCCCCAGTAATCACAAATGTGGGAGCGAGCCTGCTCGCGAAAGCGGTCTGTCATTCAACTTGATGCTGGCAGACACGACGCCTTCGCGAGCAGGCTCGCTCCCACAGGGGGTAATGGTGCAGCCGTTGATCTGCATCAAGAATCAGCCACCTGAGTAGCGGCACAATGATGGCACCTTGCCAAAACTGTTTCCGCTATCAGAGAAGACCTCCATGGGTGCCTGGCTTAGCAATATTTCGCTGAAATACAAATTCTGGGCGGTCAATGCCGTCGCTTTCGTCACCACCCTGTTGCTGGTGCTATACGCGGTGCAGCTCGAACAGCAGGCCCGCAGTCATGCCAACCAGGCTTCGGCCCAGGCCCAGGCGCGACTGCTCGAAGCCTGGCCCGCAACGCAGCCGCTGCCCAACGCCGAAAACCTGCTGATGTACAGTCGCGGGCAGGCGCCCACGCTCGATGGGCAACCCGTGCCGGAACTGGCCGATGCGAATGGCTGGGTCGAAATCAACGCGATGCCGCTGTTCGGTGACAACCCGCTGATGGGCGCCGAAGTCTTTACCCGCATTGGTGGCCAGCAGGTGGCTGTGATTGCCCACGGCCCAAGTCTGAGCCAGGTGTTCCGCGAGCGCTTCGCCAACTACGCGTTGGCCGTGTTCATCCTGATGCTGGCAATGCTCGGCGCATCGCAGTTATTGATCCGCTTCCTGCTCAGCCAGCTCAACACCTTGAAGGACGTCATGTTGCACGTGGAGAAAACCGGCGACCTGTCGGCCCGCGTGCCGTTGGCTTGCAGTGACGAAGTCGGGCAGATGGCCAATGCTTTCAACGCCATGCAGGCCGGGTATCAACGAGTGGTCAATACTGTCGCCAGCACCGCCCGGCAACTGGATGATGGTGCCGCGCGGCTGGCGGCCAGCATGAATGAAGTGCGCCACGGCATGCTGGGCCAGCAAAGCGAAACCGATCAGGCGGCCACGGCGATCAATGAAATGACGGCCACGGTCTATCACATCGCCCAACATGCAGGTGCCACCCGTGACCTTTCGCAATCGGCCGATACCCTGGCCGGCAGCGGCCAGGAGGTCGTGACGCGGGTGCAGCGGTCGATCGCCGGACTGTCCACCGGCGTCCAGCAGACCGCCGAGATGATTCAACGCCTGGCCGAGGACAGCCAGAAGATCAACGGCGTGGTCAACGTGATTCACAGCATCGCCGAGCAGACCAACCTGCTGGCACTGAACGCCGCCATCGAAGCGGCCCGGGCCGGCGAGATGGGGCGCGGGTTTGCGGTGGTTGCCGATGAAGTGCGCAACCTCGCCAAACGCGTACAGGCCTCCACGGACGAAATCACGATCATGGTGTCGGCGTTGCAGGCCGGCACACGGGACGCGGTGGACTTCATGCAAGAGAGTTCGTTCAAGGCCGACGATTGCGTGCAACAGGCGCAAGAAGCCGGGGCAGCTTTAGCCGAGATCACCGGCGCGGTGGCGCAGATGCGTGAAAGCAATACGCAGATCGCGGTGGCGGCCGAGCAGCAGAGCCAGGTGGCGGAAGAGATGAACCGGGCGGTGGTGAGCATCCGTGACGTGACCGAGAACACGGTGCAGCAGACAGTGACTTCGGCGATCACCAGCAATGAATTGGCGGCGCTGGCCGGGGAGTTGAGCAAGGCCATCGGTCAGTTGAAACTTTGAGGGCCCTTTCGCGAGCAGGCTCGCTCCCACAAGGGATCTATGTATGCCCAGAATCTGATGGTCACCGTAGATCAATGTGGGAGCGAGCCTGCTCGCGAAGGCGTCAGAACTGGCACCATAAAGTCCAGTCATGGTACCTATCAAGCCAATAGCCAGCCTTGATTCGCCGCCAGCATTGACCGGGCCTATTCTTCCTACATGTGTTCAACATGGATCGAGGATCGGCATCATGGGCAAACGTCACCCCAACCTTCCCGCCTGGCAATGGCGAGCGTACCCGAACAATCATCAGCACCCGACCAATCTGGTGCTGCACCTGATCGCGGTGCCGTTGTTCATCGTGGCGTTTCTGCTGATCGTGTCCGGGGTGTTCAGCCTGAGCCTGGCGGACATCGCCATCGGCGTGATCGGTGTGATTGCGGCGCTGGCCTTGCAACGCCACGGCCACAGCCTGGAGACCCAGGCCTCCGAGCCGTTCAGTGACCGCAAAGATGCGATATCGCGCTTGTTGGTCGAGCAGTTCCTGACGTTTCCGCGGTTCTTCCTCAGCGGTGGCTGGTGGCGCGCCTGGCGTGAGCGCCACCGCCGTCACTGATCAGGCAAACACCGTCACCGTCTGTCGGCTCATGGCGATCAATCGGCCATCCGCGCTCCACATTTTCGCCGCGGCATGTCCGTAGCCGTCAGCGGCGTGCTCGGTTTCGACGAGGTATTTGCACCAGTCCAGGGTGTTCAGTTCCAGCAGCGGTTGCACGAATTCGATGGTCCAGGTCAGCGTGCTGCCCATCGCCGGCTTCTTCAAAAACGGCATCAGGGCCGGCGGCCAGGCGTCCACCAGCGCCAGGATGTGCGCCTCGCTCAAGGCCTCTTCCTTTACGTCACCGCGCAAACGCACCCAGCCGCCCATTTGCCGGGATGTACTACCGCTGAACGGCAGCCCGCCAACACTCCAGCGCATCGCCAGATGCCGCATGAATTCCGGGATGACGCCTTCGACAAAAGGCAATTCCTGGCACTCGTCCCAGTGCTTCATTTCAGGTGCCGGCTCAGCGGCCACCGCCACTTCCGAGGGGCGTGAGGCACCAAAACTGCCCTGGATCAATGTCACCACCTGCCCCTTCTGCATCACCCGGCCCAACACTTGGCTGACGGCCTTGCCTTCGCGCAGCACGTCGACTTCAAAACTGACCGGAACCTGGGGTTCGACCGGGCCGACAAAGGTGATTGCCAGCGAGCGCACCGGACGATCCGCTGGCACCCGGGCACGCATGGCTTCGTACTGCAGGGCGGCCACCAGGCCACCGAAACTGGCGCGCCCCTGGGCCCAGGAGGCCGGGATAGACAGCTCATGCGGCTGGCTACGGACAGCGTCGAGCAGTTCGGAAAAACGCATGAAAACCTCAGGGATCGGAAAAAGATCAAGGGATCTTACCCAGCCGGAGAAGGCTATACAGCACCCATTCCGGCCAAATTGACTGACAGATGAGCCGTGCTCGGTTCCAACACAAAATCCATACCTGACATTGAGCCCACAATGGATCTCCGGTGTTTTCAGGATTTGAAGCAATCGCGGCTCAGCTTTTCCAGCACAAGGTCCGCACGCTGTTCAGCCTCGGCCATGGTAGTTTTCCAGATCGCAACACAGGGCTGCAAATCCGCTTCCTGTTCAGCCATGGCCAGCCATTGCACGCAATCGTGCCAATCGCCCAGTGCGCTCTGGGCCGATTTCAACCGGGGCATGGCCGCTTTCGGCAAACGGTCCAGCTCGGGGTAAGCATCGATGCCATAGCGCACGCGCTTGATCAGCAGGCGCAGCCGATGACGGTCGTGGGCCGGGTCGTGCAGTGCCCCGTTGAGTTTTTCCCACTGCTTGCCCAGGCGTTTTTCGATGCGCTTGCGCAAGCCCTTAAGCAATCCCTGGCGCTGGGCGGCACGCAGAAAACGCGGAAATGCATCGAGGACGATCAGCAATTGCGCAAGTTCAGGGCTGGCCGCCACGGCCGGATAGGCCTCGGCCATTTGCGCCGTGCGTCGCCGCGCGGCTTGGGGTTGATGGTGCTGGAGCAGGTACGCCGCCAGCACCTCACGATCACGTAACGGTGTGGTCAGGTCGCCCACCCGGGAGGCGGCCGCTTCCAGTTGCTCGACACCGGGCTGTCCGCGCAAGGGGCGCAACAGGCTGCGTAACCGACGCATGGTTGTGCGCAGATCGTGTAACGCTTCAGGGTCTGTACGGTCTTTCAAGCGGGCCTGACAGGCCAGCAGACGAATTTCCAGGCCCAGGACACGAGCCACCAACCGATCGATCATGGGGGTTTACTCCGTAAACAGCGCCAGGCTGCAAGCTACGAGCTGCAAACCCGATGAGTCTTGCAGTTCATAGCTTAGAGCCTGCAGCTATTTTTCGCCTTCAACGCCCCGCGCGCGACTCACGAATATAGAAACGGGCCTTCTCGGCTTTAGTGGTGCAGCCTTCGAATCCCTCGAATTGCTGCTGGGTCTTGGCCGCGGTCAGCAGCGACAAGGCCTTGGAGTAGCTGACAGTGCCGGCGAAACCTTCGGCCTTGGCCAGGTCCAGTTCATGCCATGCAGCATCCAGGTTACTACCGCAACTGTCGCGATAAGCGGTTTTGCCGGCACAACCGGCGAGCGCCAAGGCAATCAATGGTACGCAGATCCAGGCTTTCATCACTCACTCCTTAAAGATAGGTCAACAGTCGTGCAGATAAGACGGTGCGGCACCTGAAAAGTGCCGTTGGTCCGCTGTGCAAACTATAGCGCTGACGAGAATAACCATGTGCCGCCATGGAGTGTCGAAAATACGACGCTCCCGCCCCATCGAACGACCATGGCGATTGAAGCATGACCCTCGATGGGTGCATTGTTGAACCATTCGAACGAGGGCGATTCATGAAAAAGCGTGTCGCGCTGGTATTGGGCTCGGGTGGAGCGCGGGGTTATGCGCATATTGGGGTCATTGAAGAGATCGAACGGCGCGGCTATGACATTGCCTGTATCGCCGGTTGCTCCATGGGCGCGGTGGTGGGCGGGATCTACGCCGCCGGCAAACTCAATGATTACCGTGACTGGATCGAGAGCCTGGATTATCTCGACGTCTTACGCCTGGTGGACGTCAGTTTTCGTCTGGGAGCGATTCGTGGCGAGAAAGTCTTCGGGCAGATCCGCAAGATCGTTGGCGAGATCAACATCGAAGACTTGCGTATCCCCTACACCGCGGTTGCCACCGACCTGACCAACCAGCAGGAAATCTGGTTCCAGGAAGGTTGCCTGCATCAGGCCATGCGCGCCTCGGCAGCGATTCCCAGCCTGTTTACCCCGGTGATGCAGGGCAACCGCATGCTGGTGGACGGCGGCATTCTCAACCCGCTGCCGATCGTGCCCGTCGTGTCGAGCCATTGCGATTTGATCATCGCGGTCAACCTCAACTCCACCAACCAGCGCCACTATCAATTGCCGGTCATCCAGCGTCCCGCCGCCTTCAAGACCCGCTTCGACAGCCTGATCAACTCCGTCGGCTCGAAGTTGCCGTTCCGGCGCAAACAGGCTGAACAATTGTTGGTTCTGGAACAGGAAGCCTTGAAGGCCGAAGGTGCGGACTTCAACCCGTGGATCGAATCCGCCGAGCCCGAGGCGCAGCAACCCACGGCAGCTCCGCAAACCAGCGGTGCACCCCGCTCTGCCACCGGTTCGTTCATCATCGACAACGTCGGACCGGCGTCCTTGCTGGATTTGATCAACCAGAGTTTCGAGGTGATGCAGACGTCGCTGGCGCAGTACAAGATTGCCGGGTATCCGCCGGACATCCTGATCAACGTGCCCAAACGCGTGTGTCGGTTTTTCGAGTTCTACAAGGCGCCGGAGCTGATCGCGCTGGGACGGGAGATTGCGCGGGATACGCTGGATCGGTATGAGAATGAGCAGAACTGAACGTCTGAAAGTTCTCGATCGAATGTAAGGGCCTCATCGCGAGCAAGCTCGCTCCCACAATGACCGCGTCGGTCAAAAATCATGTGTACGACGCAAACCCTGTAGGAGCGGCGGTGCGGCGATCCGACTTGCCCGCGAAAGCGCCAGATCAGTCACCACAAAAATTCAAAACTATTCACTCAACAACCGATACCCCACACCAGCCTCAGTGACGATGAACCTGGGTTGGGTCGGGTCATCCGCCAGTTTCTGGCGCAAGTGCCCGACCACGATGCGCAGGTAGTGAGTGTCTTCGGTGTGAGTCGGCCCCCAGATGTCCTTGAGCAATTGCTGCTGGGTGATCACCCGCCCGGGATGCCGCGCCAGTTGCGCCAGCACGGCGTATTCCTTGCGAGTCAGGGCGACTTCGACATCGTCGAGCATCACCCGGCGATACGCCAGGTCGACCGTCAACGGACCGAAGGTCAGCGCCGCTTGTTGAACCTCGCCGACGGGCGCCTGGCGCAACAACGCACGAATCCGTGCCAGGAATTCCTGAATGCCGAACGGCTTGGTCACGTAGTCATTGGCACCGCCATCCAGGGCTTCGACCTTCTGCCCTTCACCGGCGCGCACCGAGAGCACCAGCACCGGCACCGTCGACCACTCGCGAAAATCGCGCAATACCTGTTGGCCGTCCATGTCCGGCAAGCCGAGATCAAGCACCAGCAAGTCCGGTTTGTTCAACGCAGCTTGTACCAATCCTTCACTGCCGGTGCCGGCCTCCAGCACTTTATAGCCTTGGGAAACGAGGCTGATGCGCAGGAATTTGCGGATCTGCGGTTCGTCGTCGATGACCAAAATGGTCGCGGTCTGGCTCATGAATTCACATCAACACAAAGAAGTGGCAAGAGAGTAGCGCATGCACGATCAGGCTTCATTCTCGTATCCCGGCTGAGCCTGTAGCGGCAGGTGCAACGTGATGCAGGTGCCGCGCCCCTCGATACCGTCGGCAACGCTGATGCGCCCGCCATGAGCACCGACCATGCCCTGACAAATCGCCAACCCCAGCCCGGTACCCTGCCCGCCACGATCACCCCGCACCGCGGTGTAGAACATGTCGAAAATCTTCGCTCGCTCCTCCTCCGGAATCCCCGGTCCCTCATCGCTGACCGAGAAAAACAGCTCGCTGTCATCGGCCCCGGCGCGCAATTGCAAACGCCCGCGGTGCGGCGAAAACCGCGCGGCGTTTTCCAGTACGTTGACCAGTGCCTGTTCGATCAGCGCGGCATGGACGAACAGCAGCGGCAATTGCGCCGGTACTTCGGTACTGACCTGCAGCGACGCGAGTACCGCGCGCAAGCGATTGAGCGCACTGGCGACGATATCGGCCGGCGACACCCAGTCCCGCGCCAGCTTTAGCGCACCGTGGCCGAGCCGGGTCATGTCAAGCAGGTTTTGAATGTAGCGGTCGAGACGTTCGGCTTCATCGCGGGTGCCTTCGAGCAACTCACGTCGATCCTCCAGCGGGATCGCCTCACCCAGCGCCAGCAGGCTGTCGATACTGCCGCGCATGGACGTCAACGGTGTGCGCAAATCGTGGGACACCGAAGCCAGCAAGGCGCTACGCAACTGCTCGGTTTCGCCATGCAGCCGCGCCGCTTCCAGATCATCAGCCAGTTGCGCCCGGGCCAGCGCCTGGGCCAGCGGCTGGCTCAGCGCGGTCAACAAGCGTCGGCGCTGGCCGCTCAGGGTCTGGCCTTCCCTGGCGCATACGCCGAGCAACGCCAGCGGGCCGTCCTCCACCGATAACGGCCACCACCACCAGCGGCCGAACGGCAAGGTGCCGGTGCCCGCACCCGCCGGTTGATCGTGCTGCCAGGCCCAATCGGCAGCGGCACGTTCGGCTTCGGAGAACTCCAGCGGGCCACCGGTTTCGACTTTCCAGCCACTCTGCCCGTCGCGATTGAGCAGGCACAGTTGCACATCGCTCCATCCGTTGAGGTGTTGGGCAGCCGCGCTGACCACGGCCTGGCGGTCGGTGGCGGCGGTGAGCTTGCGTGACAGGTCGAGCAATTCGGTGGTCTCTTCCTGGGTATCGCGCAGGGCCTGCAATTGCCTGCGCTGGCGCGCCGCGAGGTTACCGGTGAGGGCCGCCATCAGCAGGAAGAACAGCAAGGTCAGCACGTCTTCTTCGCGCTGGATGCTGAAAGAGAAATTCGGTGGAATGAACAGGAAGTCATAGGTCAGAAACGATAGCGCCGCACAGGCCAGCGCCGGCCCGAGACTGCTGCGCACCGCCACCAGCAACACGGCGGCGAGGAACACCAGCGAGATGTTCGGCAACGGCAGAACACTCGCCACGGCCCACGCCAGGGCGCTGGCCAGAACCGTCGCCACCACCGCCAATGCGTAGTCGAACCAGACCAGTGAATGCATCGACCGCTGATGAGGTTGATGCGGTTGGTGATCGCTGTCGAGTACGTTGATTTCCAGTCCGCGCGCATTGCGCAGCAGCCGCGCCGCCAGCCCGCCCCCGAACAGACGCCGGCGCAAACGCGGCCGGGACTGACCGACCAGCACCAGGCTGGCGCGGCGTTCGGCGGCATGCTGGATCAGGGTCTTCGCCACTTCACCGGCGCGCAGCAACACCACTTCGCCGCCCAACCGTTCGGCCAGTTGCTGGGCGCTTTGCAGGCGCAGGCGCGACTGTTCGTCACGCACGCGGCCGTTGTCCACGTGCACCAGGCTCCAGGGCAGGTGCCGCCGCTGGGCCACGCGGCTGGCATGACGCACCAGACGCTCGGCCTGGACATCGCCGTCGACGCCTACCAGCAAACGCCCGCGTACGGCCGGCGCCGCTTGCCCCAACTGACGATACCCTTGGGCCAGATCGTTATCGACCTGAGCCGCCGCGGTTTGCATCGCCAGTTCGCGCAAGGCCGTGAGGTTGGTCTGGGAAAAGAACGCGTCGATGGCCGCCCGCGCCTGCTCCGGCACATAGACCTTGCCGTCGCGTAGTCGCTCCAGCAGCTCCCGTGGCGGCAAGTCGATCAACAATAGTTCGTAGGCTTCCTGCAACACCCAGTCCGGCAGGGTTTCGCGGACCTGCACGCCGGTGATGCCGCGCACTTGGTCGTTGAGACTTTCCAGATGCTGGACATTGACCGTGGTGTACACGTCTATGCCGGCGGCGAGCAGTTCCTGAATGTCCTGCCAGCGTTTTTCGTGACGGCTGCCGGGGGCATTGGTGTGCGCCAGTTCGTCGACCAGCACCAGTTTCGGTTTGGCTTTGATCAGACCGTCGAGGTCCATTTCTTCGAGCAACACGCCACGGTACTCGGAACGCACCAACGGCTGCTGCGGCAAGCCGCCGAGCAGGGCTTCGGTTTCGGCCCGGCCATGGGTTTCGACGACGCCGGCGATGACTTTCACCCCTTGGCGTAACTGGGTGTGGGCCGCTTGCAACATGGCGTAGGTTTTGCCGACACCCGGCGCGGCCCCGAGAAACACTTTGAGCCGGCCGCGGCCATCGCGGGGCAGGTCTGCTAACAGCGCGTCGGCGCGGCCGGAGTTGCTCATGCTTGGGGATCTCATTTTTCAGATGTTGATGTGGCGATGGTGAGGCCGTCTTCGCGAGCAGGCTCGCTCCCACAGGTGTACGCATTCCAATGTGGGAGCGAGCCTGCTCGCGAATGGCAGCGCCACCGACCTACAATTTTTCCAGCGCCAGATTCAACTCAAGCACATTTACCACCGGCGGGCCTACCAATGGCTGTTCGATGTGGGCGTCCAGCAGTTGTTGCAGTGTCGCTACCGGCAGGTTGCGCGCCGTCGCGACACGCGCCAGTTGATAGGCAATCGCTGCCGGTGGCAAGTGCGGATCCAGACCGCTGCCGGACGCAGTGACCAGCGCCAATGGCACCGGCCCCTGGCCTGGCACCAGCAACTTGCTGGCATCGTCTATCACCCGTGTGGCCAGGGCCGGGTTGCTCGGCGACAGGTTGCTGGCGCTGCTCGACACGGTGGCAAAGGCACCGGCCGAAGGACGCGGGTGGAACCAGGCGTCGCCAACGAAATCCTGGGCGATCAGCGAGGAACCGCGGATCTTGCCCTCGGCATCACGCACCAGGCTGCCGTTGGCCTGATCCGGGAACGCGATCTGGGCCACGCCGGTGACCACCAGTGGATAAGCGACGCCAGTGATCAGCGTCATCAGGACCAGCAAGCTCAGGGCCGGGCGTATCAATGTGGACATTTCAAAATCCTCGAATTCACAAGTCAGGTGCACCGTGGCGCATCCATCGCGAGCAAGCTCGCTCCCACAGGGTATGGGGTGCTTTTGTGGGAGCGAGCTTGCTCGCGATGGCGGCTTATCTGGCACACCAAGCAGTCAAACCAGATGCAACGCCGTCAACAGCATGTCGATGGCCTTGATACCCACGAACGGCACCAGAATCCCGCCCAGGCCGTAAATCAGCAGATTGCGTCGCAGCAACGCCGCCGCACTCGCCGCGTGAACCCGCACACCGCGCAGCGCCAGCGGAATCAGCATCACGATGATCAGGGCGTTGAACACAATCGCCGAGAGAATCGCGCTCTGCGGACTGCTCAGGTGCATCACGTTGAGCACGCCCAGTTGCGGGTAGATCGCGGCGAACAGCGCCGGCAGAATCGCGAAGTACTTGGCCACGTCGTTGGCGATGGAAAAGGTCGTCAGCGCACCGCGGGTCACCAGCAATTCCTTGCCGATCTGCACCACGTCCAGCAACTTGGTCGGGTCGCTGTCGAGGTCGACCATGTTCGCCGCTTCACGGGCTGCCTGCGTACCGTCGTTCATCGCCATGCCGACATCTGCCTGGGCCAGTGCCGGGGCGTCGTTGGCGCCGTCGCCGCACATGGCGACCAGGCGACCGTCGTTTTGTTCGTGACGAATGCGCGCCAGTTTTTTCTCCGGCGTGGCTTCGGCCAGCACATCGTCCACCCCTGCTTCAGCGGCGATGGCAGCGGCGGTCAACGGGTTGTCGCCGGTGACCATGACAGTACGGATTCCCAGCTTGCGCAGCTCGGCGAAACGCTCGCGGATACCGGGCTTGACCACGTCCTTGAGGTGGATCGCGCCAAGTAGCTTGCCATCGGCACACACCAGCAACGGAGTGCCACCGCTTTGGGCAATCTTGTCGATTTCACGGGACAAGGCCGGTGCCAGATCAGCACGCTCGAGGCCGACGAACGCCAGCAACGAGTCCACTGCGCCTTTGCGGTACACACGCCCCTGATAGTCGACACCGGAAAGGCGGGTTTCGGCACTGAATGGCACGGCTGTCAGCATCTGAGCGGATGGTTCCGGTTGCGGATGAATGCCACGCAGGTACTCGACGATCGACTTGCCTTCCGCGGTGTCGTCGGCCAGCGAAGCCAGCAATGCGCCTTCGGCCAGTTCCCTGGCAGTCACACCTGGTGCGGCATACACCGCCGAGCAACGACGGTTACCGAAGGTGATGGTGCCGGTCTTGTCCAGCAGCAGCACGTGCACGTCCCCCGCCGCTTCCACCGCACGACCGGACTTGGCGATCACGTTCAGCCGCACCAGGCGATCCATCCCGGCGATACCGATGGCCGACAGCAAGCCGCCGATGGTGGTCGGAATCAACGTGACCAACAGCGCCACCAGGAACACCAGCGGCAGGTTGCCATTGGCGAAGTGGGCGAACGGTTGCAGGGTCACGACCACCAGCAGGAAGATCAGGGTCAGGCCGATCAGCAGGATGTCGAGCGCCACTTCATTCGGGGTTTTCTGCCGTTTGGCGCCTTCGACCAGGGCAATCATGCGGTCCAGGGTCGACTCACCGGGGTTGGCGGTAATCTTCACCAACAGCCAGTCAGACACCAGCCGCGTGTTGCCGGTGACGGCCGAGCGGTCGCCACCGGACTCACGGATCACCGGCGCCGATTCACCGGTAATCGCCGCTTCGTTGACCGCCGCGATGCCTTCAATCACTTCGCCGTCACCGGGGATCATTTCCCCGGCTTCGACGCGCACCACATCGCCTTTGCGCAGGCTGGCGGCGGGCACCACCTGAAAGCTGCCGTTGCCGGTCTTGCGCCGGGCGCTGAGGCCTTCGCTACCGGCCTTGAGGCTGTCGGCGCGGGCCTTGCCGCGGCCTTCGGCCAGGGCTTCGGCGAAGTTGGCGAACAGCACGGTGAACCACAGCCACACCGCAATTTGCGCGGCGACGAAGGTCGGCACGGCCGTGTCGGGCACGAAGCACAGGACGGTCGTCAGGATCGCGGTCAGTTCGACCACCAGCATCACCGGCGCACGTTGCAACTGCCGTGGGTCGAGCTTGACGAAGGCTTGCAGCAGCGCCGGGCGCCAGAGGGCCGAGATTGCGGTTTTCGGTTGCTCCGCTGCCTTGACGGCGGCAGGCTTGATTGCAGGCATATTCATGATGGTTTCCTTAGAATCCCATGCTCAAATGTTCAGCGATTGGGCCCAGTGCCAAAGTCGGCAGGAAGGTCAAACCACCCACCAGCAAAATGGTCACGGTCAGCAGGGTCACGAACAGTGGGCCGTGGGTTGGGAAGCTGTTCTGCCCGATCGGCGCGGTTTTCTTCATCGCCAGGCTGCCGGCCAGGGCCAGAACCGGAAGGATGTAGCCGAAGCGACCGATCAACATGCCCAGGCCCAGCATCAGGTTGTGGAACGGGGTGTTGGCGCCGAAGCCACCGAAAGCCGAACCGTTGTTGGCACTGGCCGAGGTGTAGGCGTAGAGCAACTGACTGAATCCGTGAGGCCCCGGGTTGCTCACGGCGGCCACCGGACCTGGCAGGCTGGCGGCGATCGCGCCGAGCACCAGTACACCAATCGGCATGACCATCAGGGTCATCACCAGCAATTGCACTTCCCTGGCCTGCAGTTTCTTGCCGAGGTATTCCGGGGTGCGGCCGATCATCAGGCCGGCGAGGAACACCGCGATCAGCACGTTGAGCAACATGCCGTAGAGCCCGGCACCGACGCCGCCGAAGATCACTTCGCCGACCATCATGTTGACCAGTGCCACCATGCCGCTCAGCGGGTTGAGGCTGTCGTGCATGCCGTTGACCGAACCGTTGGACGCAGCCGTGGTGGTCACCGACCACAACACGGTGGCGGTGGTGCCGAAGCGCGCTTCCTTGCCTTCCAGCGGCGCGGCCTGCTCGACGGCGACGTTGTTCAACGCCGGGTTCGGTTGGTATTCAGCCCACAGCGAGGTCGCACCGCCGATCAGGAACAGCGCCAGCATGCAGGCGATGATCGCGCGGCTCTGGCGCAGGTCCTTCACGTAATGGCCAAAGGTGAAGACCAGCGCGACGGGGATCAGAATGATCGAGGTCATTTCAAACAGGTTGCTCCACGCCGTCGGGTTCTCGAACGGATGCGCCGAGTTGACGCCGAAGAAACCGCCACCGTTGGTGCCCAGTTGCTTGATCGCAATCTGACTGGCCGCCGGGCCCAGGGGAATGACCTGGTCGACGCCTTGCACCGTCACCGCATTCACATACTGCGCGAAGGTTTGCGGCACGCCCTGCCAGACCAGGTACAGCGCCAGCAGCAGGCACAGCGGCAGCAGGCCATAGAGGGTGGCGCGGGTCATATCGACCCAGAAGTTGCCAAGCGACGCCGTGGATTTGCGACCGATGCCGCGGCACAGCGCAACCAGTACGGCCAGACCGGTGGCGGCGCTGACGAAGTTCTGCACGGTGAGGCCGACCATTTGGCTCAAGTAGCTCAGGGACGCTTCGCCGCTGTAGGCCTGCCAGTTGGTGTTAGTCATGAAGCTGACGGCGGTGTTGAACGCCAGCGTCCACTCCTGGCCCGGCAGATTTTGCGGGTTCAGCGGCAAGTGGCCCTGGAGCAACAGGATCGCGAACAGCAACAGGAAACCCGCGAAGTTGAAGGCAATCAAGGCCAGGGCGTATTTCTGCCAGCTCTGTTCGGCTTGCGGATCGACGCCGGCCAAACGATAACAACCGTGTTCGACCGGACCGAGAATCGGCGTCAGCCAAGTACGCTGCCCCTCCATCACCTTGTAGTAGAAGCGCCCGAGAAATGGCGCCGGGACCAATACCAGGGCGAAAAACCCGAGGATCAGCCAATAGTCATAACTGTGCATAGCCGCTCCTAGTTCCGGTCCGCGCGCAGCAGCGCAACCAACAGATAAATGAACAGCCCCACTGCCAGCAGCAGCGACACCCCGTCCAGAACGCTCATGGAAGTTCTCCGTGTTACGGCGTATTGCCGCGTGTGGAGTCATTGTCGGAAAGGAGGCTGTAAAGGAACGAGATCGAAGGTGCGGGAGAGGCATAAAGAAAGCGTAAAGAGTGGATTAGCGCGGGGGGTTACAGGGTGCAGGAAGGCGCTCCGGTACGGAGAAAACCGGACGTGTTGTAATTAGTGCTCCAAATTGCGCGCGAGAGTAGTGAGTGACGGCTGCAAGTCATGGATAATCCAGCCTGATTGGCGCGACGCAACCCTATGGGGTCAAGAACTCTTGCACCTCCTCGCTCGCGCCTGCAAGCTACCGCCATTCGCATTACTGAAAAAGGCTGGCCCAACGTGCGTATCCTTATTACCGGCGGAGCCGGTTTCATAGGCTCGGCCCTTGTCCGCGAGCTGATTCGACACACTGAGCATGAAGTGCTCAATCTGGACAAACTGACCTATGCTGGCAATCTCGAATCGCTGACCAGCATTGCCAACGACACTCGCTACGAGTTCGTTCAGGCCGATATCGTTGATCAGGCGACCGTCGGTGCAGTGCTGGCGCGTTTCCAGCCTCACGCGATCATGCACCTGGCAGCAGAGTCCCACGTCGATCGTTCCATCGACGGGCCATCGGAATTCATCCAGACCAATATCGTCGGCACCTACAGCCTGCTCGAAGCCGCCCGCGCCTATTGGCAAGCCCTGCCAGAGCCTGAGAAAAGCGCCTTTCGCTTTCATCACATTTCCACTGACGAGGTTTACGGCGACCTGCACGGTGTCGACGATCTGTTTACGGAAACGACGCCCTACGCGCCGAGCTCGCCCTACTCCGCCAGCAAGGCAGCGTCCGACCACCTGGTCCGCGCCTGGCAGCGAACCTATGGCTTGCCGGTGTTGCTGACCAATTGCTCGAACAATTACGGGCCGTTCCACTTCCCCGAGAAACTGATTCCGCTGGTCATTCTCAATGCCTTGGCGGGCAAGCCGCTGCCGGTGTATGGCAATGGCCTGCAAGTGCGCGACTGGCTGTTCGTCGAAGATCACGCCCGGGCACTGCTCAAAGTGGTGACCGCCGGCACCGTCGGCGAGACCTACAACATAGGCGGGCACAATGAGCAAAAGAACATCGACGTGGTGCGGGGCATCTGCGCCCTGCTTGAAGAACTGGCACCGCACAAGCCCGATGGCGTCGCGCACTACGCCGACCTGATCACGTTCGTCCAGGATCGTCCTGGTCATGACTTACGTTATGCCATCGATGCCAGCAAGATTGAACGCGAGCTGGGCTGGGCGCCCGAAGAGACCTTCGAAACCGGCCTGCGCAAAACCGTTCAGTGGTACCTGGACAATATGCAATGGTGCCGACGTGTTCAAGACGGCAGCTATCAGGGTGAACGCCTTGGCGCCATCAATCCCAAGGAGCTGCTCGCATGATGAAAGGTATCGTTTTGGCGGGTGGCTCGGGCACGCGCCTGCACCCGATCACACTCGGCGTATCGAAACAGCTGTTGCCGGTCTACGACAAGCCAATGATCTACTATCCGGTGTCGGTGCTGATGCTGGCCGGCATCAAGGATATTCTGCTGATTTCCACCCCGCAGGATCTGCCGCAGTATCGCAATCTGCTGGGGGATGGCAGTCAGTTCGGGGTGAACTTCAGCTTTGCCGAGCAACCATCACCGGATGGTCTGGCCCAGGCTTTTCTGATTGGCGAAGAGTTCATTGGCGATGACCCTGTGTGTCTGATCCTGGGTGACAACATCTTCCATGGTCAGCACTTTGGCGAGCAATTGCAGAACGCGGCAAAACGCTCCTCCGGCGCCACCGTGTTCGGTTACTGGGTCAAAGACCCCGAGCGCTTCGGTGTCATCGATTTCGACAGCGACGGCCGTGCGCTTTCGATCGAAGAAAAACCGAAAAAACCGAAATCCAGTTATGCCGTTACCGGCCTGTATTTCTATGACAACGATGTGATCGAGATCGCCAAGGCGGTGAAACCTTCGCCTCGCGGCGAGCTGGAGATCACCGACGTCAACAATGCCTATCTGCAACGTGGCGATCTGCAGGTCGAGCGTTTTGGTCGAGGTTTCGCCTGGCTCGACACCGGTACCCACGATAGCCTGCTCGAAGCTTCTCAATACGTACAAACCATCGAACACCGCCAAGGCCTGAAAGTCGCCTGTCTCGAAGAGATAGCCTATGAAAACGACTGGATCAACCGCGAACAGTTGCTGGAGCGCGCCCGATACTTCGGCAAAACCGGATATGGCCAGTACCTGGCCAAACTGGCAGGGGAAGAGCAATGAGCCTGTGCGAACCCGATTTGCCCGGTAACGAGACGGGACTGCGCCCGTGAAAATACTCATCAATGGCCGGCACGGTCAGGTTTCACATGAGTTGCAACGGCGCCTGGGGGCTGTTGGCGAACTGATCGTATTGGGTCGCGATCAGCTCGATCTCGCGCAACCCGATCAGATTCGCCGTCAGGTGCAAAATCTCCGGCCCGACCTGATCATCAACGCTGCGGCCCATACAGCGGTTGATCTGGCAGAAAGTGAACCGCTATCAGCCTTTGCCATTAACGCGACCGCTCCCGGCATCCTCGCCGAAGAAGCGCTGGCTCTCGACATCCCGCTGATACATTACTCCACGGACTATGTATTCGACGGGAAGAAAGCCGGCCCTTACAACGAGGACGACACGCCCAATCCGCTCGGGGTGTATGGCAAGAGCAAACTGGCAGGTGAGCAGGCCATCAGGGACGTGCAAGGTAAACACCTGATCCTGCGCACAAGTTGGGTCTATTCAACTCATGGCCGTAACTTTCTGCTGACGATGCAACGTTTGCTGCAAGAGAAACCGGAGTTACGTGTAGTCGCCGATCAAATCGGAGCACCTACCTGGGCCGGCACAATCGCCAACAGCACCCTTGCCCTGATCGAACACTGGCAGGCGAACGAAGTTACCAACTGGGGGACCTATCACCTGACCGCTCAAGGTGAGACCTCCTGGTTTGGCTTCGCCCAGGCAATCGGCGAAGCACTGCGACAACAAGGCAAGCCCTGCGCCAACCTGATTCCGATCCCGTCCAGCGACTACCCGACACCCGCAGCCCGGCCGCTCAACTCGCGCCTGGATTGCAGTCGCTTGCAGCGCGATTGGGGTGTCAGTCAACCTGACTGGCAAACGGCGTTGCGCGAGTGCCTCACTCAGCAAACCTGAGCATCAACCGCTGCCCGCACCTGCATCGATATACGAAGTTTGCGCGCAGCAGCGGTGTCGGGTAGCGGGCATGCGGGCTTGCTCGCGAAAGCGGCATTTAAATCCGCAGCGCCCCTGACTGACGCACAAAATTCGCGCATCCTGCGGCGAACATCCCCGATACGACGCCTTTCATCCCATTACGACGCACCATCGTGAAATGGCACGCCCACTGCACTGGCCTCTCCCCGAGCTTTCCAAACCACTCAGGGAGCAAACGCATGAACACACAACTCAAACCCACGCTGGGCACCTTGCATCTGTGGGGCATTGCGGTCGGGCTGGTGATTTCCGGAGAATATTTCGGCTGGAGCTATGGCTGGGGCGTGGCCGGGACTTTAGGCTTTCTGCTGACCTCGTTCATGGTCGCCACCATGTACACCTGCTTCATCTTCAGTTTCACCGAACTGACCACCGCCATTCCTCACGCCGGCGGTCCCTTTGCCTACAGCCGTCGCGCCTTTGGCGAAAAAGGCGGGTTGATCGCCGGGCTGGCGACACTGATCGAATTCGTCTTCGCCCCGCCAGCGATTGCCCTGGCCATCGGCGCCTACCTCAATGTGCAGTTTCCAGCCCTGGACCCGAAACACGCAGCAGTCGGCGCCTATATCGTGTTCATGGGCCTCAACATCCTCGGCGTGAAACTGGCGGCGACCTTCGAGCTGGTGGTCTGCGTATTGGCGGTCGTCGAATTACTGGTGTTCATGGGCGTAGTCGCCCCGGCGTTCAGCTTCAGCAATTTCGCCCTCAATGGCTGGGCCGGTTCCGACGTGTTCGGCGCCCCGGCGATTGCCGGGATGTTCGCGGCGATCCCTTTTGCCATCTGGTTCTTCCTTGCCATCGAAGGCGCAGCCATGGCCGCCGAAGAAGCCAAGGACCCGAAACGCACGATTCCCAAGGCTTACATCAGCGGAATTTTGACCCTGGTGCTGCTGGCGATGGGGGTGATGTTCTTCGCCGGTGGCGTCGGCGACTGGCGCACCCTGTCAAACATCAACGACCCGCTGCCGCAGGCAATGAAAACCGTGGTCGGCGAAAGCTCGGGCTGGTTGCACATGCTGGTATGGATCGGCCTGTTCGGCCTGGTGGCGAGTTTCCATGGGATCATCCTTGGCTACTCGCGGCAGTTCTTCGCCCTCGCACGGGCCGGTTACCTGCCCGCGTCCCTGGCCAGATTGTCGCGCTTTCAAACCCCGCACCGGGCAATCATCGCCGGCGGTGTCATCGGCATTGCAGCCATCTACAGCGATGGCGTGATCAACCTCGGCGGCATGACACTGACCGCTGCGATGATCACCATGGCCGTGTTCGGCGCTATCGTGATGTACATCATGAGCATGCTCAGCCTGTTCAAACTGCGTAAAACCGAGCCGAACCTGGAACGCACCTTCCGTGCCCCTTGCTACCCGCTGGTGCCGTTCATTGCATTGATGCTGGCGGTGGTGTGTCTGATGGCGATGGCCTGGTTCAACACCTTGATCGGTCTGATCTTTCTGGGCTTCATGGTGGCAGGTTTCGTGTATTTCATGCTCACCGCACAATTGCGCGCCGACGCTCCGGCGGATGCGATGCTGACCGGACATTAAAAGCGTTCGAGTGAACCTTGAATAACAGGCATAGAATGGGAGTGACAGCAATGGAACTGCGATGAAACCCCATCACTCATAATGATATGTACGATCGGTTGGCGAACCCTCGCCAACCCGCCTGCTTTTCAAGGAGAGTCCTATGCCCTGGTATGCCTGGCTGATTCTGGTCGTTGCCATCGGCTCGATCGTTGGTGGTCTGATGCTGCTGCGCGACACTGCCAACAAGGTCGAACTGACCGAAGAGCAACGCAAGCGCGTCGCCGAACGCAATGCGCAAATGGACGCAAAGGAAGCGCAGGACCGCTGACTGAAAACCCCGCCTGTAACGGCGGGGTTTGTTTTTGTGTGGAATCTCCTTAAATCATGCTGCTTTGTAGCCATATCGAAGCATCTGCATGCTTTTTAGAAGTAGAAGTACAGTCACCATGCAATTTTCATTGGTTAATATGGGCCGCATTGATGCGGAGATATCAGATGCGTTATTCGCAGGACCATAAAGCCCAGACCCACCAACGCATAATCAGGGAAGCTTCAGCGCGATTTCGACGCGACGGTATCGGCGCAACCGGGCTGCAACCCTTGATGAAGGCACTGGGTTTGACCCATGGTGGCTTTTACTCACACTTCAAGTCCAAAGACGAACTGGTGGAGAAAGCCTTGCAAGAGGCTGGCGTACAGGTCGACCAGTTGTGCGCGCAAATCTTCGCCGAGGAACACCCACTCGAAACCTTCATCGACACCTACCTGTCCGAATGGCATCAAACCTCGCCTCACGAGGGCTGCCCGCTGCTGACCATTTCTTCGGAACTCGGGCTGCGAGGGCAACCGAGCCCAACCAGCGACGTCGTGCTCCAGGCGCGACTCGATCAGATCCAGCACACCCTCGACGGAGAGCGCAGCGCCGAGCGCAGCATCGTCATCATGTCGACGCTGGTCGGCGCCTTGCTGTTATCGCGCAGTGTCGCCGACGCCGAGTTTGCCCAACGGATCCTCGACGTCGCACGCGAACACCTCAAACACTCACAGGATTAACCCTGCCAACGCTTGAACAGCACACTGGCATTGACCCCGCCAAATCCGAAGCCGTTGGATAACGCGTATTCGATGGCCATCGGCCGCGCGCTGCCATGAACGATGTCGACACCTTCAGTGGCAGGGTCCGGGTTCTCGAAATTGAGAGTCGCCGGCACGATCTGGTCACGAATCGCCAGCAGCGTAAAGATCGCCTCGATCCCCCCCGCTGCACCAAGCAAATGCCCGGTCGCCGACTTGGTCGATGTCACGGCGATGCCGTTTTGCGCACCGAACAACGCCTTGATTGCCGCCAACTCACCCAGATCACCCACCGGAGTCGAGGTTGCATGAGCATTCAAATGCTGAACCTGAGCCGGTGAAACACCGGCCTGTGCCAATGCCAACGACATCGCTCGCCGCGCACCACTGCCGTCCTCGGGGCCCGCGGTCAGGTGATAGGCATCTGCGCTGGTGCCGTAGCCGACGAGTTCCGCCAGCGGCTGAGCGCCGCGAGCCAGCGCATGTTCCAGAGACTCGATGACCAGCAGCCCGGCCCCTTCTCCCATGACAAAGCCATCGCGACCACTGTCAAAAGGTCGCGAAGCGCGCTCAGGCGTTTCGTTGTAAGCGCTGGACAAGGCACGAGCAGCCGCAAACCCGGCAAGGCTGACCCGATCGATTGCTGCTTCCGCACCACCGCACACCGCGATATCCGCCTCACCCGCGCGAATCAGCCGCGCCGCATCGCCGATAGCCTGAACCCCGGCGGCACATGCCGTGACCGGCGCGCCTAATGGTCCCTTGAAGCCATGCTGGATCGACACATGACCTGCCGCGAGGTTGACCAGAAATGAAGGGATAGTGAATGGAGACAAACGTTTCGGACCACGACTATCGGTGGTGCGCACCGCGTCGGCAATCGCACCAAAACCACCTACGCCTGAACCGATGATGGTGGCCGTGCGCTCCTGGGCATTGGCGTCCAGCGCTTGCCAGCCGGCCTGCGCCAGTGCCTGACGCGCCGCTTCCATGGCGAACAGAATGAAGCGATCCATTTTCTTCTGTTCTTTGGGTGGGGTTGCGAGGTCCGGATCGAACCCTGCTTCCGGATCATCGGCCAGCGTCTGCACCGTCCCCCCAACCTTGGCCGGCAGATCGGCAACCACCTCTTGCGCAAGATTGCGCAGCCCGGAACGCCCGGCCAGCAGCCGCTCCCAGACCGCTTCGACACCGCACCCCAGCGGCGACACCAGGCCCATGCCCGTTACAACTATACGACGATGATTCATACCGCAATACCTCAGTCAATTAGGGGCGTTTCATTTGTAACTCGCAGCGCCTTTACTTTTGGAACGATTGGGGGCCATCACATGCCGTGCCGCAACATAAGGCATCTCGGTCGGCGGCATCAGGTAGCGAAGCAATGGTGATGAGGGCGGTGCCTTGGGACTGAATGGACGTCATGACTTGGCTCCTGGGAGATGCCAGAAGGATAGACAAGCGACTGAATCTCAGCCTGCCTGGACGAGCCGCGCATTTATTATACACATAATTTAATATGGTATATTACAGTCGTAATTTTTTATTGCCGACAGAAGTCAAAACCCGCTGCAGTCACCAAAAACTAAAAAAAAGCCGGTCAATGACCGGCCTCCAAGACTCATTTACAAGCTTAGTTCAACCGGGACTTCTCGCGATTCTTATCTGGAAGGGCCTTGTCGATACCCTTCACTTCGAACAACTCGTCGGACACAAACAGACCAATATTTTCGCGATACGCAACAATCGCCAGAGCCTTGGTCTCCCCCCTACACCGGTTAACTCACACCGCAGAGTCGGCGCATCGGCCCTGCCAAGATCCACTGTGCCGGATTGCACATTCGCTGAATGCCTTCCATCACCACCGCAACCTTGGCAGATCCGGATTCGCTGCAGGCTCTGCCTGGCGGTAAAAGAGGCGCTGGTAAGCAAAGCAAAACCTGGGAGTAGAAATAGCCCGCACGCATAAATGGCGCTCCATGACATCGGCTGAAGAAGCAGCATTTCTGAATGCTACTCCTCAAATCAGGCGCCGTGGGAGAATGTCAAGAATGCGTCTGTTGCGAAAAATGAAACAATCAAAGGTCGAGATGAAGGAACTTGGCCAAATAACAGTTGGTCACTGTAAACACTGGAGCTGACAGTACGATTCCAGCAGCTGCGTGAAGAGCGAAGAGCGTCTCAACAAAATTTACTTAAATCGTGAGTCACTTCGAATAAATTATCCAGCAATAGCGGGACATTAAATACAAACAGATATTTTAACTATAAAAGTCGCGTGTAACTTCTTGAGAAGATGCATCATCAATAGGTCAATGGCACGATTGTAACAAGGTAGCGCTTCGTGAAAAGGCAGTGAGTGGAACTGATTCCGCCCCTTTAGCGTTGCTAAAATAGCCCATTGATTGCCGAGTCACCAACCGTTGCATCTTCCAGGCAAGCAAGTTTGGTCAGCCGCGGCAGAAATCACAGCTTCCGCCGATCGGTTAGAACTGGAGGACCCTGGCTGTAGACAGGGGATTGAAAAAACGTGAAAATCGGCAGCTGCATTATGACCTGCTGCGAAATCTCAATAAATGACTGCGAAGAAAAATATCAGCGCTCTATCCTCTCCAGTGGCTGCGAGTGCTGCAGCCATCATCGGTCGATTTCTCCTGCTTGGTACGGGGGCCCTGACCGGAGTTCTACTGCCACTCACTATGAAGCAAGAGTCCGTGGGCTTGTTTTTTTTGTGCCAATCCATAATAGCAGCGCTTGCCACTTTGGGTCAGTTAGGTTTAAGCATTACAGCTCCGGCTATTATCTCCAGAGCCATCGGTGATAAAGACACTGCCAGGATAAAGCAAACTTTACGGCGCACTTTAATCATTGGATGCTCAGCGGCAAGTCTGTTCGCGGTTACTTTTTTGATAACTCTAACGATACTGGAAAACCTGTTGCACTCAGAGTTGACAGGCGCGCTGCAGAAATTAGCACCACTTATCTCAATCAGTATGAT
The DNA here is from genome assembly GCF_949767415.1 of Pseudomonas sp. IT-196MI5. Taxonomy (NCBI): domain Bacteria; kingdom Pseudomonadati; phylum Pseudomonadota; class Gammaproteobacteria; order Pseudomonadales; family Pseudomonadaceae; genus Pseudomonas; species Pseudomonas sp. IT-196MI5. Next base: position 112,726 of record NZ_CATKPZ010000077.1, read on the forward strand.
GTTAGCTGCCACGGTAACTTTACTATCCGAGCAACACCGGGTTTTAGGACACTTTGTTCAGGCGAGTTTCCTGGTAGTTGGTACTGGTGTCGCCAGCGCTGCCGCCGTCATTATTGCCTGGCAGTCAAAGATAACACTGTCATTGGACACCCTTCTCTTTTCGGGAGTTCTTGGTGTTTTATGTACCGCATTACTGGGTGGATATTCCCTGTGGCGCTGGCATAATACTCATGATGGGGAAACCAAAGAAACTGTAAGTTATTCCGAAATACTGTGGCAAACCATACCTAACCTTACCACCACAAGCGTGCTATTTATCATAGCTCAAGCAGACTTGTGGATCATTGTTTTCTTTGGCAGCACCGCTGACGTAGCAATCTATGGCCTGGCATCACGGCTTGCTATCTTGGTGATAATTCCCTTGGCAGTAGTCAATACAGTCATCGCACCATCAATTGGGCGTCTGTGGGTTCGACGAAAAAAACGTTACTTGCAAAAAGTGATGGGTATCGGTGCGGGTGTAGCAACAGGAATGGCAATTACGGGCTATCTATTATTTGCCATTCTAGGTCAACTCATTATTGCAATGGCTTGGCCAGAAGAGTATTCAGAAGCTTACTTTCTATTTATCATTCTCGGCTTCGCTCAAGTTATTCAGACCTTCGCTGGAACCGCCGGCATGGTCTTGGTCATGTTGCAAAAACAACATATTACCATGCGAATCTCTATTGTCAGCGGTGTACTGATGATCGCCGGAGGAAGTGTGGCATTCATATATTTCGGCATAATTGGATTAGCCATCGTTTATAGCTCGGGCAGTATTATTCAGTCAGCCCTGATGATTCATTATGTAAATCGAATATTCAACCTGAAAACAACTGCCAACTTTAAATCAACAATCAAATTCAGCCAATCCTATTTTCACTAAGAGAATCCACATGGACGATAAAATGACGACACTGCCGAAAGTCACTATTGTCATCCCCACGTACAATACTGCTCGATATTTGTTGGATGCAATTGATAGCGTCAAAAAACAAACCTATCAAAATATCGAGCTGATTGTGGTTGATGATGGATCAACCGATGACACTCCGAATTTGCTGAAGAATCATCCTATGCAGTTTTCGCATTTCAGACAAGAAAATGCTGGACAAAGCGCTGCCATGAATTTCGGATGGAAACAAAGTTCCGGCGATTTGTTGGGTTATCTAAGTGCTGATGACAGATTACACCCTACTGCAATCGAGACGATGGTCTCGCGAATGGCGTTGTCACCTGAAGCAGTATTGGCATACCCGGACTTTTGCGTAATCGACGAAGACTCAAATTACGTTAGAACCATTACAGCCCCCGAATATTCTGAAAATCTGCTCATTGCCAACTTCCAATGTTTACCTGGTCCAGGCGCGCTATTCAAACGGACAACATGGGCGCTAGTAGGCGACTGGAATACTGGGTTAAGAAACATTCCAGACATGGACTTTTTTCTGCGCTTTTGTCAACACGGCCCATTCATCCGCGTCCCAGAGGCACTCGCAGATTTTCGCATTCACTCGGGGTCAACTACCTATAACCCCTCCAGTGCGCAACGTTCAGACGAGCCAGTTACCGTTATTAAAGATTTTTATAATACAAATGGTTTACCCAAAAGGTTTCTTCGCTGGAAAAAAAGGGCTATGGCAAACGCCTATCTGCTGTCTGGATTCATGCACGGTTTCTCCGGCCGTTACCTCATCGGTTTAAAGCAGATGTTTCGGGCCGCAATACTAAGTCCCTCATCAATATTTTCTCGCAAGATGATCAGTTATGTAATCGGTATTTGTAGATCCGGATCGGTAAAAAAATGAACAGGACCTCAGAAGGCTATTTTGATAATAAAGCGACTACAACATGGATTGTCGCCACAGCGACTTTACTTAGCATATGGGCAGGTTTCTATTACCCAGGCATGATCGCTTTATTTGCAACCTATTGCACATTGAGCATTGCCATAATATATGCCACGATTAAAAATCGACCGAAAAGCTACTTCATATTTTTTCTATTTTCTTTTTTGATTTTAGGTTGCTGGGCAAAAATCACTTTACACTTGCTCATTGGAAACAATTTCATAGAGCCTATAGGAGGCTTTGATGAATCGCCAGCCGCATGGAACAACGCCATTGTAGTGTTGATCACAGCATTTAGCGCACTGCTTATCTGCTACTTCATTGTCGTGGCCGGCTTGCAAAAAAGAAAAGAACTGGAAACCAATATAAACACAAAGCCATTATCAACACTCTTGGGCATGGCAATCATCTTCACAATTGCCTCTCTAATTTTTAACTATTACTATTCAATTCTAAAAGTTGGATACGAACCAACTTTAAAACTGAATAGTTATATTTACGTAGTCTTTTCCTTCATGGTCGCCTGGGGAAACTCTATTGCTCTTTTCACCTTGGCTTACTGGTTGGTAAAAAGCGGAAAATTAACTCCGAACATGCTTTTTTATATCGTCATTATTGAGGGTGCACTGACATCAATTTCGATGGGCAGTCGTGCACAAATGATCCTTCATGTTTCGGCCCCTTTTATTGCTTACCTGATACAAGGGAGAAAATTAGAGTGGAACATATCAAAAATTGGCTGGATAAAGATTTTTTCGACGACCGCTTTATTGTTTGCATTTTCGATAATTTCCGTATCAGTCGACCGCCTTTCTTCATTTGCAAAGGCAGTACCTTATACAGAAAAAACCATCGTGAAAGGAAATCTGGAAGAATCCAGGACGTCGTTGAAATTATCCGAAAAAGCTTTAATACACGACGTCACCCCAGAACCATACGTCGCCCCGCATCAACTGTCACTCGAACTGAAGTTCAAACGAATCGCAAACGAATTGAGCAAGCTAATCGTAGACCGATGGATTGGCGCTGAAGGAGTTTTAGCAGTAACGAGTAATCATCACCTGAATTTAGATCTTTTTATCAGAGGCTTAAAAGAAGATCCAGCACAAGGCACACAAGCAATATATCAGCGAATATCCAATGCACAGTATGAAAGATTAGAAAATTTCACATTCATGACAATCCCTGGTCCAATAGCAGTACTGTATTACAGCGGCAATCATCTCGTGCTTTTTGCTGGCATGGCACTATTATTCTTCTTGGGTTATAGCATCGAGCTTGCCGCTAAACGGTTACTGAATAATGTTATGACAAGCGCTACTATTGGCGTTGGAATGGCATACTTGATAGTGCAAATTAATTTCCCCAGAGCGTTTCTATTTTTCGTGATTGAGATAACCGCTTTTCTTATAGGGTTAATTGTGCTGAGAAGGATACTAAATAAACAAAAGCATCCCATCAACTCTTTACATCAACAAGCACTTTAATTGTCCTGAATAAAACCTTCAAAATAATCGACCATATTAGTTACAATTACATGCCAACTATAATGGTCGATTATAAACGACTTAAGTCGTTGCCCTTTAAGCGTCAAATCGTCGATCTCTGAAAACATGACCTGCAGCCCTCTACCGATACCAGCGGCTGTCGGTTCGACTACTCTTCCCCCGTTGATCGTCTGTACTTCGTCAAAGCCACATGTATTTGTCAGTAATACCGGCAAACCTGTGATTCCTGCTTCCAGAGCAACAAGTGACATGGCTTCCGATCTGGAGGGAATGACAAGCATCAATGCATGTTGATAAGCTTCATTCCGCTGGGCTTCATTGAGAAATCCAATAAAATGAACCTGATGAGCTATTTCATGACCAATCAAAGAGGCCTCAAGCTCGGCTTGCATTCCGAAGTCTGGCCCGGCAAGCACTAAAGGATAATGGTGGGCCGCCTTTGTAGAGAGATAGGCTTTAATAAGCAAATCCGGGCCTTTGACAGGAGCAAGCCTACCCATAAATAAAATATACGGCTCTTCGGGCAGATTCTGCAGTGTACGTATTGGGGTTAACGCGGGCTCCGTCACCCCATTCGGAAACACCGGGATACGATCCGGCAAAAAGCCTGTAACTTCTGCAATTAGTACTCGCTCTAACTGAGTAATTGCAATAAACCCCGACGCCCTTTTTATAAGTGATTTACCCAACAATAAATGAAACAGCTTCTTAACTGGACTAGGCTTTCCGATGGAAGCAAACTCACCCGCGGGGCAAAGTACATAAGGAGTCCGCGCGATCCAGGCGAAGAAGCCGGTAATAATGCTCAACAAATTCCAATAGCCCATGATATGGATAATGTCAGCTGACTTCACCGCTTTCCACAGACGCATAAAATTGACCAATGGGATTGGAAAGTGTTGACCAACTTTTCCAGTAATGTAGGTTTTAACACCTCGATTATTAAATTCTGATTGCCAGGAGTCACCGGACATCGCGATGACTTCACAACGACAGCCTTTATCCGCAAGGGTATTGGCTAAGTGTCTTGTGCGTTCCGCAGTCCCTCCCCCACGCTGTGCATCAAGAGAGATATTAATCAATAAAACATTCATACCGTAGCCCTCAAGTGACTCAAGTAACCTTTAAGGCGTTGGGTGAACAGTGCAGAATCTGCCAATCCAAGTTGCAACAATCGATCTTCTTGGAAGCGACGCATTGGATCGGTATTACTAATCCCTCTGGCATTTAATACCAAACGCAGCACTCGCGAGGGGAGGTAAGGAATATGCAATACTGCAGTACGATTGAATACTTCCAGCAAACAATCCTGAAGATAAGCGAAATTATTATTAGCGTCAGCGTCTTCAGTCACTACAATAATTTCCCCCTGAATTATTGGTGCCGCCGTTGTAACAAACAATAAAACCTCGACTACTTTTTCAACGCTGACCAAATGCATTCGCCGTGCACCGTACAATGAACGGCGCAATGCGAGTTTCCAGCCAGGCGCACTCGAAACTTCCCTTACGAATGAAACAATATTTAATCCTCCGACACCAAATACCGCGCCAAGGCGCAAAATCAAGGTTTCGAAATGCTCGGCATTGACAGCGCTCACAAACTTTTCAGCAGCGGCATGCTCACGTTCATAAGGCGTGATAGGTACGATCTGTGAAGCCGAAGTACAAATGCTGTCCTGGCTTGCTCCAAAAACGTCAATACTTGAAACATGGATATAGCGTTTAACACGTGCATTGCCACAAGCGCGCAAAATATTCTTGATCGCTGACAAGAACCATCCGGCACCATCTGGCCGCAGCAAATTCAAAACAATGCTGCCGCAATTCAAAATTTTCTCTAACGACGCGCTATCTTCCAAGTCAAAATGTCGAACCTGTATAGGCGATTCTGTTAACCAATGCGGTTCCTTTCGATGGACCGCAAAAATAATTTCGAACTCTTTGCTGCAATCAACTAAAGAATTGAGTAAATGCTGTCCAACAAAGCCAGTTCCACCTATCACGACGATACGCTGCTCAATGGTTGCGTGGACTTGGCTTTCAGTATCACTTATCTCAAGATTCAAGATGACTCACTCCCTAAATACACAAACAATTCAGGCCCTAGTATTCGAACCAATGCCTTTAAAAATATAAAACAGCTTAAAAATATATAATACATCAATCCTGCAGGCCTATTCTGCCCAGCGCGAATCCCAGCTTACTTTCAGTAACATCCGTAATATAACCGGCTTAATGATCAAGACGTCGTTGCTCGTAAATCCAATCCACTATCTCTCCTTGAGGGGTGTATCCATGGACTGTTTCTCTCAATAATTGTCGAACGAGGGAGTAATCATCCTCATCAAGCGCTGCAAGCAAATGCGTCAGTTTGACCTTGAGGACATCCCAGTCCAAATAATCCTCGTGAGCACTCATGATCATCGAGTGTTGAGTTGCAACTACATTGTCACCAATCAGCAGTTCTTCGTAGAGTTTTTCTCCAGGGCGTAACCCAGTAAACTCAATGGAGATGTCACCGTGCGGATTTTTTTCTGAACGAACACTTAAACCAGACAGATGAATCATTCTCTCTGCCAGTTCAACAATTTTTACAGGCTCCCCCATATCCAGCACGAAAACATCACCTCCCATCCCCATAGAGCCCGCCTGAATAACCAGTTGCGCCGCCTCTGGAATGGTCATGAAGTAACGAGTGATTTTAGGGTGAGTAACTGTGAGCGGACCACCTGATTTTATTTGCTTGTGAAATAATGGTATCACCGAGCCGGAAGAACCTAAAACGTTTCCAAAACGAACCATCGTAAATCGGGTTCGATTGACTCTAGGTATGCTTGCAGTGTCACCAAATAGTACTGGTGCTGGTTCCTTGCTGAGAGCTTGAAGCGTCAGTTCGGCAAGACGCTTAGTGCTACCCATGATATTTGTAGGCCGAACAGCTTTATCCGTCGAAATCAATACAAAATTAGCCACATTTGCCTGGATTGCCGCTTGAGCCGCATTAAGTGTACCTATTACATTATTAAGTACACCCTCGGCAATATTATGTTCGACCATCGGAACGTGTTTATAAGCCGCAGCATGATAGACGGTCGCTACACGCCACGTTGACATTACATCTAAAATTTTAGCCTTATCACGAACCGATCCAAGAATCGGAAGAATTTTCGTAGACAACGACTCCCGAACAATTCGTTGCTCAAGCTCCGATAAAATACTGTAGAGATTAAACTCACTATGTTCGAGCAATAAGAGGACCGTAGGTTGCAATGACAATATTTGCCGACACAACTCAGAACCTATAGACCCACCAGCCCCGGTAACAAGTACGACCTGTTGCTTGATGCAATGTTCGAGTAATTCATGCTGGGCAGAAACCACATCACGCCCCAATAAATCGGCGATATCTACTTCTTGAATATCATCAACCTTTACGCGCCCGCTTGCCAAATCCATGAAACCTGGGACAGTACGAACATGAAGGGGGTATCTCTCCAGAAAACCAAGTATTTCTCGCCGACGCCCACGCGATGCGGAAGGTATCGCCAATAATATTTCCTGCACACCCGTAGCTTCAATCATTTCCTGGATATGCTTTGGTTTATAAACTTTCAGGCCAGAAATAACTCGACTGGCAATACCTCCATCGTCATCGATAAAGGCAACCGGACGCATGACTCGCCCCATTCGCAAAGCTGCAACAAGCTGATTTCCGGCAGCTCCTGCTCCATAAATAGCTACCTTAGGTAATCCATTATCCCTGTTAGTGAAAGGAACATGTTGAGCTGCAGAAAACCAATCACCGAGGAAATATTGACGCATAAACAGTCGAAGACCGCCGACCATGACCAAGCTTAGCCACCAATAATTAAAAATTATTGACCGCGGCACAATATTCTGATGATTGCTATACCAATACATAACAACGCCGAGAATTAACGATGACAAACTTACCGCTTTGATGATCGCAATAAGGGCATCATTACCAAAATAGCGCGTGACCGCACGATACATTCCAAATTGAAAAAAAAGTGGAATTGCTATAAACGGCGCGCTCAAAAAAAGCCAGAAATGCTGAGTGAACGGGTTGACCATCTCATCGATGCCTAATCGGACAACAAACCCCATCCATAGGGCTAGCCACACCAACGCAACATCAGCAGTAACCTGGATCAGTCGTTTACTGCGGCGCGGAAGACCTAATAACAAAGCCCGGAATCTATCCATAACCTCTTCGAACTCTCCTCCACACCTATTTTTATGACGCTTAGAATGCGTTTATTCCCGTACGGCCATCATTTTACACCAGTAAGGGTCGAACATCCGGGTCAGGTCTGAATTTTTCTTTCTCGCCCGGATGAAACACCCTGGCCAAGACGACCAATGGAAGATAAGCAATTATATGGCCCACAATGCCATATCGCCATCTTGGCCTGAGCGCACCAAAATGTGATTCAATTGCTTATCTGACTCAGCAACTGCACGACTCATTTTAATAAGTTCGGGTCGAGCATCAACCGGAGTCATAACCTTGGGCACTCAACTGCCTCTTAAAACGCTCTTTGATACCAGACACATCCAGAAGGACCGCCAATGCGAAACTATTATCAGGAGCCCAATCCAGTCCGGCGACTGACTCAACGATCACGCAGATCCCTCTCCTCGAAAGGCTGTCATGATTGGGCAACCGGCAGCAAGATGTGATGGGACTTTACAGAATAGTGCGTCCGACATATCCCCCCATCACTTAAACCGACCAACAAAACCGAGAAACTCTCAAATATTTCTGACATCCAGCCCACAGAACGCCGCGCCGACAATAACAAACCACCAAAATAGTTATTATTTTGTTCTGCCCCTGCATTCACTAAATGCACACCACCATTGCCAAAAGTTAATATCTTCTTCCAGCTTTAACAACCTGGCAGTATCTACCATCGCGCCCGCAAACTATGCGGCACAAATAGCCCAGAAAATACCACACCAAGTTACATCTTATAAAAAACAAAGCAAAGCCGACAGACGCGCCCCTCCTATATTACTGGGAAGCTGCGCTATCTACCGAATTGAAAAAAACTGCAGATATAGCAAACCGAAAACGATGATTTACCCGCCCCTCGAAAAACACCATTAAACCGTCAACCGAACACTCATCTCTTTATAATTTACTTGGCTGACGCCCGAGGCACCTTCCTGCCCCTAAGCAATAGCCAATACAACAGGGGTCCCAATACCATCCCTACCAACAGCGACAGCACTACAATTACCGACACGGGCAATGCAGGCCCCGTCCATCCAAGAAACACCATCGAAATGGTTTGTTGATTTTCCAGGACGAAGACCAAGACCACTAAAGTTAATAGCAACAACAAAACCGCAAGAATTACGCGTTTGATATTAGGCATTGGTAACAACCCAAACTTCATTTACTATCACGACACTTCCTCCTCATCCTCATTCACCCGATCACGCAACTCCTTGCCGGGCTTGAAATGCGGAACGAACTTGCCATCGAGACTGACAGACTGACCTGTTTTCGGATTACGCCCCACGCGCGGCGCGCGATAGTGCAATGAAAAACTGCCGAAGCCACGGATCTCGATGCGATCGCCGGTGGCCAGGCATTGGGACATTTGCTCAAGCATGGTCTTGATGGCCAGCTCCACATCCTTTGATGAGAGCAGTCCTTGATGGGTGACAATTCGTTCGATCAACTCCGACTTCGTCATATTTTTCCCTTCTTTTTCAAGCAGCTAGATCAGCGCTTCAAAGGTTTTAGCACGCCCGGACGATTTTGAACAGCCCATTGTATTGACCCCATCCTCTCTATGCGTGAGCGCCCGATACAGAAGCGGCGGCGCCCCGGCACCTTGCTCAGCTACAGATAACCAACATGGTCCGTGTCAATAAACCCGCAGGATTGAAGCCAAAAAAGTATTCTTCTTCATGCCTGGCATCGTCGGACCTGACCACCACCTTGTAACCTTCCTCCTTACATTCCCTGTCGGCACGCTTTTGACACCTCTCCACTCCGATCCCAGCCCCGAGCAATCGATCTCGACGTGACTGACTCCGCGTACCGCATGGGTCCTTGCACTAGTCGCACGACCCGCCAATATCAGTACGACAATCACGACAATGAGCCTCTCCATTCACATCTGTATGCCAGAACCTTCGCCCGACTGTCGTTCGCCTTCAGGCATAAGACTAGCTGTAAATAAACGACTGATCCGATTAAAGAAAGAGACAATCTGAAGAGCCTTGGGTTTCTGCAATCCTCCCCGGGAACCAATATCCTGTTCAACCCCATCAGTAGCTAGGGGCTTGTTGCGCGGGTTCTGGACTACTTTTGGAGCGGCGAGGCCATCGTTTCGTACGCTACGCCAATGATGCGAACATTTATGTGCGCAGCCGTCGTGCCGGCGAGCGAGTGATGGCCGGCGTCGAGCGGTTCTTGAGGCGGCGTCTGAAACTGACGCTGAACCGGGAAAAGAACCGGGTAGCCGGGTCAGGGATGTGTGACTACTTGGGCTACGGGATGAGCTGGCATCAACAGCCAAGGCTGAGAGTGGCGACGATGAGTCTGGGTCGCTTGCCCGAGCTCCGCGCAGAGCTACTGCGCGGAGCTCGGGGCCACAAGTTTGTATCATGCGAACAATGGGCTGGCAGGCGCGGTGGTGTACCTCGACAAGTATCAGACCTACTACAACGGAGCGGCATTGACCTCTTCTGGCAAGGTCGTAGCGCAGGCTCTCGCAGAATGAAAATTCACCGCGCAGCGGAAAGATCAACGCGGAGCTCGTCTACGCCGACGGTACCTATAAGGTCGGTCCTCCTTGCGATACGGAAAAGGTAGCTCTGGCTGCAGCCAAGAAGGCTGAAACGGAGAAGTAGCCCAAGCGATCCTGTGCCAGAGACGGCTGGTGTGCTGTCGCAGACCAGTCTCAAAGCTGATAGCATGCCGGCCTTATGAGTATATGTTCACCTAAAGGACGACTGGCAATGACTTTGGCCAAGGTAATACGCTGTGCATCGCCGAAGCGGATTACGTTGGCGGGGTTTGCCCTGGTTTAGATTTCTTCCTCTGCGCTGGGCTCGTCTTTGGTAGAGTAAGCAGCTGCAGCTTGGAAAACGGCAGATCAGGAAGCGAGAGATTGTAGTATCCCGGATATGGACCTGATTGATGCGGTCCCAAAATCCGCAAGAGACCAAGAGAGATGCCTGATCAAAGCAGGCTCGCGCTCTTGGACTCAGCAAAACCAATCTGACATGTCCTGTGCGACAGCTTCTCTGGATATAGTGGGGGTGATCAAGCTGGAAAGTTACGACAGGGTATGCATCGTGGAGCTCACCCGAGCTAAGCGAGACTCGATTGTGGCAAGCGCCAAGTAGATCCCGAGGGCCCAATACACTTGCCGGCTATCGGCTTAGCATTTCAAGGAAATCAAGAATGTATTCATCATTCATCAATCGTGGCCGTCCCTTGCTTGCCCCTGCTTTAGCGCTGTGTTCATGGATATCTTTGAATCCGTACTTTTTATGGGGCTCCAGCAGGCATATTGCATTTGCCGGACTAATAGCTGGCGTCATTGCGGTGCTCGCGTTTATCGCTGGTGATAGGCCACATAAAAGTGAAAAGATCGGCTTTGCCATGATGGCAATTTTTATAGTCTACATAAGCTTGCTCCCCAAAACGGACGGAAGCTTTACACGTTGGTATTTCGTTCTGCCGACTATGCTAGCGCTCTTCGTATTCGAAGACAGTCGGAGAGCCGATCTTATAAAAGCATTTTCGATTATCTTCGGGTTGAGCTTGTTGCCAGGTATTTTGGTATCGATTGGCTCCATTCTCGGGCTTCAAATCAGCTTTGATCACAAGCCGCTTCTAAACCCTGTAATGGCTACAGCGGGAGGCTATTATCTGAATGTGCCCGGTGTGCTATTGCTTGGGAATAACGTGATGTCTCTACCATGGGGCGGAGCGCTCTTCCGTTTGTGTGCGGTTTATGATGAGCCGGGGATGGTGGGTACCGTTTCAGCATTTCTGCTCGCAGCCCATAGGTTCCGGATCAGGTCCACAGCCACCATCCTACTTTTCGTAGGCGGGTTGCTCTCGTTTTCTTTGGCGTTTGCAGTGCTGACAGTCGCTGGTTTTGCTGCTCGGCTGGTGCTGACCCGATCCGCCAGAACCTTGGCGCCTCTCGCTCTGAGCGTAGTTGTGGGGCTGCTTGCCGCAGGAGTCATCAAGCCAGATTCTTTTCACACAGAAACGAATGCGAAAGGCCCTGGAGTTGAAGTCACTACATCGGCATCGGCGCCTAGCTTGACAAGACCATTGTCTTCTCCTCCGGAGCTGGTTGCTGGCCTTCCAGAGACGCAGGCATCGGACGCTTCGGTAGTGAAAAATACCACTGTATTACCGGCCTCAACCTTGCGTCAGACTCAATATATAAACAATAGATCGCTTCCTGAAATGCAAAAACTGATCAATGACTATTGGTCTTCAGGTTTTAAGACTCTTATGTTCGGGGTAAGCGCTGACGCTAGCGTAACGTTTGGTGGAGTCTCTCAAGTAGTAACGAGAATATTCACGGACTTTGGGATCATCGGAATGATCCTTTTTTCCGGCTCTATGATTTTGCTTGCTATCGCACTTCTGCGTAGAGCTGATTTTCCGATATGGGCATTACTGTTTTTCGCGCTGTTCCTGTTTAGTATATATCAGCGGCCAATTGTCTGGATGCCTTACGCGTTCACACTGTTCATTTGTTGCCCGGTATTAGCTGGAGTCGACGTAAAGAAACGAATCAGCGTTACTTAAACGTTATGACTTCATAACAGCATCAATCTCAACATAACCCGCTATGGCGGGTTTAATGAGATGGTCAGCCTGACCGAGAAGCCCTGCAGGTTTACGCTTGCAGGGCTTTTCTCGTTTTCGGCGGAGGATCTCTCATGAACACGATGACGCTTCTCGGTATCGACATTGGCAAACACAGTTTCCACCTGCATGGCCAGGACACCCAAGGCCATCAGGTTTTGCGCAAGAGGGGATGCCCGGACGCGTAGCGAAATACGCACCTTGGATATAGCGCATAAGAAAAATGCCCTCATCTTGCGATACGGGCATTTTCTTTAACTAGCCAGCAGATTGCCAGGCTTTCATACAGCCTGCAATGATCGGCCTTTTCCGTTCAATTACACACTTAGTTCAATTCGATCCTCTCGCGATTCTTGTCCAGAAGCGCTTTACCGATCCCCTTCACTTCCAGCAATTCATCTACCGACGCAAATGGTCCATTACTTTCACGATATGCAACAATCGCTTTGGCTTTGGCCTCGCCTATACCCGACAGTTCACGCTGCAGCGTTGCCGAATCGGCACTATTAAGATCGATTTTGCCCACTTGCTCCTTGGCGGCCACATCCAGTACCCGAGGTGCTTTGAGCATCTCGGGACTGCTCGCTGGAGCAGCGAAAGTAACGGCGGGAACACTGGTGAGAAGGGCAAAGACCAGAGAGTAAAAATAGCCTGTACGCATGATTGAAGCTCCATGACGGCGTTTGAGAAAGCAGCTTTTCCGAAGCTGCTCCTCAAACTTAGGCTATGGAATGGCACTGTCAAAAATATGTACATTGCAAAATATTAAACAATCAGGGCTCGAGACGCCGCTGCTGGTAGATCCAGTCGACGATTTCACCATCCGGGGAGTAGCCGCTAACCGTGTCGCGCAACAACTGGCGAACACGCGCATAATCGTCTTGATCAACGGCACGGAGCAATTCGCTCAGCTTGACCTTCAGCACATCCCAGGACAGGTAATCCTCGTTGGCAGTCATGATCATCGGGTGCTGAGTGGCAGCCACGTTGTCACCGATCAACAATTCCTCATAAAGTTTTTCACCCGGACGCAGCCCCGTGAACTCGATTGAGATGTCGCCATGCGGGTTTTTTTCCGAACGGACACTCAAACCAGATAAATGGATCATCTTCTCGGCGAGTTCGACAATCCTGACAGGCTCCCCCATATCTAAAACGAAAACATCACCGCCCTGCCCCATGGAACCCGCTTGAATAACCAGTTGTGCGGCTTCGGGAATGGTCATGAAGTATCGAGTGATCTTTGGGTGGGTGACCGTCAGCGGCCCCCCCGACTTGATCTGTTTGTGAAATAACGGAATAACCGAACCGGACGATCCCAGAACGTTTCCAAACCGAACCATCGTGAAGCGCGTCTTGTTCACCCGAGAAACGTTGGTCGTGTCACCAAACAATACCGGCGCCAACTCTCGACTGAGCGCCTGAAGCGTCAACTCGGAAAGACGCTTGGTACTGCCCATTACATTGGTAGGCCTCACGGCCTTGTCGGTCGAAATCAATACAAAGTTGGAGACACCTGCCTGAAGTGCGGCCTGGGCTGTATTGAGCGTGCCAATCACATTGTTGAGCAGACCTTCGGCAATATTATGCTCGACCATTGGCACGTGCTTGTAGGCTGCGGCGTGATACACCGTATCCACGTGCCAGGACTTCATCACATCGAGAAGTTTTTCCTGGTTGCGCACGGACCCCAGGATTGGCAAAAGACGGATCGATAATGACTCTCGTGCAATTCTCTGTTCCAGCTCGGACAATATGCTGTAGAGATTGAATTCGCTATGTTCAAACAATAAAAGTGTCGTGGGCCCGAGCTCCAGAATCTGACGGCAGAGTTCGGAGCCGATGGAGCCTCCGGCACCCGTGACCAGAACGGACTGCCCCTTGATGCAGTGCTCAAGTAACTCCCCTTGGGCCGGAACAGCGTCACGGCCGAGCAGGTCAGCAATGTCTACCTCCTGGATGTCGTCGACCTTGACCCTGCCACTGGCCAGATCCATGAACCCCGGGATACTCCGAACATGCAGAGGGAAACCTTCGAGAAAACCAAGAATCTCGCGGCGGCGACCACGATTGGACGACGGAATGGCAAGGAGAATTTCCTGAGCGCCCGTATTGTCGATCATTTGCTGGATATGTTTAGGCTTATAGACTTGCAGCCCTGAAATAACCCTGTCGGCAATCCCGCTATCATCATCGATAAAGGCAACAGGTCGCATGACCCTCCCCATTCGCAAGGCGGTAACGAGTTGATTGCCTGCGGCCCCGGCACCGTAAATCGCAACTTTTGGCAATCCGTCATCCCTGTTCGTGAACGGGACATGCTGAGCTGCGCTGAACCAATCACCCATAAAATACTGGCGCATGGCCAAGCGTAATCCCCCGATCATGATCAGACTCAACCACCAGTAGTTGAATATGATCGAGCGGGGAACGACGTTCTGATGATTGCTGTACCAGTAAACCAAGACGCCGAGGATCAGGGACGATAATGTGACGGCCTTGATAATGGCAATAAGTGCATCATTGCCGAAATACCGCATCACCGCGCGGTACATGCCAAAGCGGATGAACAAAGGAATTGCCACGACAGGCGCGCTGACAAAGAGCCAAACATGCTGAGTGAGGGGATTGATCATCTCGTCCAGCCCCAGACGCACAACAAACGCCATCCACAAGGCAAACCAGACCAGAAAAATATCAGTCAATACCTGCAAAATGCGCTTATGTCGTCTTGGCAGACTTAATAAATTTGCCCGAATCTTATCCATAACCCCTCTAAACACCTCTCGAAGCCCCTAGCATTGATACAACAACTACAGCTTTTGGTATCGCTTGTGGACCAGGCATTGCGTGATAGTCAGAGCAACCATCACGCATTACTCGCGACTTCCAACTCGCCAGCGTGGAATTTGAAAGCCAGTGCCACCAACGGCACATAGGCCAGAATCAATCCCGTCGCACCATCCAGGTACTGCATGACGACCAATATAGCGACCGGCAATAACCACAACAAATTGATAGCGGCTATTGCAACCGTGACCACACGATGGCTGCCGAATTTCCGTGAAGCGTACTGGTATCCATGGCTGCGATGAGCCTCATAGACCTTGTCACCACGCAACAGGCGGCGCAGCAAGGTAAAGGTAGCGTCAACAATGAAGACTCCCAACAGGATAAGCCATGCCCACAGAAACACCGGGGCAGTCCATGCGGCATGCAGGGCCAACACCGCCAGTACCATGCCTAGAAAACCACTCCCGGCATCGCCCATGAAAATACGCGCTGGCGGAAAATTCCAGACAAGGAAACCAAGTACGGCCATTGTCAGCACAAACGGGGGAATGGAGAGACTCGGATGGCCACCAATCCAATACACCAGACAAGCGCCGACACAAGCGCAAATTGCTTCGACACTCGCCAGACCATCAATACCATCCATAAAGTTATAGAGGTTGAGCATCCAGACCAGAAACAAAGCCCCGATGACATAACCAAACCATCCCAGGCTTATTTCGTAACCGAACACATTGATCGGGGCCATGCCGCCAATCCAGAACAATGCCCAGATGGCACCAGCGAAATGCGCCAGCAGGCGCCACCGGGCAGCAATGTGTCCGTGGTCGTCAAGAAACCCTATGACTGCAATCCACCCACCGGCTCCAAGTAGAGCCAACGCCATGGGCCAAGCCATGTCATCTACCCATACAAGTGCCGGTAACGCAATCAGAAAACTCAGGACGATGGCCACACCTCCACCGCGCGGTGTCGGGACCGAATGTGAACTTCGTGAATTCGGAATATCTATCAAACTGCGTGCCAAGGCATATTTGCGCAATGCACCCGTGGCCAAAAATGAAACACCAACCACAGCAGTCAACAACCAAATTGTGTTCAAAGATCAACTTCCTGAAACAGCCAAAATCAATTTTGCAATTGAACCAGCACTGCCATTAGCCAGCTTATCGCTGCCTATCCTTGTAGTAGTTCGCAGCCGATACCAGAGCTTCATCGACGCTGACGGGAGGAGACCAGCCCAGCAGCTTTCGAGTTTTGCTTATATCGACCTGCAACGACCCGCAAAGCCGTTGCGATAAAGCTTGCTTGCCTAAAAGCTGCGCCCCACGCTCAAGCAGCACACTCGGAACAGGCAACAACCGTGCAGGCTTGCCCAGTGCTTGCCCCATGCGCCTCAACAGCTGCGTAGTGGACAGATCTTCCCCGTCACTAACAAGGAAAATCTGATTAGCTGCAGCCGGGTGGCGAATACAGGTCGCTATTAAATCAACAAGATTGTCGAGCGCGACCAGACTGCGTCGGTTATGGATAGCCCCGAATGGCAGCGGCACCCCTTTGTCCAGCCAGCGCATCATGCTCAGGAAATTAGCCCTTACACCCGGGCCGTAAACGAGCACGGGACGAATAATCACGACCTCCATCCCTGAATCGTTCGCGATTTCGAACAACCCTTGCTCGGCCTCCATTTTTGAAACGCCATAGGGGTCCGCTGGTGCGGGTGGAGCATCTGCAAGATAGGGTTCATTGAGGGACGTACCCTCACCATTCACCTTGATCGAGCTGATGAACACAAAACGTCGAACCCCCTGGTCAGCTGCCTGCCGGGCAAGATTGAGTGTGCCTTCGACATTTACTTTGCGAAACGCCACAAGCGGATCGGACTCGGTGTCATTCATCACATGGACACGCGCCGCGCTGTGAATGACGACCTCCACCCGATCCAGCGCTTGGGACCAATCGGCATCACTTTCGAGCCCGACGGTTTGAATAGTTGTAACGCGCGCCGGACAGTCAGGCAGGGCATGCCCGCGAATGGCGGCCACCGGCTCCAGATCTTCAGAAGCCGCTAATCGGCCCAGGACTGCACGACCTACGAAACCGGTGGCACCCGTCAACAAAACACGCATTTTCAAACCTCGACGCCGCTCAGGGTTTCGACCAGACCGTACGGTTGATGTAGTCGGTATAACTCAATACGACCCGAACCACCTGCTTGGACACTGGACCCGCCTGGTAATCCCTGACCACAGGGATGACGCGCCGATCACGATCATGCTGACTGGTCACCACACGTACGGCATCAAGAACACCATCCACTTTCAGGCCACTCATAATGAGTGTCCCTTCGTCCATCCCCTCCGGACGCTCATGTGCATTACGGATGGTAATGGCAGGCAAGTTCAGCAGAGAGGCTTCTTCTGTGATGGTGCCACTATCGGACAGGACGCAAAATGCCGACATCTGTAGCTTGATGTAGTCAAGCAGACCGAACGGCTTGGAAAAGCGGATCAACGGGTGATCCAGCGATTCGCCTATCGCCTCCAGACGCTTGCGGGTGCGGGGGTGAGTGGAGACGATGATCGGAAACTTATACTCGTCAGCCAAGGCTCGCAGCGTCTTGAGCAAATCCCGGAGGTTTTCCGGCGTATCGACGTTTTCCTCTCGGTGAGCACTGATGATGAAGAATTTATCCTGCTCCAGCCCTTCTCGAACCAGCACGTCGGAGGTGAGAATTTTCGGCATGTAGTAGTCGAGCACTTCCTCCATATGCGAACCGGTCTTGATGATGGTTTCAGGACGAATGCCTTCAGCGATCAGATAACGCCGAGCATGCTCGGTCAGAACCATATTGATATCGCTCAGGTGATCGAGCACCTTGCGATTCAGTTCCTCGGGAACTCGCTGATCAAAACAGCGATTGCCGGCTTCCATATGGAATACCGGTATCTTGCGGCGCTTGGCGGCAATGACGGCTAGACAGGTATTGGTATCGCCATAGAGCAGAAGCGCGTCCGGCTTTTCAACCTCAAATACTTCATCCGCCTTCGAAATCACCTCGGCGATGGTCTTGGCAGCCGTATCACCGGCGGCGCCCAGAAAGTAATCAGGCTTTCGAATTTCAAGATCATCGAAAAATACCTGATTCAATTCGAAGTCATAGTTTTGGCCGGAGTGGACCAACACATGATTGACTTGCTTATCCAGCTCCGCAATAACACGGCTCATCTTGATAAGTTCTGGTCGCGTGCCGACCAGCGTCATGACCTTAAGCATCAAGTTTCTCCTGAATGTATTCCAGATTCAAAAGAACTTTCTTTACGCCTTCAACATCGAGACGTTCCGTATTATGCGAGGTGTAATCTTCAAGATCGGAAATCTCCTGCTCACCCTCGACAAAGAACTTCTTGTAGTTCAGGTCGCGATTGTCAGCCGGGATTCGATAGTAACGCCCCATGTCTTCGGCTTTGGCCATTTCTTCACGGGAAATCAGCGACTCATAGAGTTTTTCGCCATGACGGGTGCCAATGACCTTGACAGTATTATCGCGAGAGAACAGCTCCTTGAGCGCTTGCGCCAGGTCCGCGACTGTCGAGGCAGGTGCTTTCTGAACGAAAATATCGCCTTGCTCGGCATGCTCGAAAGCGTGCAGCACCAGGTCGACAGAGTCCTCCAGCGACATCAGAAAGCGGGTCATGTTCGGATCGGTGACAGTCAGCGGTTCGTCATTTTGCAATTGGTTGATAAATAAAGGAATCACTGACCCGCGCGAGGCCATTAC
Organism: Pseudomonas sp. IT-196MI5; assembly: GCF_949767415.1. NCBI lineage: Bacteria > Pseudomonadati > Pseudomonadota > Gammaproteobacteria > Pseudomonadales > Pseudomonadaceae > Pseudomonas > Pseudomonas sp. IT-196MI5. The sequence goes on from NZ_CATKPZ010000077.1 coordinate 131,583, forward strand.
ATTGCCGTAACGAGTCGCGCAGATCACAGGTCCCGATGCCGGAATCATACGCGACCTGGCCACCATCAGTTTTTCAGCCATGGCCTTGGAAATACCCATGGCATTGATTGGATAAACAGCCTTGTCGGTACTTAGCACGACAACGCGCTTGACACCCGAAGCAATCGCCGCATTCAGAACGTTTTCGGTACCGATGACGTTAGTACGCACGGCTTCCATAGGGTAGAACTCGCAGGAAGGCACCTGCTTCAATGCGGCCGCGTGAAAAATGTAATCCACGCCGACCATCGCCTGATCAAGGCTATCGCGATCGCGAACATCACCGATATAGAACTTCACCTTGTCGTTCGACAGGGCAATGCGCATATCTTCCTGTTTTTTTTCATCGCGGCTGAATACGCGAATTTCTTTTACGTCAGTATCAAGAAAACGCTTCAATACTGTATGACCAAATGACCCTGTACCGCCCGTGATCATCAAAATTTTATTATCAAACATAACTACCGTCCAAAACTTGATTGTATTTAATGATCAACGCGTTGCGCGCATTGATTTGACCAATTCCAACCATGAAGGTGGAGCATAACCGGTCGCGGATTGGAATTTTGATGAGTCCAGCGAACGATTGATAGAAAGATCACTGTCAGCGACGATCTCGATTTCCTTCTCATAAACTTCTGCCACCAATTTCAGCAGAGACAATTTATCAATAGGTGCCACCGACACATGATAAAGGCCCTTGAGCTCCGGGTTCGGGATCACATAATCTCGAATGACACGGGCCAGCTCCACGGTAGGAAGCCCCGAAAAAATGGCCTTTTCGTAGCCCTTGACGACCCCGTTCTGGGACAGAAACCAATCCACCAGCGAGTATTGGCTTCCCAGTTCGTGACCGATGATTGAAGTCCGGAGGGTGACTGCATTCGGCTGGGCATGAAGCTCGCCAATGTACTTGGACTTGCCGTAGAGATCCTCCGCATCGGAGATATCCTCTTCAGTGTAAAGCCCTTTGCGTCCGGAAAACACGCAGTCGGTACTGATGTGAATCAAGCGAGCGCCAGACAGTTCACACAACTTGGCAATGCGATGCGGCAACATGGCATTGATGGGAAGCGCTGAAAGGGGATCCTTGGCATCGGCCAGCTGCTTGATCAGGCCGACGCAGTTGATGACGACATCAGGCTTGACCCGAGCCAGCACCGAAACCAGCGAGTCCTGGTCCAACACGTCTACATTGCTGATTAACGAACTGCGAGTTTCGTCTGAAAAGTATTTTGCGCCACCCGGGTTACGTAAAGTGCCCCACACCTCAAAGCGTGGGTTTCCATGGAATTGCCTGAACACCGTGCTACCCAGCATCCCGGTGACCCCTAACACTAGAACTTTCATTTTGAGCTACCTTTCAATTCATTGATCCTGGTACAGAGGATTTCGACGAGACGCTGGCTTTGACGCTCCATTTCGAAATGCTCGAGGTAGTACGCCCTGCCCGACTGCCCCAATGACTCCCGTTCATCCGAACTCATGTGGAAAAGTTGCTCAATGCACTTGGCCATGCCTTCGGCATCTTGTGCCGGGCTCGTCAGGCCTGCATTGGCCTCTTGAATGATCCGAGCCCCTTCACCATCCAGTGCGGCGACAATCGGCCTTCCCGCTGCCAGGTAAGCCTGGACTTTACTGGGAATGGTATAGGAGAACGCTTCATCTTGCTTCAACGTCACCAACAATCCAGTGGCACGACTGAAAAAATTTGGCATTTCACTTGCCGGAAACCGACCGGCGAGGACCAGGTTGTCCAATGATCGGGATTTTTTCTGGCTTTCGATCCAGCTCAGCATGCTACCGCTGCCGACCAACACAATTCGGAGTTTGGGAAGATGTCGAAGCCTGTCTGCTACCTCAACCAAGGTTTCGACCGATTGTGCGGTCCCCAGATTGCCAGCAAAAACGAGACAGAAATGGTTTTCGAGCTCCGCAAGCAGCGGTGCAGGAATCCGGGTCTCTTCCGAGCCTGACGGAGTATCCTGATAGCAATTTGGGTAATACACGACCTTGCCGGGATCAGCATAACGAGCAACCGGCTCCCGGAATGCCCTCGACTGAACGAGTAAAGTGTCAACGCAGGCGTAAATGCCTCTGACGACCCACCCTACCACGCGCAAGAGCGATTTATTCCGGATGAATCCCGTCGCACTCAAGCTCTCTGGCCAGAGATCCTGGACCCATACTGCCAGATGACTCTTGAGTTTCCATTTCAAATAGATGGCAGGAATAACTGACGTAATCGGGGAAGGTGCAAACACAAAGATTGCGTCATAACGCTCACCCTTTACAGCGTCCGGATAAAATTTCAGTCCATTTACGATATAGGACAAATAATTCAGTACCAGGTTTTTTGCGCCCGAAGAGCCGCGAGGTCTAAGCGGCGCACGGCATACGCTAACGCTCGTTTCGTAACTTTCTTCCTGATATCCGCAAGCCTGGTAACCGTCGAACACAGCACCATCCGGATAATTCGGCTTGCCGGTAAGAACTTTTACAACGTGCCCCTGGGCAGACAAGCTCTTGACCAGGTCATTGATAATAAAAGATTCCGGCCAGAAATACTGTGACACTACGAGAACTTTCATTTATCAAACACCCATTTCGTGTAACTTAGCCAACACCAGCAACTCGGACCACTTTTTTCTTGAGGCGCCTCCCCATTCAAACTTATCACTTTGCGCGGCTGTCGCAACGGCCAACTTTTTCAAGAGCTCGGAATTTGTTAAAACTTCTGTCAGTACCTGGCCTATGCCTTGGGAATCAAACGGCGGAAAACAAACTGCTGCGTCCGCTGCAAACTCCGGCATAGGCATAACATTAGAACAAATCATCGGCCGACCTGAAACGAGCACATCAAGAGGGATGTTTGGGCCGTTCTCGCACGACGAGGAAAAGAGATTCAGTTGAGCGCGGTGATACAGTGGGAGAAGTTCCTGATAAGGAGTAGCGCCCAGTAGCAGGACCCGATCTTCCAGGCCTGGCGTTGCAATCAGAGCCTTTAGGCGCTCAGTTTCTGGCAGAGTTGTTTTCCCGACAAGAATCAGCGAAAGCCTTTCGCAAAGCTCCCTGGATAGCTCACCGCAAGCACTGAGCACCTGAAAATGGTGTTTGCAACCTTCAAATCTCGACACATATAAAACGCACTCTTTCCCGGATAAAAAGTCCGAACGAATGGCACTTTTACCGCATGCCAAAAACACAGAGCCAACTCCATGATGGATAGCAATGGAGCTTTCAGACTTACTGAGCGACTCGATGATACTTCGCGCATAGCTTGAAATAAATATCATCAGACCAGCTTCAGATATACTCTTGAGCATAATGAGACTCAACAACCAGTTTCTGAGTCGTTGTAACCCCAGCGATAAACTTTTTCGTACGCGCAAATCAAATGGAATCATGCTTCGAAACATCGTCGCAACCTTGTAACTTGCTAGTGCACGAGCGCCCACTACTTTCCCTGAACAAAACAGCACGGCAGTCCCTCTATCACTTCTCTCAGTGGTCCATGCATCCATTGCGCCAGCGGCATAGAGAAGCCCGCCCCTGATCTATCAAAGAACGAGGTAGGTACATATCTCTCAAGCAGTTCGCGAAGCGGCCATTTCTCGACGCCATTTTTGATCAACTGCTCTGAAGACAAAAAAACGCCGGTTACGCGACTCGATGATCGAGCAAGGGTGCCCGGGTTTCGAGACTCACGCTCATGGCACCACGGTCGACCTTTACCAGCAGATCATCCGGCAAGCACTGAGAAACATCCCATCGGCGCATTTCTTCGATGTAATCGTCCATCGACTCCCAAGAGGCGTCGCCCTGATCTTGACCGTCAATACCCGGCACCACATTGCCTGCAGGTTGCCATTACGACTACATTTGCGCCAGAAAACCTCAACAACTAAAGCCAAAACAGCAATGAGTTCCCGTCTCAACGAACGCGCGCAGGATACCGCATCATCGCATCAGCTGAACACCAGAAAAAAAACTCCAATAAAATCAACGTTCAACTTACCACCGCCCTAGTACTGATCCTCAAGGCATAAGCAGACTTTAGAGGTTTTAGTACGCCGGCATGATTTTGAACAGCCCGAGTTTTGCCATCCATTCCCCCCAGCCCAAAAATGCTTGATTTCTGAAAGGCGCAAGACCTCTGACGATTACCATCTCATCGACAAATCACCAACATAGTGCGCGTCAGGAAACCTGCCGGGTTGAATCCAAAGAGGAAGCTTTCCTCCTCTTCCTTGACATCATCAGATCTCGCTACAACTTTGTAGCCTGCCCCTCTGCACTCTTTGGCCGCACGCTTGTAACACTTATCCCATCTCGAACCGAGCCCCGAACACTCGACCTCTATGCCGCTGACCCCGCGCACTACGTGAGTTTTGGCATTGGTGGCACAACCCGCTAGCGCCAACACTGCTACTGCGACAAAGAGCTTGTTCATTCACGTCCTTTTGCCAGAACGCCCACCGGGCGATCATTAGTCTCAGGTTAAAGACTAGCTGCAAATAAGCGCTTGATCCGACTAAAAAATCGGACATTTTTCAGCACCTTTGGTTCACGACTCAATCAGCTACAGCCGAGCAAAATTCACCAAACCCCAGGCACAAAAAAGGGCGACCGAAGTCGCCCTTTTTTACAGAAAGTCAGAACTTAGTTCTGTTTTTCCATTTGTGCACGCAGCAGGTCACCCAGGGTGGTGGCCACAGGAGCGTCAGTAGCTACTGGCTTGTCGCGCAGGCTCTGAATTGCTTCTTTCTCGTCTTCAACGTCTTTCGACTTGATCGAGAGCTGAATTACACGGCTCTTGCGGTCAACGCTGATGATCTTGGCTTCTACTTCTTCGCCTTCTTTCAGAACGTTGCGCGCGTCTTCAACGCGGTCACGGCTGATTTCAGAGGCTTTCAGAGTCGCTTCGATATCGTCGGCCAGAGTGATGATGGCGCCTTTAGCGTCAACTTCCTTCACGATGCCTTTAACGATGGCGCCTTTGTCGTTCTCTTGAACGTACTCGGAGAACGGATCGCTTTCCAGTTGCTTGATACCCAGGGAGATGCGCTCGCGCTCTGGGTCAACCGACAGGATAACGGTGTCCAGCTCGTCGCCCTTCTTGAAGCGGCGAACGGCTTCTTCGCCCACTTCGTTCCAGGAGATGTCGGACAGGTGAACCAGACCGTCGATGCCGCCGTCCAGACCAATGAAGATACCGAAATCGGTGATCGACTTGATGGTGCCGGAGATTTTATCGCCCTTGTTGAACTGGCCAGAGAAGTCTTCCCATGGGTTGGACTTGCACTGCTTGATGCCCAGGGAGATACGACGACGCTCTTCGTCGATGTCCAGAACCATGACTTCCACTTCGTCGCCGACTTGTACGACTTTCGAAGGGTGGATGTTCTTGTTGGTCCAGTCCATTTCGGAAACGTGTACCAGACCTTCAACGCCTTCTTCCAGCTCAGCGAAGCAGCCGTAGTCGGTCAGGTTGGTTACACGCGCGGTAACGCGAGTGCTTTCCGGGTAACGGGCTTTGATAGCAACCCACGGATCTTCGCCCAGTTGCTTGAGGCCCAGGGAAACACGATTGCGCTCGCGATCGTACTTCAGAACCTTGACATCGATCTCGTCGCCAACGTTGACGATTTCGGAAGGATGCTTGATACGCTTCCAGGCCATGTCGGTAATGTGCAGCAGGCCATCGACGCCACCCAGATCGACGAATGCGCCGTAATCGGTGAGGTTCTTGACGATACCTTTGACTTGCTGGCCTTCCTGCAGGGATTCCAGCAGAGCTTCGCGCTCGGCGGAGTTCTCGGCTTCCAGGACACTGCGACGGGAAACGACAACGTTGTTGCGCTTCTGGTCCAGCTTGATGACCTTGAATTCCAGCTCTTTGCCTTCCAGGTGCGTGGTGTCGCGCACTGGACGGACGTCAACCAGAGAACCTGGCAGGAACGCACGGATGCCGTTAACGTCGACAGTGAAGCCGCCTTTAACCTTACCGTTGATAACGCCCTTGACCACTTCTTCGGCTGCGAAGGCTGCTTCCAGAACAATCCAGCATTCAGCGCGCTTGGCTTTTTCACGGGACAGCTTGGTTTCACCAAAGCCGTCTTCAACCGAGTCCAGAGCAACGTGAACTTCGTCACCGACGTTGATGTTCAGTTCGCCAGCGTCGTTGTAGAACTGCTCAAGCGGGATGAGTGCTTCAGACTTCAGGCCAGCGTGAACGGTTACCCAGCGAGCCTGGTAATCGATATCAACGATAACACCGGTGATGATGGAGCCTGCCTGAAGGTTCAGGGTTTTTAGGCTTTCTTCAAAGAGTTCCGCAAAGCTTTCGCTCATTTTAATTCCTGTTGATGAGGGCGAAGAATACGCCCATCTCCACACCCCAGACGGTGTGGGTTAGTTTCATTTAAAAGAAGCCACCGCAGGACTATGACTGGTCCCCTGCGGCCTTCTTGGTCACCCGGCGATATCGCGAATGGCGATCTCGCTCATGATGCGTTCCAGCACCTGGTCGATGGATAATTCCGTGGAATCCAGCTGTATGGCGTCAGCCGCCGGTTTGAGCGGGGCTACCGCTCGCTGGGTGTCACGCTCATCGCGTGCACGTATCTCATCTAGCAGACTCGACAGACTAACACCCTCGACTTTGCCCTTCAACTGCAAATATCGACGGCGTGCCCGCTCCTCCGCGCTGGCGGTCAGAAAAATCTTCAGCGGCGCATCAGGAAAAACCACGGTGCCCATATCGCGACCATCCGCCACAAGACCCGGCGCCTCCTGAAAAGCTCGCTGGCGCTGCAGCAACGCCTCGCGTACAGCAGGCAGCGCAGCCACCTGGGACGCGCCGGAACCGACGCTTTCGGTGCGAATGACATCGCTGACTTCGTCACCTTCCAGAATGATGCGCTGCAACTGACCGTCCGTCGCCGCGATGAACTGCACATCCAGATGAGCGGCGAGTTTCTTCAGCAGCTCTTCATTGGTCAGGTCGACACCATGGTTATGCGCGGCAAAGGCCAGCAATCGGTACAACGCACCGGAGTCCAGCAGGTTCCAGCCCAGGCGCTTGGCCAGAATCCCGGCGACCGTGCCCTTGCCCGAGCCGCTTGGCCCATCGATGGTGATGACCGGTGCAATGCTGATCACGACTGCGCCTCTTGTGCCACGCGAATACCGACCTGTGCACACAGCGCCAGGAAGTTCGGGAACGACGTCGCGACGTTGGCGCAATCATGAATGCGGATCGGCGCACTGGCGCGCAACGAAGCAACGCTGAACGCCATGGCAATACGGTGATCACCATGACCGTGCACTTCACCGCCGCCGATCTGGCCGCCGTCGATGATGATGCCATCCGGGGTTGGTTCGCACTTGACGCCCAGCGACAGCAAACCATCTGCCATGACCTGGATGCGATCCGACTCCTTGACCCGCAGCTCTTCGGCGCCACGCAACACAGTGCGCCCTTCAGCGCATGCGGCGGCCACGAACAGCACCGGGAACTCGTCGATCGCCAGCGGAACCAGCGCTTCGGGAATCTCGATACCTTTGAGTTTAGCTGCACGCACGCGCAAGTCAGCCACCGGTTCGCCACCCACTTCACGCTGGTTTTCCAGGGTAATATCGGCGCCCATCAGGCGCAGGATGTCGATCACACCGGTACGGGTCGGGTTGATGCCGACGTGTTCGAGCACCAGCTCCGAACCTTCGGCGATCGATGCCGCCACCAGGAAGAACGCGGAAGACGAGATATCGCCCGGCACTTCAATGTGGGTCGCGGTCAGTTTGCTGCCGGATTCGACCGATGCAGTCGCACCGTTGACCGAAACCGGGTAGCCGAAGCCGCGCAACATGCGCTCGGTATGGTCGCGGGTCGGCGCAGGCTCGGTAACCGTGGTCTTGCCTTCGGCATACAGGCCGGCCAACAGCAGGCAGGACTTAACCTGGGCACTGGCCATCGGCATGGTGTAGGTCAGACCCTTGAGCTTGTTGCCACCACGAATGATCATCGGCGGACGACCCTCAGCAGCGGTTTCGATCACGGCGCCCATTTCACGCAGCGGATTGGCCACGCGATTCATCGGGCGCTTGGACAGCGAAGCGTCCCCGGTCAGGGTGCTGTCGAAGTTCTGCGCAGCCAGCAGGCCGGACAGCAGACGCATCGAAGTACCGGAGTTACCCAGGTAGATCGGGCCCGGTGCCGGCTTCAGACCATGCAGGCCAACGCCGTAAATGGTCACGCGACCGTGGTGCGGACCTTCGATGACCACGCCCATGTCACGGAATGCCTGCAAGGTCGCCAGGGCATCTTCACCCTCGAGGAAACCTTCGACTTCGGTGACGCCTTCAGCCAGGGAACCGAGCATGATCGAACGGTGGGAAATCGATTTGTCACCTGGTACGCGAATCCGACCGGACAGGCGGCCACCAGGTTGAGCCAGGAAAATCAGATCGTTGGAATTCATAGCGTCCACATAGGCCCTGCGGGCCAGGATTTTACTGAAATGCTCGCGGGCAACCCGGGCGCGAGTGAAAACGCCCAACAATTGGTGCCCATCCCCTGCATCGACCGCGTCGCGCAAGGCGTCGAGATCGCTGCGAAATGTATCGAGTGTGCGCAGGACAGCTTCGCGGTTGGCGAGGAAGATGTCGTGCCACATGACCGGGTCGCTTCCGGCGATTCTTGTGAAATCGCGGAAACCGCCCGCAGCGTAACGGAAGATCTCAAGATTTTCATTGCGTTTGGCCAGTGAGTCGACCAAACCGAACGCCAGCAAGTGCGGCAGATGACTGGTCGCCGCCAAGACTTCGTCGTGACGCTCGACCTGCATGTGCTCGACATCGGCGCCCAATTCGCACCACAAACGGTCGACCACCGCCAGGGCTGCCGGATCGGTTTGCGCCAGCGGTGTGAGGATCACTTTGTGGCGACGAAACAGCTCGGCGTTGGAGGCTTCCACGCCGCTCTGCTCGGAACCGGCAATCGGATGGCCCGGCACGAACCGCACCGGCATGCAGCCGAACGCCTCGGTGGCCGCACGCACCACATTGCCCTTGGCGCTGCCGACATCGGTCAGGATCGCTTGCCCCAGATCCATGCCCGCCAAACGCGCGAGCACCTTTTCCATGGCCAGGATCGGCACCGCCAGCTGAATGACGTCGGCACCCTGACAAGCAATGCCCAGGTCTTCCTCACAGCGATCCACCACACCCAATTCGACCGCGAGTTTGCGCGATTGCAGATCGAGATCGACCCCGACCACTTCGCGGCATATGCCGCTCTCACGCAACCCCTTGGCAAACGAACCGCCGATCAACCCAAGACCGACCACCACCAGGCGACCGATCACAGGTTCAGCAGATTGCAGCGCAGTGACATCAACCACGAGCCAGAACCTTGGTCAGCGCCTCAAGGAAGCGGCTGTTCTCTGCCGGCAAACCAATGGTGACGCGCAGGTGATTCGGCATGCCGTAGTTCGCCACCGGACGCACGATCACGCCTTCACGCAGCAAGCCCTGGAACACCGGGGCCGCAACCTGACCGAGATCGACGCAAATGAAATTGCCCCTGGACGCAATCCAGCTCAGCCCCAGCTCACGAAATCCGGCTTCCAGTTGCTGCATGCCAGACTCGTTCAACTGACGGCTTTGCGCCAGATACTCTTCGTCCTTCAACGCCGCACAGGCCGCGGCCAGCGCCAGGCTGTTGACGTTGAACGGCTGGCGTACACGGTTCAGCACGTCCGCGACCACCGCCGTGGACAAGCCATAACCCACGCGCAGCGCCGCCAGGCCATAGGCCTTGGAGAAGGTGCGGGAAACCAGCAGATTCGGATAAGCCGCCAGGAAGTCCAGGCCGTCCGGCAGATCGCTGCCTTCGGCGTACTCGATGTAGGCCTCGTCCAGCACCACCAGCACATGCTCCGGAACATCCTGCAGGAATTCGTCCAGCGCCTCGGCGTCGAACCAGGTTCCGGTCGGGTTGTTCGGGTTGGCGATGAACACCACACGGGTATTGGCATCGATCGCCGCCAGCATGGCAGGCAGGTCATGCCCCCAATCCTTGGCCGGAACCACCTTGGCCTGCGCGCCGACCGCCTGAGTGGCAATCGGGTAGACAGCGAACGCATGCTCGCTGAATACGGCATTCAGGCCCGGTGCCAGATAGGCGCGCGCCACCAGCTCAAGAATGTCGTTGGAGCCATTACCCAGCGTCACTTGATTGAGCTCGACACGGCACTGCTCGGCCAGCAGGGTCTTGAGCGCAAAACCGTTGCCGTCCGGATAGCGGGTCAGCTCGACCAGCGCATCGCGGATGGCCGCCAGCGCCTTGGGGCCGGCGCCCAGCGGGTTTTCGTTGCTCGCCAGTTTGACGATGCTGGCTGGATCGAGATTGAGCTCGCGAGCCAGTTCATCCACGGGCTTGCCCGGAACGTAAGGCGAAAGTTGTTGCACGCCCGGCTGCGCCAGAGCGAGGAAATTGCCACTCATTTGCTACCGCCCCTTAGAGAACTGCTTTCGGGTAGGAACCCAGCACTTTGAGTGCCACTGCTTCCTGACTGATCTTTTCCAGCACACTTTTGACCAGCGGGTCGCGGTGGTGGCCGACGAAGTCGATGAAAAACACGTAGGTCCACTTGCCGCTGCGCGACGGACGAGTCTCGATTCGCGTCAGGTCGATGCCATTGTCGTGGAACGGCACCAGCAACTCGTGCAGCGCCCCCGGTTTGTTGCTCATGGAAACGATGATAGAGGTCTTGTCGTCGCCAGTCGGCGGCACTTCCTGATTACCGATCATCAGGAAGCGCGTGGAGTTATCCGGGCGGTCCTCGATCTTCTCGGCCAATCGCGTCAGCCCGTACAGGCCAGCCGCCATGTCACCGGCAATCGCCGCCGAGTTCCACTCACCCTTGACCCGCTTGGCCGCCTCGGCGTTGCTCGACACCGCCACGCGCTCGACATTCGGGTAGTGGGCGTCCAGCCACTTGCGGCACTGGGCCAGTGACTGGGCGTGGGAGTAGATACGGCTGATGCTGTCGGTCTTGGTGTTTTCACCGACCAACAGGTGATGGTGGATACGCAGCTCGACTTCGCCGCAGATCACCATGTCGTGTTCAAGGAAGCTGTCGAGGGTGTGATTGACCGCGCCTTCGGTGGAGTTTTCCACCGGCACCACGCCGAAGTTCACTGCACCGGCCGCCACTTCACGGAACACTTCGTCGATCGCCGCCATCGGCTTGCTGATCACCGCATGACCGAAGTGCTTCATGGCCGCTGCCTGGGTGAAGGTGCCTTCAGGGCCGAGGTAAGCCACTTTCAGCGGCTGCTCGAGCGCCAGGCACGAAGACATGATTTCACGGAACAACCGCGCCATCTCTTCGTTGCCCAGCGGCCCCTGGTTACGCTCCATGACACGCTTGAGCACCTGAGCTTCGCGCTCAGGACGATAGAACACCGGCACTTCGCCTTCGGCCAGCGAGGCCATCTTTACTCGCGCGACTTCCTGGGCGCAGCGCGCACGCTCACTGATCAGCTCCAGGACCTTTTCGTCCAGGGCATCAATGCGCAGGCGCAGTGCCTTGAGTTCTTGCTCAGACATTAGCCGTGTTCCTTCTCGAACTCTGCCATATACGAAATCAGCGCATTGACGGCGTTGATGTCGACGGCGTTATAGATGGAGGCGCGCATGCCGCCCACGGAACGGTGCCCCTTGAGGTTCAACAGGCCACGCTCGTCGGCACCCGCCAGGAACGGCTTGTCCAGACGATCATCCGCCAGGCGGAACGGCACGTTCATCCACGAGCGGTCCGACTTGTTGATCGGGTTGCTGTACAGGCCGCTGGCATCGATGAAGCTGTACAGCGTGCGCTGCTTGACTTCGTTGAGCTTGCCGATGGCCTCGACGCCGCCCTGCTCTTTCAGCCACTCGAACACCAGGCCGGACAGGTACCAGGCCAGGGTCGGCGGGGTGTTGTACATCGAACCGTTATCGGCCGCGACCTTGTAGTTGAGCATAGTCGGGCACAGGGAACGGGCGTGGCCCAGCAGGTCTTCGCGAACGATGTTCACGACGATGCCGCTCGGACCGATGTTTTTCTGGGCGCCGGCGTAGATCATGCCGAAACGTGAAACATCCACCGGACGCGACAGGATGTCCGAAGACATGTCGGCGACCAGCGGTACATCACCGGTTTCCGGAATCCATTGGAATTCCAGACCGCCGATGGTTTCGTTCGGCGCGTAGTGAACATAGGCCGCGTCTTTCGACAGCGTCCATTCGTTCTGGCCCGGGATGGCGAAATAGTCGTAAGGCTTGGCGGTGCCGGCAACGTTGACGTGGCCGTAGCGCGAAGCTTCTTCGATGGCTTTCTGCGACCAGATACCGGTGTCGATATAGTCGGCCGAGCCGTTTTCCGGCAACAGGTTCAGAGGAATCTGAGCAAATTGCTGGCTGGCGCCGCCCTGCAGAAACAGCACTTTATAGTTCGAGGGGATATTCAGCAGATCACGCAGATCCTGCTCGGCCTTTGTGGCAATGGACACGAACTCATCACTGCGATGGCTCATTTCCATGACCGACAGGCCCTTGCCGTGCCAGTCGAGGAGTTCACCCTGGGCGCGCTGCAGGACAGCTTCGGGAAGCGCCGCGGGACCGGCACAGAAGTTATAGGCTCTCTTGCTCACATCCAATCTCGCTCTGATTTGGTGGTATTACGCAATAAATCGCATTATCAGCAGACACCGGCCCCCTGCTGAAACAGAGATTTGTGGGAGCGAGCCTGCTCGCGATTGCATCACCGCGATATTTCAGACGTACCGCGGCGCCTGCATCGCGAGCAGGCTCGCTCCCACAAGGGATCTCCAGTGGTGTCGATATTTCGTTACGGACAAACAACAAGGGGGCGAATTTTCATCCGCCCCCTGCTTACCCGCTTATTCCTGTGGTTCTTCGTCAGCGGCGGCGTCGAGTTGCTGGTCTTCGGCAACGTCGTCGATCACGACCTCACCGACAAACCCTTCACTCTCTTCACCTTCCAGCTCTTCGCCCTCGACTTCCGACGGCTCCTGAACCCGCTCCAGACCGACCAGCGTTTCATCGTTGGCCAGTTTGATCAGGGTCACGCCCTGGGTGTTACGACCCAGGCTGGACACTTCGTCGACACGGGTGCGCACCAGAGTGCCCTGGTCGGAAATCAGCATGATTTCCTCGCCGTCGAGCACCTGCACCGCGCCGACCAGACGGCCGTTACGCTCGTTGCTGACCATGGCGATAACGCCCTGACCGCCACGCTTGTACTCAGGGAACTCGGTGATCGCCGTGCGCTTGCCGTAGCCACGCGCCGAAGCGGTGAGGATCTGGCTGCCTTCTTCCGGGATCAGCATGGAAATCAGCTTCTGGCCTTCCGGCAGACGCATGCCGCGCACACCGCGGGCGGTACGGCCCATGGCGCGAACGTCGGATTCCTTGAAGCGGGTGACCTTGCCGCCATCGGAGAACAGCATGACTTCACGCTCGCCATCGGTGATGGCTGCGCTGATCAGTACGTCGCCTTCGTCCAGTTCCAGCGCGATCAGGCCGACGCTGCGTTGACGGCTGAAGGATTCCAGTGGGGTCTTCTTCACGGTGCCGTTGGCGGTGGCCATGAAGATGTAGTGACCTTCGGTGTATTCCTCGACCGGCAGCATGGTGGTGATGTACTCACCATCATCCAGCGGCAGCAGGTTGACCAGCGGACGACCACGGGCAGCGCGGGACGCTTCAGGGATTTCGTAGGTTTTCAGCCAGTACACCTTGCCCTTGCTGGAGAACAGCAGCAGCGTGGTGTGACTGTTGGCAACCAGCAGGTGAGCGATGTAGTCCTCATCCTTGACGCCGGTCGCCGACTTGCCTTTACCGCCACGACGCTGGGCCTGGTACGCAGCCAGCGGCTGGGTCTTGGCGTAGCCACCGTGGGAAATGGTCACGACGCGCTCTTCTTCCGGGATCATGTCGCCCAGGGTCAGGTCGAGACGGGCATCGAGGATTTCGGTACGACGCACGTCGCCGTATTCGGCGCGAATCACTTCCAGCTCTTCGCGGATCACTTCCATCAGGCGCGTGGCGCTGTTGAGGATGCGGATCAGCTCGCCGATCTGGTTGAGGATCTCTTGATACTCGGCCAGCAGCTTTTCGTGTTCAAGACCGGTCAGGCGGTGCAGACGCAGTTCCAGAATGGCTTGCGCCTGCTCTGGCGACAGGAAGTACTTGCCGTCGCGCAGACCGTATTGCGGATCGAGGTTTTCCGGACGGCACGAATCGGCGCCGGCACGTTCCACCATTGCCACCACGGCCGAGGATTCCCAAGGGGTGCTGATCAGCGCTTCCTTGGCTTCCGAGGGCGTTGGCGACGCCTTGATCAGGGCGATGACCGGGTCGATGTTCGACAGGGCAACCGCTTGACCTTCAAGGATGTGACCACGTTCGCGCGCCTTGCGCAGTTCGAACACGGTACGACGGGTCACCACTTCGCGACGGTGACGGACGAAGGCTTCCAGCAGATCCTTGAGGTTCAGGATCCGTGGACGGCCGTCGATCAGCGCGACGATGTTGATACCGAATACCGCTTGCAACTGGGTCTGGGCATAGAGGTTGTTGAGGATGACCTCAGGCACTTCGCCGCGACGCAGTTCGATCACGACGCGCATACCGTCCTTGTCGGACTCGTCGCGCAGTTCGGTGATGCCTTCAAGCTTCTTCTCTTTGACCAGTTCGGCGATCTTCTCGATCAGACGCGCTTTGTTCAGCTGGTAAGGGAGCTCGGTGATGACGATCTGCTGGCGGCCACCGACCTTGTCGATGTCTTCGATCATCGAGCGGGCGCGCATGTAAATGCGGCCGCGACCGGTGCGGTAGGCTTCGATGATACCGGCGCGACCGTTGATGATCGCAGCGGTCGGGAAGTCCGGACCGGGAATGTATTGCATCAGTTCATCGACGGTCAGCTCGGGGTTGTCGATGAGCGCCAGGCAACCGTCGATGACTTCACCGAGGTTGTGCGGCGGAATGTTGGTCGCCATGCCCACGGCGATACCGCTGGAGCCGTTGACCAGCAGGTTGGGAATACGGGTCGGCATGACCGCCGGGATCATTTCGGTGCCGTCGTAGTTCGGCACCCAGTCCACGGTTTCTTTATGCAGGTCAGCCAGCAGCTCGTGCGCCAGCTTGGTCATGCGCACTTCGGTGTATCGCATGGCCGCGGCGTTGTCGCCGTCCACCGAACCGAAGTTGCCCTGGCCGTCTACCAGCAGGTAGCGCAGGGAGAATGGCTGCGCCATCCGAACGATGGTGTCGTACACCGCGGTATCACCGTGCGGGTGATACTTACCGATCACGTCACCGACAACACGGGCAGATTTCTTGTACGGCTTGTTGAAGTCGTTGCCCAGCTCGCTCATCGCGAACAGCACGCGCCGGTGCACGGGCTTCAAGCCATCGCGCGCATCCGGCAGTGCCCGCCCGACAATTACGCTCATCGCGTAGTCGAGGTAGGACTGCTTCAGCTCGTCTTCGATATTGACCGGGAGGATTTCTTTGGCCAGTTCGCCCATGAGAAGCCTGATTCCTTTTTCTGGTGAAACTTCGTCAGGACCAACGAAGCTCGCCGCTGCAGGCTCAGTGCCATGCATTGGCTTACGACAAATCAACGAGTTATGCCATGGATCTGCGCAGTGAAGGTCACCCCGCGGGGCGACCCTGGAAACCGCCGGATGTTATCACAAGAGCCGCCACGCACCTATCCCCCAGATGCGCATGGAGAGTAGTTAGTTGACCGGTGACAGGCTTGAAGGGGACGAGAGAGGCTTAGAGCCTTATTGATTAGAGATTTTCGGGCTGAATTGGGATTGTTTGGTGGCCGTAAGGGCCTCTTCGCGAGCAAGCCCGCTCCCACATTTGACCGAGCTCTCCAGCTAGACACGGTCGAGTGTGGGAGCGGGCTTGCTCGCGAAGGCGATTTATCAGGCGCCAAATACCTTTAATGCAGACGCTTGCGGCACATCAACTGCGCCATTTTCGCGGTATCCGGGCGCTCGACGATGCCTTTTTCGGTGACGATCGCATCGATCAGGTCCGCCGGCGTCACGTCGAACACCGGGTTAAAGGCATCGACATCAGCCCCGACGCGCTTGCCGCCGACCTCCAGCAACTCGCGACCATCACGCTCTTCAATCGGAATGTCATCGCCGCTGGCCAGGTTCATGTCGATGGTCGAACTCGGCGCCACCACCATGAAGCGCACGCCGTGGTGCATGGCGTTGACCGCCAGTTGATAGGTGCCGATCTTGTTGGCCACGTCGCCATTGGCGGTGATCCGGTCAGCGCCGACGATGACCCAGGTAGGGCCTTTGGTCTTCATGATATGCGCCGCAGCGGAATCGACATTGAGGGTCACGGGAATGCCTTCGTTGGACAGTTCCCACGCGGTCAGCCGCGAGCCCTGCAACCATGGGCGGGTTTCGTCGACATACACCCGCTCGACCATACCCTCGATGAAAGCTCCACGAATCACCCCCAGCGCCGTACCAAAGCCGCCCGTAGCCAGCGCGCCGGTGTTGCAGTGGGTCAGGATCGCCTGGGCGTTGCCCTGATGCTTGCGGATCAGGTCCACACCCAATTGCGCCATGGTCAGGTTGGCTTCGCGATCACTTTCATGAATGGCGATGGCCTCGGCCTCCAGCACCGCCAGCGGATCGGCATTGTCTTTCAGGCGATCAAGCCGGTCGTGCATGCGGCCCAGCGCCCAGAACAGGTTGACGGCGGTAGGACGGGAATCGGCCAACAGCATGAAATCCTCTTCCAGCGCAGCGTACCAGTCACCCCCTTCGGCAATCCGGGCACGAGCTGCCAGTACGATGCCATAAGCCGCACTGATACCGATCGCCGGCGCACCGCGCACCACCATCGAGCGAATGGCCTCGGCCACGCCAGCAGCACTGGTGTAGGCAATCCAGGTTTCCTCGAACGGCAAAATACGCTGATCCAGCAGATGGAGAGCGCCATCACGCCAATCGATGGCCTTTACCTTTTCCGCAGCCAACAGTCGATCGCGCATCCCTCACCCCGCACTCATGAACAAAAGCCGCCGATTATAGCGATCCCCCCGCGAAGACGCTCGGGTATACTTCGCCATCCTATACAAAAGCACTGGAACCGACCCTCGATGCCGAACACTGCCGCTGCGCTCGACCTGTTATTGCTGCCGACCTGGCTGGTACCCGTCGAACCCGCTGGTGTTGTCCTCAAGGAGCATGGCGTGGGCATCCGCGATGGGCGCATCGTGTTTATCGGTCCACGTTCTGCCGCACTGAAGCTTAACGCAACCGAAATCCGTGAGTTGCCCGACATGTTGCTCAGCCCCGGCCTGATCAATGCCCACGGGCACGCGGCGATGACACTGTTCCGTGGCCTGGCCGATGACCTGCCACTGATGACCTGGCTGGAAAACCATATCTGGCCCGCCGAGACCAAATGGGTCGATGAAGATTTCGTGCGCGACGGCACCGACCTTGCCATCGCCGAGCAAATCAAAGGCGGCATCACTTGTTTCTCTGACATGTATTTCTTCCCCAAGGTTGCCAGCGAGCGCGTGCACAACAGCGGTATTCGCGCACAAATCGCGATTCCGATCCTCGATTTCCCGATTCCCGGCGCCGGCACAGCGGACGAAGCCATTCGACAGGGCGTTGAGCTGTTTGGCGATCTCAAGCACCACGAACGCATCAAAATCACCTTCGGCCCCCATGCTCCCTACACCGTAGGCGACGAAAACCTGGAAAAAATCCGGATGATCGCCGAGGAGCTGGACGCTTCGATCCACATGCACGTGCATGAGACCGCCTTCGAAGTACAGCAATCGGTGGAGCAGCACGGCGAACGACCACTGGCCCGACTGGCGCGCCTGGGTTTGCTGGGGCCGCGCTTTCAGGCGGTTCACATGACCCAGATCAGCGAGGAAGACCTGGCGCTGCTGGTAGAAAGCAACAGCAGTGTGATTCATTGCCCGGAGTCGAACCTGAAGCTGGCCAGCGGGTTCTGCCCGGTCGAGCGTTTGTGGCAGGCTGGGGTCAATGTCGCGGTCGGCACCGATGGCGCGGCCAGCAACAATGACCTGGACCTGCTCGGCGAAACCCGCACCGCGGCCTTGCTGGCCAAGGCTGTCGCCGGCTCGGCGACCGCGCTGGATGCCCATCGTGCCTTGCGCATGGCCACCCTCAACGGGGCCCGGGCACTGGGCATCGAGGCCGAAACCGGCTCACTGGAAATCGGCAAAGCCGCGGACATGGTCGCGTTCGACCTCTCCGGTCTGGCCCAGCAACCGGTCTACGACCCGGTTTCGCAGCTTATATACGCCACCGGGCGGGACTGCGTGAAACACCTTTGGGTTGCGGGCAAGCAGTTGCTCGACGACCGTCGCCTGACACGCCTGGATGAACAACAGCTAAGTACTGTCGCGAAGGCCTGGGGCCAACGCATCAGCGGCCGCACCGAATCGTAAGCACCCTGGAGTACAACCCGGGGCAACAGGATTTTTCAAGTTTTAGAGGACTAGACCATGAGCAACGTCGACTACGCCGAAATCGCCAAATTCGAAGCCCTGGCCCATCGCTGGTGGGACCGCGAAAGCGAATTCAAACCGCTTCACGACATCAACCCGCTGCGGGTCAACTGGATTGACGAACGCGTCAACCTGGCCGGCAAGAAGGTCCTCGACGTCGGTTGCGGCGGCGGCATCCTCAGCGAAGCCATGGCTCAGCGCGGCGCGACCGTGATGGGTATCGACATGGGTGAAGCGCCGTTGGCCGTCGCGCAGTTGCATCAGCTGGAGTCGGGCGTCAACGTCGAATACCGGCAGATCACCGCCGAAGCCCTGGCCGAGGAAATGCCCGAGCAGTTCGACGTGGTCACCTGCCTGGAAATGCTTGAGCACGTGCCGGACCCGTCGTCGGTCATCCGCGCCTGCTTCCGCATGGTCAAGCCCGGCGGCCAGGTGTTTTTCTCCACCATCAACCGCAACCCGAAAGCGTACCTGTTCGCCATCGTCGGCGCCGAATACATCATGAAGTTGCTGCCACGCGGCACCCACGACTTCAAGAAATTCATCCGCCCTTCCGAACTCGGCGCCTGGAGCCGCATGGCCGGCCTGACCGTCAAGGACATCATCGGCCTGACCTACAACCCGCTGACCAAGCACTACAAACTGGCGGCCGACGTGGACGTCAACTACATGATCCAGACCCTGCGCGAGGAGTAAGCCGATGCCAATCAGAGCAGTTCTTTTCGACATGGACGGCACCCTGCTCGACACCGCGCCGGACTTCATTGCGATCTGTCAGGCGATGCGTGCCGACCGCGGCTTGCCGCCGATGAACGACAAGCATATCCGCGACGAGATTTCCGGCGGCGCCCGCGCAATGGTCGCAGTGACCTTCGCCATGGACCCGGAATCGCCGGGGTTCGAAGCGTTGCGCCTGGAGTTCCTGGAGCGCTACCTCGTGGGTTGCGCCGTTCATAGCAAGCTGTTCGACGGCATGGCTCAATTGCTTGCCGACATCGAGAAAGCCAACCTCGTCTGGGGCGTGGTCACCAACAAGCCACTGCGATTCGCCGAGCGGATCATGCAACAGCTGGGGCTGGCCGAGCGTTCGGCACTGCTGATCTGCCCCGATCACGTGAAAAACAGCAAACCGGATCCCGAGCCGCTGATTCTGGCCTGCAAGATGCTCGAACTGGACCCGGCCAGCGTGCTGTTCGTAGGTGATGACTTGCGCGACATCGAATCAGGCCGCGATGCCGGCACCAAGACTGCTGCGGTGACCTTCGGCTATATCCACCCGGACGATAATCCGCGGCATTGGGGTGCGGATGTGGTGGTCGACCATCCGTTGGAGTTGCGCAAGGTGCTCGATAGCGCGCTTTGCAGCTGCTAAGTCGAATCGCTTTTTTGTAGGAGCGAGCTTGCTCGCGAAAAACCTGAGAACGCCGCAGGGTGTCAGGCTTTACGCGAAATCGTTGACGACCATCGTCGGAACGCCGCCCGGAGCTAGCTCGCTCCTACAGGGACAGCGCCTGTCTTCTGATTTGTTGAGGTTTTTTTATGTTTGATTATTCCGCCCGCCCCGAACTGCTCAAGGATCGGGTCATTCTGGTCACCGGCGCAGGACGCGGTATTGGCGCCGCAGCGGCAAAAACCTACGCGGCCCACGGCGCAACCGTGCTGCTGCTGGGCAAGACCGAAGCCAACCTGACTCAGGTCTACGACGAAATCGAAGCCGCCGGCCATCCACAACCGGCGGTGATCCCGTTCAACCTCGAAACCGCCCTGCCCCATCAATACGATGAGCTGGCGGCGATGATCGAAAGCGAATTCGGGCATCTCGACGGCCTGCTGCACAATGCTTCGATCATCGGCCCGCGCACGCCGATCGAGCAGCTGTCCGGCGAAAACTTCATGCGGGTCATGCAAATCAACGTCAATGCCATGTTCATGCTCACCAGCACTCTGCTGCCGCTGCTCAAGCTGTCGCAAGATGCCTCGGTGGTGTTTACGTCCAGCAGCGTCGGCCGCAAGGGACGTGCGTACTGGGGCGCTTACGGCGTCTCCAAATTCGCCACTGAAGGCCTGATGCAAACCCTGGCCGACGAAGTCGATACCGTGGCTCCGGTACGCTCCAACAGCATCAACCCGGGCGCTACCCGCACCAGCATGCGCGCCCAGGCTTACCCAGGTGAAAATCCGCTGAACAACCCGACGCCCGAGGAGATCATGCCGGTCTACCTTTACCTGATGGGCCCGGACAGCACCGGTATCAACGGCCAGGCGTTCAACGCCCAGTAGCGACCGTACGTCGCTTTTCGGTGCCGCGCCGTTTTCCTGTCGCGGCACTCGAATACACGCAGGCGCCTGTCAAACAAACGTCACACGCTGCGCTACATAGGCAACAGAAAAACAACAACCCATTGATTTAACACAATTTTTATTCAGATGAACCGAATGGCACGACTTTCGCTCTAAATTTGCTCAGACACGAAACGTGAAAGCAGACGGGACGAAGCTTGAGTGCAGCGATTACTTATCTTCTACAAAGCAGATTAAACTTGTGCGAAATGTCCTACGGGACTGACGGACCAGTACGACGCGCAGCCTAAGCCGCTCTCACCCTGCTTGTAAGACAGCCTTACCGCTTAGGGGCGCACGCCTTATGAAACCACCTTCCCAGACCAACGCAATTGACTTCGATAGCGCCAAATTGCAGCGCCTGGGCTTTGGTCAGCAGCCGCCTCTTCTGGCAAGGCCGGCCAGTCTTGCGCAATTGCGCCAGCAACTGAACCTGCAGCTGCAAACCAGTCTGGAGCCACAGCGCATTCTTGGGACGTTCTATCGCGAGATTCAGCGATTGGTGCCGCTGGACGCTTTGTGCTACCTGCACAAGAGCAGTGACTTGCGTCTGGAGTTCGGCCAACGCGGTCACCACTCCATCAGTTACAGCCTCAGCCACGAAGGCGAACATCTGGGTGAGCTGATTTTCCGCCGCAATCAGCGTTTCACCGAACAGGAACAGGGCAATCTCGAATCACTGCTGGCCGCGCTGCTTTTCCCGATGCGCAACGCACTGCTTTACCGTACCGCCACCCAAAGCGCACTGCGCGACCCGCTGACGGGCACCGGCAACCGCATCGCCATGGACCAGACGCTGCAAAGGGAAATCGAACTATCCCGGCGCCATCTGCAACCGTTATCGGTGCTGATGCTGGACATCGATCATTTCAAGCAAGTCAATGATACCCACGGCCACAGCACAGGCGATGACGTGCTCAAGGCGGTCGCTGCCTCGATCAAAAAGCAGCTGCGCAACGTGGACATGGTGTTCCGTTATGGCGGTGAAGAATTCCTGATCCTGCTGTCGAACACCAGCCGCGAGGCGGCGGCCATGGTCGGTGAGCGGCTGCGTTTTGCAGTGCAGTCGCAAGAGTACCTGGCCGATAGTCATATGATCGTGCTGACAGTCAGCCTCGGCTGCTCGACACTGTTACCCGGCGAGTCTGCCGAAAGCCTGTTGCGACGGGCAGACAGCGCATTGTATGTAGCCAAGCGCGAAGGTCGTAACCGGTTGGAGATGGCGGGCTGATTTTTCAGCCACGACACAAACCAATGTGGGAGCGAGCCTCGCGAATGGGATCTGACCTTCAACGATGATGTTGACTGACAGTCCGTATTCGCGAGCAGGCTCGCTCCCACAGTTTTTTTCAAACAGCGATTGAATCAGCCTTCGGCCAATGCCATCCGCTCACGCGCAACCGGTACCCGCTCTGCGTGCTCCAACTGCATGCAACGCTCGAGAAACAGGTACATGTAGTCGTAGCTCTTGCAAACAGCCTGACGCAACTCCACCTGCAGGGATTTGCTCGGGCTGGTGCCCGCCAATGTGCAGATGATTTCCAGGGCTTCCCATGGATGGGCATCGTCGTACTGGGCATGCATCTTCAGCCACTTCATCGCCCGCTTGCGATCTTCCTCGGGGAACGAGGCGGCGTAGATACCGTTGGAACAAACGACCGCCGACCATTCCCCGGTCGCCCCTTCGATGGCGTAGTTGGTAGCGGCAATCGCAACGATCAGCGAGTCGGCTGAACTGGTGTGCCAGCACCAATGGCTCAAGGCGTGAAGCTCCGGTGCAACCTGCTGTGCCTGCAGGTCTTCCAGGCTGACACCGTGCGCGCGGCTCCAGTGCACCCAGTAATCGGCGTGGTTCAATTCGACGCGGATATTACGCATCAGCCAGCGACGGGCCATGTCTTCGCCGGGATGACGGGCAAAGCGTGTCTTGGTGAGGTTTTGTGCCATATACAACGCGAACTGTTCGACCACCGGCCAGCCACCGATCAGGTATTGGCGCATGGTCTTTGCACTGAGTTTGTTGTCTCGCATGCGTTGGTACAGTTCATGTTCGACAACCCGGCGCTTGCTCTCGCTGCAATCCTGGATCAGGCGTTGAGCCCAGGCAGGGTAACTTGCAGCTTCCATGAGCGGGCCGGTTCGGTTGAATGTGTCGATCACTGTCGAGCTCCTTTTGATTGTGATTGTAAGACCGGCAGGAGTTTCAACGGAACGTGCCAGGGGCCTTGAACAACAGCGGCTGAGGCCTGGCGGGACGACTTAGCAGGCTATCAAAGGTAAACAAATGCGGGCGTTCAATCACATACCCTTGAGCGTAATCCACCCCAATCTCCAGCAATGCCTGCTCGATCTGGGGCGTTTCGACAAACTCGGCAATCGTGCGCTTACCCATGACATGACCGATGTGATTGATCACTTCGACCATGGCGCGGTTGATCGGGTCGTCCAGCATATCCTTTACGAAACTCCCATCGATCTTCAGGAAGTCTACAGGCAAATGTTTCAGGTAAGCGAATGAGGACATTCCGGCACAAAAATCATCCAGTGAAAAATAGCATCCTAAGCCTTTGAGTTCATTAATGAATCGAATGGCGCTGCCAAGATTTGAAATAGCACTGGTTTCAGTAATTTCAAAACAAATCATTTCAGGCGGAATCGAATACGTCACAAACTGTTCGCGCAGGAAGTCCAGGAACGCCTCATCCCCGATCGTCGTACCTGACAGATTGATCGCACACATGGCCAGCGGCCCACGGTGTGGCTCGGCCCGGCATTGGGCAATGATCTTGAACACATTCTGCACAACCCAACGATCCAGCGAACTCATCAGGCCATAGCGTTCAGCTGCCGGAATGAAGCTGTCGGGCAAGATCATCCGCCCGGCCTCGTCATGCAATCGCAGCAGAATCTCAATGTGCCCGCCGCCCTGTTCGACATGGCCCAAGGGGGCAATTTCCTGGGCGTACAGGCAGAAGCGGTCCTCCTCCAGCGCCATGTGCAAACGCTGCACCCAAGCCATTTCGCCGAAGCGCAGGGACAATTCCGAGTCATCCGGATGATAGACCTGGACCCGGTTCCGGCCCTTTTCCTTGGCCATGTAGCACGCCATGTCGGCAGCACGCAGCGAGGCTTCGAGCGTCGTCGGATTCTGCGCAACATGGACCAGCCCGATACTGACAGTGGTCACGAAAGGCCGGCCCTTCCAGACAAAATGCAGATTCTGCACAGTCTGACGCAGGCTCTCGGCAATTTTCTCCGCCGCTTCCGGTGCGCAGTTTTCCAGCAGGATACCGAACTCGTCGCCGCCAAGGCGCGCCAAGGTATCGCCTTCGCGCAACCCGGATTGCAACAAGGCACAGATATGCCGCAACAGCTCGTCGCCCGCCGCGTGACCGCAGGTATCGTTGACCAGCTTGAACTGATCCAGATCGAGGAACATCAGGGCATGACGACCCGAATGGCGGGTCAGGTTATGCAGCGCCTGTTCCAGGCGATATTCGAATTCGCGGCGATTGGCAAGCCCGGTCAAGGCGTCGTGGGTCGCCTGCCACGACAGATTGGCGATGTATTGCCGCTCCTGGGTCATGTCATGCAGCACCAGCACCGTGCCGCTGACTTTGCCGGCATTGCGGATCGGCGCCCCCACCAGGGTGACCGACACCGTGCTGCCGTCCAGGCGTTGAATCAACTTGGAGTGCTCACTGCCGCCACTGAGTTGGCCACTCAGAATATGCTCGATCAGGGTGAAACCGTCGGTTTGCGCATTTTCATCCAGCAGGTTGAACAGCGCCGCCAGCGGCAACCCTGTCGCCTGCTCGGCCTTCCAGTGGGTCAATGCCTCGGCCGCCGGATTCATGTAGGCAATCGCACCGGAAACATCCGTGGTGATCACGCCGTCGCCAATCGATTGCAGAGTGATCTGCGCCCGTTCTTTCTCCAGTTGCAGCGCATCGGCGAAGGCATGGCGCTGTTTGAGCAGTTTATGGGTACGCATCAAGGCCAATACAATCAAGCCCAGGGCGGTGGCAAGGTTGATCACCAGCAACAGTCGCA
The DNA here is from genome assembly GCF_949767415.1 of Pseudomonas sp. IT-196MI5. NCBI lineage: Bacteria > Pseudomonadati > Pseudomonadota > Gammaproteobacteria > Pseudomonadales > Pseudomonadaceae > Pseudomonas > Pseudomonas sp. IT-196MI5. Next base: position 156,626 of record NZ_CATKPZ010000077.1, read on the forward strand.
GGATCATCCGCGAGCCTTCGCCCAAGGCATCGCTGAAGGCCTTCGCCGCCGGTGTCACACTTTCGTTGATGACGAATATCTGACCCTTCCAGCGCTTGATATCGGCATCGGTGGCCTGCCTGTCGGTGATGCGCTGATGCATCTCCTGCGCAATGGCATCGAGTTGCACCAGATACGCGTCGCCCACCATCCAAAGGTCGATGGCTTTCTGGTGGTAACTGAAGTGCCGGAAATTCAGGTACAGCCAGATCACACTGGTGATGTCATCCGGATGGTTGCCGCCCTTGAGGATCGCTACACGTGCCGCCTTGATGTCCGGCGGCCGATGATCCAGCGCCACACGCAATTCATGCCCGCCCTGAGGCACGGAAATGGCGTTCTGGTATTTATGAAAAATCGCTTCGTCGCCGTTGTCGGCATAGAGATTGAGGTAGTAGATGGCGTCTTTCTGGCCCTTGGACCACAGGCTCTCACCGGCGACATAACCGCGAACAGCCGACAGTACATAAAGGCTGACACCGCCCAAGAGGGCCTGAAACACCACTACGGCGATAAATGGCCAGACGATGCCTAACAGCCGTGGCGTTCCGAGAGTCCGCTTTTGATTCATGAGGTCCCTTGCGTTAGCACTGCTCGCTCGTCTTCCGGACGAAATCGCTACAGCTAGACTAGGTTGCGATCCCGGTCCCGGCAAGCGACAAGCTTTGCCCGGGGGGAACATCGCGACCGCTGAATTCGGTCGCGATCATGTTTTTTTATCGTATTGAATCGGCGGCTCGCTACAACTGCTGCAAATGCCCATACAGCTTGGCGTATAACCCACCATCGGCGATCAGTTGCTGGTGGTCGCCGTCCTCGGCAATTTGTCCGCCGTCGAACACCAGCACACGATCCGCTTGTTTTACCGCCGAAAGACGGTGGGCAATGATCAACGTGGTGCGGTTGCTCAGGAACCGCGCCAGTGCCTGGTGCAGGTTGTATTCGGTGGCGGCATCGAGCGCCGAGGTGGCTTCGTCGAGGATCACCACCTTGGGCTCGGCCAGGATCATCCGGGCGATGGCCAGGCGTTGGCGCTGCCCGCCGGATAAACGCACGCCGGAGCGCCCGACGATGCTGTCCAGGGCATTGGGCAAATCCCGGACCGTAGCGTGCAACTGGGCGATTTCCAGTGCCTGCCAGCAGGCCTCGTCACTACGTTCGCGGCCCATGGTCAGGTTGGCGCGGATGGTGTCGTTGAACAGCGCCGGATGTTGCAGGACCACGGCGACATTTTCCCGCACGGTTTCCAGGCCGATCTCTTGCTGAGTTGAACCACCGAAGCGAATGGTGCCGGCCAACGGCGTATACAAGCCCAGCAGCAGTTGCACCAGCGTGCTCTTGCCGCCACCACTGGCACCGACGATTGCGACCTTTTCGCCGGGGGCGATGGACAGGTTCATCTGGTTCAACACCAGTTCATCACCGTAGCCGAAACTCAACCCCCGTACTTCCAGCCCGACCGTCTCGCGACCACTGAACGGGTCGACTCCACCCGAGTACTCGGGCTCATCGTCACGGGACAGCAGTTCGTTGATCCGCGACAGCGCACCATCGGCTGCGTAGTAGGCATATTGCAGGTTCAGCAGTTGTTCCACCGGACCGATCATGAACCACAGGTAGCTGAACACCGCGAGCATCTGGCCGATTGAAAGGTCGGAAAACAGTACGGTAAGCATCGCCGCAGCACGGAAAATATCGATGCCGAACTGGAACAGCAAGCCGCTGGCGCGGTTCGACGCATCGGTTTTCCATTGCGAGTTCACCGCATAGTCGCGCACGTCCCGGGCGCGCTGCCCCAAGCGACCAAGGAAAAACCCCTGGCGGTTACCGGCGCGAACTTCCTGGATCGCATCCAGCGTTTCGGTCAGCGCCTGGGTGAAGCGCGAAGTGCTGTCGTTCTCGAGTTTCTTCAGGTGCTTGACCCGCTTGCCCAATTGCACCGTGGCGTAGATCACCAGGGGGTTGAACAGCAGAATCAGCAGCGCCAGTTTCCAGTGCATCCACATCAGGATGGAGGCGGTGCCCACCAGCGTCAGCATGGCCACGAGGAAACGGCTGAGGGTTTCACCGACGAACTTGTCCAGGGTGTCCAGGTCGGTGACCAGATGCGTGGTCACTGAGCCGCTGCCCAGGCTTTCGTATTCACCCAGCGAGATACGCTTGAGCCGTTCGATCAGGCGTATGCGAATGCGATAGACGATGTCCTTGGCCAGTCCGGCGAACAATTTCGCCTGCACTACGTTGAACATCAACGCCGCGCAGCGCAGGGTCAGGGTCACCAGCAGCATCAGTCCGATGTAGCCCGCGGCTTTCTGCCAGCCGTCGGGCAGCGCGAGGTTCATGATCTTCAGCGCCGCATCGCCGTGCCCCAGCAACACCTCGTCCACCAGCAATGGCAGGAGCAAGGGAATCGGCACGCTGCACAAGGTCGCCAGCACGGCCACGCCGTTGGCGATCCACAGGGATTTCTTGTGATGCAGGGCCAGGCGACGGATTTCCGCCCAGCTCAGACGGTCGACACGTTTAGCGGGTGCAACATCATCGGGCAGGTCATGCACAGGCAGCACGCTCCAGCCAGCGGCCGAGCAGCGCAGACAACTCGCTCAATGGCTGATAGCCGTTGGTCAACAGCGCCAGTTGGCCGTTACGCTCAGCCAGCAGGGTGGGGAAACCGGCAATGCCCAGGTCCTGGACCCAGGTAAAATCAGCTGCCGTCGCGGAGTGCATATCGGCGCGGTCAAATGCGGCGGCGAATTCGATGCGCGGCAGACCGGCCTGTTCGGCCAGTTCCACCAGAACGCTGGCGCGGGTGACGTCGCGTCCTTCGGCATAAAATGCGTGCTGAATCAGCCCGAGCAGTTTCCAGGCACAATCCGGCGCCAGTGTGCGCGCCGTCACCAGCGCCCGGCAGGCAGGCTCGGTATCGTAGACAAAGCCATCAGGTAATGCGCCTTCAAGCTTGAAGGGCTGGCCGGTGGCCTCGGTGACCGCCTGCCAGTGCTCAAGGATATAGCGCCGGGTACTCGGCTCCAGCGCGGCACCACTGCCAGTGCGCAGACCGCCCACAATCAGGTGCACGTCCACGCCTGCGGTTTGCGCCTGCTCGACCAGTGCGTTGGCCACTGGGGCAAACCCCCAGCACCAGGAACACATCGGGTCCATCACATAGAGCAGGCGCGCGGACATGATTCAGGCCTCGGAAGATGCTTGCTTGTAGTTGTAGCCGATCGGGTGAGGCTGGTTTCGAGCCTTGGCCAGCTCGATCTGCTTCTGCCGGTCGATCGCACTGCGACGGGTCTTCTCACTCAGCTTATCCCAGCAATGCGGACAGCTGATGCCCGCTACGTAATGCTCGGACGCGCGGTCTTCCACGCTGACCGGCGTGCGGCAGGCATGACATTGATCGTAGTCGCCTTCGCTGAGGTCGTGACGAACGGTGACGCGGTTGTCGAACACGAAGCAGTCGCCCTGCCACTTGGTTTCTTCCTGCGGCACCTCTTCGAGGTACTTGAGGATGCCGCCCTTGAGGTGAAAGACCTCACCGTAGCCCTCGCCGAGCATGTAGCTCGAGGCCTTCTCGCAGCGGATGCCACCGGTGCAGAACATCGCGACCTTCTTGTGCACGGCCGGGTCGAAGTTGGCTTTGATGTAATCGGGAAATTCGCGAAAACTGGTGGTTTTCGGGTCGATGGCACCTTCGAAGGTACCGATCGAGACTTCGTAATCGTTACGGGTGTCGATCAACAGCACTTCAGGGTCGCTGATCAGCGCGTTCCAGTCCTGCGGATCGACATAGGTGCCGACCTTTTTGTTCGGGTCCACGCCTTCCACGCCGAGGGTGACGATTTCTTTCTTGAGTTTGACTTTGGTGCGATAGAACGGCTGATCGTCGCAGTACGACTCTTTGTGATCGATGTCGTCCATTCGCGGGTCGTTCTTGAGCCAGGCCATCAGCCCGTCGATGCCTTCGCGGCTGCCGGACACGGTGCCGTTGATGCCTTCTTCGGCGATCAGCAGCGTGCCTTTGATGCCGTTGTCGACCATCGCTTGCAACAGGGGCTCGCGCAGGGCGACGTAATCTTCCAGGGTGACGAACTTATACAGTGCCGCCACGACAATCTGTTGTGTCATGGGTAAATCTCCAGGTGGCTACCCTCGTAAGGGGTGAACCGGATGCGAAAAAAAACGCGCCGGGTTAGCGGCGCGTTGGGCATTCTAACAAAAAACCGGGGTTTAGTGTTTGCTGCCGCCGGCACAGGTCGGCGAGGCCGGGGCCGCGTCGATCCGGGCCCATTCCTCTGGCGTGTAGGTATGCAGCGCCAACGCATGGAACTCGCCCATCAGCTCGCCGAGCGTGCCGTAGACCTTCTGGTGGCGCTTGACCCGGTTCAAGCCTTCGAACTGCGCGCTGACCACCACAGCCTTGAAATGGGTCGAAAGCCCACGGCTGTGCATATGGCTCTCATCCAGCACTTGCAGATGCTCGGGCTGAAGCAGGGCCAGTGTCGATTCGATGCGTTGTTGCATGGTCATACCGAACTCCGCTCAAGGCTTTTTCTTGGCTGGCGCAGCCGCGTCTTTCGGCGTCAGCTCGGCGGTCATGTCAGCCAACAGCTTGTTGACCACCGGCACCGCGCTTTCCAGCTTGGCCTGGGTCATCTGGGCCGATTGCTGGGTCAGCTGGGGCATTTTTTCCAGGACTTTCTTGCCCAGTGGCGACTGGTAGAACGCAACCAGGTCCTTGAGCTCGGATTCGGTGAAGTTGGTGGTGTAGAGCTTGACCATGTCCGGTTTCAGCTTGTTCCAGCCAATGGCCTGGTCCAGAGCGGCGTTGGCCTTGGCCTGGTAGGTTTCCAGCACGGCCTTTTTCGACTCAGGGGCTTTGGTCTGTTCGAAACGCTGGGCAAACATCTGCTGTACTTGCATGTACACCGGGGTGCCCAGTTTGTCAGCGTGCGCCAGGGTCAGGAAAGCCTCGGCACTGGCGTTATGGCTGGCGGTGTCGGCAAGAACCTGGCCGCTGGCGCAGACCAAAGCAACGGCGGTACAGATGGCACGAAGACGAGTCATCGAGTGTCCTTTTCTAGCTGGCGAGGTAAAACCCCAAGGGCGTCCATTCTGCGCCTAAAAAAGTCTGTCGCTCAACCCCAAGCCTTGTCGCGCCTGATTTAGAGGGCTTCAATGGTTGAAATCGAGACAGATGGAACCCCGGCCGTCGATCACGGCCTAAACTGCGCAATCGGACCTACAGGAGTGAGCAAGATGAGCCGTATCGAAACCGACAGCCTCGGCGAGGTTGAAGTCCCGGATGAAGCCTACTGGGGCGCTCAGACGCAACGCTCGCTGATCAACTTCGCCATTGGCAACGAACGCATGCCGCTGGCGGTGTTGCATGCCCTGGCGCTGATCAAGAAAGCCGCGGCACGGGTCAACGATCGCAACGGCGACGTGCCCGCCGACATCGCCCGCCTGATCGAGCAGGCAGCCGACGAAGTGCTCGGCGGCGACCACGACGACCAGTTTCCGCTGGTGGTCTGGCAAACCGGCAGTGGCACCCAGAGCAACATGAACGTCAACGAAGTGATCGCCGGTCGCGCCAACGAGCTGGCGGGCAACCTGCGCGGCGGCAAGTCCCCGGTGCACCCCAACGATCACGTCAATCGCTCCCAGAGTTCCAACGACTGCTTCCCCACCGCCATGCACATCGCAGCCGCCCAGGCGGTGCGACAGCACTTGCTGCCGGCGATCAGCGAACTGTCCGGTGGGCTGGCCGAGCTGGCCGCCCGCCACATGAAACTGGTCAAGACCGGTCGTACCCACATGATGGATGCGACTCCGATCAGCTTCGGTCAGGAAATCTCGGCGTTCATCGCGCAACTCGATTACGCCGAACGGGCGATCCGCAGCGCCCTGCCCGCGGTCTGCGAGCTGGCCCAGGGCGGAACGGCCGTCGGCACCGGGCTCAACTCACCCCACGGCTTCGGTGAGGCCATCGCCGCAGAATTGGCCGCCCTCTCCGGCTTGCCGTTTATCACCGCACCGAACAAGTTCGCCGCACTGGCCGGCCATGAGCCGCTGACCACGCTGTCCGGCGCGTTGAAAACCCTCGCCGTGACCCTGATGAAAATCGCCAACGATCTGCGCCTGTTGGGTTCCGGTCCCCGCGCCGGCTTCGCCGAAGTGAAGCTGCCGGCCAATGAACCGGGTAGCTCGATCATGCCTGGCAAGGTCAACCCGACCCAGTGCGAAGCCTTGTCGATGCTGGCCTGCCAGGTGCTGGGCAACGACGTCGCCATCGGCTTTGCCGCCAGTCAGGGCCACTTGCAGCTGAACGTGTTCAAACCGGTGATCATCCACAACCTGCTGCAATCGATCCGTTTACTGGGCGATGGCTGCAGCAACTTCCAGCAACATTGCGTGGCCGGTCTGGAGCCGGATGCGCAAAAGATGGCTGAACACCTGGAACGAGGCCTGATGCTGGTGACGGCGCTCAACCCGCACATTGGCTATGACAAATCGGCGGAAATCGCCAAGAAGGCCTACAGCGAAGGGCTGACCTTGCGCGAGGCGGCGTTGCAGCTCGGGTATCTGACTGACGAAGAGTTCGATGCGTGGGTCAGGCCGGAGAATATGCTGGAGGCTGGGGCCAAGGGCTGAATTTTGCGCTGATTGAAAGTCCGTCTTCGCGAGCAGGCTCGCTCCCACACTGGATCTCTGTGGGAGCGAGCCTGCTCGCGAAGGGCGCGATGAAGATTTTCAGCCAACGACCATTTTGGCTTTTCTGGCCTTCAACCCGGCAATCAACGAAGGCCCCAACGCCACCAGCGCCGACCCCAGCACCACCAGCACCGCGCCGCCATATCCCAGACCATTGATCGTCTCGGCATGCACATAGTCGGGCCACAACCACGCAGCCATGGCAACCGCCACAAAGGTTACCAGCGGCGTGATGGCCAGCGTTGCGCTGACCCGGGAGGCTTCCCAATGGGCCAGGGCCTCGGCAAACGCACCGTAGGCAATCAGGGTGTTGAGGCAGCACGCCAGCAGCAACCAACCCTGCAACGGGTTCAATTGCAACGCTTCGAGCGGATGCACCCACGGCGTCAACAGCAGCGCGCAAAACAGGTAGATCACCATCATCACCTGCAGCGAATTCCACACCGTCAGCAATTGCTTCTGCCCCAGGGCATAGAAGGTCCAGACCGTGGACGCCAACAGCACCAGCAGCACACCGGCGGTGTAGTCGGTCAGCGACGTGAGCAATTCACTCAAGCGCTGGTTGAAAAACAGCGCAAAACCGATCAGCAGTACCAACAGCCCGATCCCCTGCCCCAGACTGAAACGCTCCTTGAACACAAACAGACTGGCGATCAGCAGCATGATCGGGCCCATCTGCACCACCAGTTGCGCCGTGCCGGGGCTGAGCAGGTTCAGGCCCATCAGATACAGCACATAGTTACCGACCAGGCCGAGCACCGCCATCAGTACCAGCCAGCCACCACGAGGACCGAGCACTTTGCGGCTGGGCAGACGCCTGGTGGCCGCCAGATAAATGAACAGGCAGCCGCCAGACACCAACAGCCGAAACCAGGTCACCGTCACCGGGTCCATCACCAGCAGCACTTGCTTGAGCTTGATCGGCAGGATTCCCCACAACAACGCGGTCAACAAGGCCAGGAACAGACCGTAACCCCAGCGACCCGATGAAATGTGCATGTGAACCCCAACGCCAACTGACAGGAGCCGCCATTCTAGGCCCGCAGCGGTGGCGTACACAGGCACAGTTTGGGTCTGGCCGCGGATGAAACTGTGCAGGTCGTAATCTTCAGGTGATGTTTTTTGACCGTGGCGCCCCCATCGCGAGCAAGCTCGCTCCCACAGGTTTTGCGGCGCACACAATATTTGTGATCGCCGCTAAACACTGTGGGAGCGAGCCTGCTCGCGATGGCTATCTAACTGACAACGAGAAACATCGAGGCTTAACGCACCGCCTCAAACAACCCCGTAGCTCCCATCCCGCCCCCCACGCACATGGTGACGATGCCGTAACGCAGATCGCGTCGCTGCAATTCACGAACCAGATGCCCGACCTGACGCGAACCGGTCATGCCGAACGGGTGACCGATGGAAATCGAGCCGCCATTGACGTTGTACCGGGCGTTGTCGATTTCCAGTCGGTTGCGGCTGTACAGGCACTGCGAGGCGAAGGCTTCGTTGAGTTCCCACAGGTCGATGTCGTCAATCCGCAAGCCTTTGGCCTTGAGCAGTTTCGGTACCGAAAACACCGGGCCGATGCCCATCTCGTCCGGCGCGCAACCGGCCACGGTAAAACCGCGAAAGAACGCTTTCGGCTTGAGCCCCAGTTCCAGCGCTTTTTCCAGGCTCATCACCAGGGTCATTGACGCGCCGTCAGACAGTTGGGACGAGTTGCCGGCCGTGACCGAGCCATCTTCGGCGAACACCGGTTTCAACCCGGACAGACTTTCCAGGGTGGTGTCCGGGCGGTTGCAGTCATCACGATCAACGACACCGTCGACGATCTGCACCTGACCGGTGCTTTTGTCTTCGACGCGATACTTCACCGCCATCGGCACGATTTCATCAGAGAACAGCCCGGCGGCCTGCGCCTCTGCGGTACGCTGCTGGCTTTGCAGCGCATACAGGTCCTGCTCTTCACGACTGACGCTGTACCGACGCGCGACAATTTCAGCCGTCTGGCCCATCGGGAAGTAAATGCCCGGCACCTGCTCCTTGAGCAGCGGGTTGATCAGGTTGTCGGTGTTGACGCTCTTCATGGTCAGGCTGATGGACTCGACGCCACCGGCGACGATGATGTCGCTGCAACCCGAAGCGATCTGGTTGGCGGCAATGGCGATCGCCTGCAAACCCGAGGAACAGAAGCGGTTGAGGGTCATGCCGGCCGTGCCGATGCCCAGGCGCGACAGCACCGCGACATTGCGCCCGATATTGAAACCCTGGGCGCCTTCGTTGGAACCGGCGCCAACGATGCAGTCCTCGACGCTCGCCGGATCGATACCGGTGCGCGCCAACAGTGCATCGACACAGTGTGCCGCCATGTCGTCCGGGCGGGTCATGTTGAATTTACCGCGAAAGGATTTGGCCAGGCCGGTCCGCACGCTGTCGACGATCACCACTTCACGCATGACATACCTCATTGTTGTTATCGGTTGAGAGTGGACCGAGCATAAGTCCAGCTCTTCACCGACCGCGACAATCATTCACCTCGCGTATGCGTAACCATCGCTTCAATCCTTGTCCTTACGCTTCTTGTTCTCACGCCGGTCGGATTTTTCGAAAGCCTCTTCCAGTGCCCGGTTGATGGTGCGCAAGACTTTGACCCGCGCCCAGCGCTTGTCGTTGGCTTCCACCAGGGTCCATGGCGCAATCTCGGTGCTGGTACGGTCGACCATGTCGCCAACCGCCGCACGATAGTCATCCCACTTTTCACGGTTGCGCCAGTCATCATCAGTGATCTTGAAGCGTTTGAAGGGAATTTTTTCGCGCTCTTCGAAGCGCTCCAGTTGCGTTTGCTTATCGATGGACAGCCAGAACTTGACCACGATCACCCCGGCATCGGTGAGCTGCTCTTCGAAATCGTTGATTTCACCGTAGGCACGCAGCCAGTCTGCCGGGCTGCAAAAACCTTCAATGCGCTCCACCAACACCCGGCCATACCAGGAGCGGTCGAACACGGTGAACTTGCCCCGGGCCGGCAGGTGCCGCCAGAAGCGCCACAGATAGGGCTGTGCCCGTTCTTCTTCGGTGGGCGCGGCAATCGGCACGATGCTGTACTGGCGCGGATCAAGCGCTGCCGCCACCCGACGGATCGCCCCGCCCTTGCCCGCCGCGTCGTTGCCCTCGAACACCGCCACCAGTGCATGGCGACGCATGCGTTTGTCACGCATCAGCCCGGAAAACCGCGCCTGCTCGGTGATCAGCTGTTCTTCGTAATCATCCTTGTCCAGGTTCAGGGTCAGGTCCAGGCTGTCGAGCAGGTTCACTTGATCGACACTGGGGAACACTGGCGCGGCGCTGACTTTTTCCGGGTGGATCGTCGGTCGCTGCAATGCGCCGTGCAAGCCCGCAAGCAGAATCCTCCCCACGGCCAGACTGCGATAATGCGCATCCGCCCCGGCGATTACATGCCACGGCGCATAGTCACGGCTGGTGCGGCGCAGCACCCGCTCACCATATTTCACGAACCTGTCGTAGGTTTGCGACTGTTGCCAGTCCAGCGGGCTGATACGCCAGCTGTGTAGCGGGTCGTCAGCCAGCGCCTTGAGGCGTGCCTTCATTTGCTTTTTGGAGAGGTGAAACCAGAACTTGAAAATCAACGCACCTTCATCGCAGAGCATCTTTTCCAGGCGCTCGGCGCCGTTGATCGCCTGGTCGAGGCGCGGATCCTTGAACTCGCCATGGACCCGCCCCTGCAGCATCTGGCTGTACCAGTTGCCGAAGAAAATCCCCATGCGCCCCTTGGCCGGCAGCATCCGCCAGTACCGCCAGGCCGGTGGTCGCGCCAGCTCTTCGTCAGTTTGCTGATCGAAGGTGCGCACCTCGATCAGGCGCGGATCCATCCATTCGTTGAGCACCTTGATCGTCTCGCCCTTGCCCGCACCTTCGATGCCATTGATCAAAATGATCACCGGAAAGCGGCGTTGCTGCTTCAATTCGAATTGCGCTTCGAGCAACGCTTCGCGCAGGGCCGGGACTTCGGCGTCATAGGTGTCTTTGTCGATGGCGTGACCGATTTCAGCAGATTCAAACATGAGCGGCTCCCTTGCAGATGTGAGCAAGACTAGCGGACGGACCTCTCTTGCGCGGAAGAAATCCAATCATGGGGCAGATACGAAACCTGTGGCGAGGGGGCTTGCCCCCGTTGGGTTGCGAAGCAGCCCCCAAACCAAGCGACTACTTTGTGCCAGGTAGCCCGAGTCTGCCGACTTGACGACTGCTTCGCAGCCGAACGGGGGCAAGCCCCCTCGCCACAAAAGCACATCGCCCTTCGCCCGACCTGGAAGTTTCGCTGATCCAGAGATTGCAAGCTTGCTCTGGATCAAGCACCACGCCATCGATCGGATAGAATGACGGCCTTGCCGTTGCCGAGCCTGCCATGAAACCTGAACTGCCCCACGCCCAGCTCGACTGGGATGACCACGGTCGTCCATATTCGCGAGTGTTCGACGATGTGTATTTCTCCGACCAGTCGGGGCTGGACGAAACCCGCTATGTCTTTATCGAGCAGAACCGCTTGGCGGAACGCTTCGCTGCGTTGCCGGAGGGCGCACGCCTGGTCATCGGTGAAACGGGCTTTGGCACGGGACTGAATTTTCTGTGTGCCTGGCAGGTGTTCGAACAACACGCGGCGGCCGGAGTGCGGTTGCATTTTGTCAGCGTCGAGAAGTACCCGTTGAGCCCGGCCGACTTGCAACGTGCCCTGGCGCTGTGGCCGGAACTCAAGGTGTTTGCCGATCAATTGCTGGCGCAGTACGTGGCGATCCATCAGGGTTTTCAGCGCCTGACGCTGGATAACGGTCGCGTGACCCTGACATTGCTGATCGGCGACGCATTGGAGCAGCTGCCTCAACTCGATGCCCGAATCGACGCCTGGTTCCTCGACGGTTTCGCTCCGGCGAAGAACCCCGACATGTGGACTGCCGAACTGTTTGCCGAACTCGCACGCCTGGCCGCCCCCGGTGCTTCCATCAGCACCTTCACCAGTACCGGTTGGGTGCGGCGCCTGCTCAACGCCGCCGGTTTCAAGATGAAACGCACCCCAGGCATCGGCCACAAATGGGAAATCCTGCGCGGCGAGTTCCTCGGCTGGCCCCAGGACGTGCCCGCCCCGGCGCCCGATAAACCCTGGTTTGCCCGCCCGGCTCCACTGACCGACGAACGCCAGGCACTGGTGATCGGGGCCGGGCTGGCCGGTTGCGCCAGCGCCGCCAGCCTCGCCGCGCGGGGCTGGCAAGTGACAGTGCTGGAGCGCCACGACGCCATCGCCCAGGAAGCCTCGGGCAACCCACAGGGCGTGCTGTACCTGAAGTTATCGGCCCATGGCACGGCGCTGTCGCAAATGATCGTCAGCGGATTCGGCTACACCCGACGACAGCTCGAACACTTGCAACGGGGTCGCGATTGGGACGATTGCGGCGTGTTGCAACTGGCCTTCGATGCCAAGGAAGCCGAGCGTCAGGTGCAATTGGCGCAGGCGTTTGCGGCAGACTTGCTGCACCTGCTGGATCAACCCGAGGCACAGGCCGTGGCCGGTATCGGGTTGGCACACGGGGGCCTGTTCTATCCCGAAGGCGGCTGGGTCCACCCACCGGCGCTGTGCCAGTGGCAGGCCGCTCATCCGAACGTTCAGGTGCATGTGCATCATGATGTGCTCGAACTGCGCAAGGCCGATGGCCAGTGGCAGGCCTGGGATGGCGAACGCCTGCTCGCCAGCGCCCCCGTGGTGGTGCTCGCCGGCGCAGCCGAAATCCGGCGATTCCCCGAGAGTGCCGAGCTACCGCTCAAACGCATTCGCGGGCAAATCACCCGCCTGGCGCAAACCCCGCAAAGCCAGGCCCTGAGCACCGTGGTGTGTGCCGAAGGCTATGTCGCCCCCGCGCGCTTGGGCGAACACACACTGGGGGCCAGTTTCGATTTCAAGAGCGACGACCTGACGCCGACCACGGCCGAACACTTGGGCAACCTGGCCATGCTCGAAGAGATTTCCCACGATCTGGTCGAGCGTCTACAGGCCGATAAACTGACGCCTGAAAGTCTCCAGGGTCGCGCTGCATTTCGCTGCACCAGCCCCGACTATTTGCCGATCGTCGGCCCATTGGCCGACCTCCAGGCGTTCGCTCAAGCGTATGCCGCGCTGGGCAAGGATGCCCGACAAGTGCCGGACGTCGAATGCCCATGGCTTGACGGTTTGTACATCAACAGCGGCCACGGCTCGCGCGGCCTGATCACCGCGCCGCTGTCCGGAGAACTGCTGGCGGCCTGGCTGGACAACGAACCCCTGCCATTGCCCAGAAGCGTGGCCGAAGCCTGCCATCCCAACCGATTTGCCTTGCGGCGCCTGATCCGGGGCAAGTAGTCGATACAGCAGTCGACGTCGCACTTACGGGGCGATTCGGCCGTGGTCTGTCACACATATAACTCATCGGTCTAAAACTCCCCTTACCGAGGAGGGTCACTTTCTGAGTACCCGCCGTTTTGGCGGGGTATCGATTGACCCTCCCCAACGGAAAAACCGGTAAGGAATTTATGTGCGGATTAGCTGGCGAGTTACGTTTTGATCATCAACCTGCAGACCTTGCAGCCGTTGAACGAATCACCCATCACCTGGCCCCTCGCGGCCCCGACGCTTGGGGTTTTCATAGCCAGGGGCCGGTTGCCCTGGGCCATCGGCGCCTGAAAATCATGGACCTGTCGGACGGCTCGGCGCAGCCGATGATCGACCCGCAACTGGGCTTGTCCCTGGCCTTCAACGGGGCGATCTACAACTTTCCGGAACTGCGCGCGGAACTGGAAAGCCTGGGTTACGCCTTCTATTCCGGTGGCGACACCGAAGTGTTGCTCAAGGGCTATCACGCCTGGGGCGAAGCGCTGCTGCCGAAACTCAACGGCATGTTTGCCTTTGCCGTTTGGGAGCGCGATGCCCAACGCCTGTTCATCGCTCGCGACCGACTCGGCGTGAAACCACTGTACCTGTCGCGTACCGACCAGCGCCTGCGCTTCGCCTCGGCGCTGCCGGCATTGCTCAAGGGTGGCGACATCAACCCGATCCTCGATCCGGTGGCGCTCAATCACTATCTGAATTTCCACGCCGTGGTCCCGGCACCACGCACCTTGCTGGCGGGGATTGAAAAATTGCCGCCAGCCACCTGGATGTGCATCGAAGCCGATGGTCGCACCGAGCAGAAAACCTGGTGGACTCTACCCTACGGCCCTCACGCCGATGAGACGGATCTGACCCTCGAAGACTGGCGCGACCGTGTGCTCGACAGCACCCGCGAAGCGGTAGCGATTCGTCAGCGCGCGGCGGTCGATGTCGGCGTGCTGCTGTCCGGTGGGGTCGATTCCAGCCTGCTGGTGGGCCTGTTGCGGGAAGTCGGCGTGGACAATCTGTCGACCTTCTCCATCGGCTTCCAGGATGCCGGCGGCGAACGCGGCGACGAGTTCCAGTATTCGGACCTGATCGCCCAACACTACGGCACGCAGCACCATCAACTGCGCATAGACGAAAAGGAAATCATTGAACAACTGCCCGCCGCCTTCCGCGCCATGAGTGAGCCGATGGTCAGCCATGACTGCATCGCTTTCTACCTGTTGTCCCGGGAAGTGGCCAAACATTGCAAGGTGGTGCAAAGCGGCCAGGGCGCCGACGAACTGTTCGCCGGTTACCACTGGTATCCGCAAGTGGACGGCGCGAGTGATCCGTCTGCAGCGTACCGCGAAGCGTTTTTCGACCGCAGCTACGACGACTACGCCGCCACCGTGCAACCGAAATGGCTGACCGCGAATGACGCCGCCGGTGACTTCGTCAAAACCCATTTCGCCCAACCCGGTGCCGATGCGGCGGTGGACAAGGCCTTGCGCCTGGACAGCACGGTGATGCTGGTGGACGACCCGGTCAAACGCGTCGACAACATGACCATGGCCTGGGGCCTGGAAGCGCGCACGCCGTTTCTCGACTATCGCCTGGTGGAACTGTCGGCACGAATTCCCGGGCGCTTCAAACTGCCGGACGGCGGCAAGCAAGTCTTGAAAGAAGCCGCGAGACAAGTGATTCCCAGTGAAGTGATCGACCGCAAGAAAGGTTACTTCCCGGTGCCGGGCCTCAAGCATTTGCAGGGCGATACGCTGGAGTGGGTGCGCGAGTTGCTGCTCGATCCCAGCCAGGATCGCGGCCTGTTCAATCCCGCGATGCTCGACCTTCTGCTGACTGACCCACAGGGACAATTGACGCCGTTGCACGGCTCAAAGCTGTGGCAACTGGCGGCCCTCAACCTGTGGCTCAGCGAACAAGGAGTCTGACCGATGAAACCTCATGCCACAGCGATCAGCCAACGCCTGTTGCGCGGCCAGTCGCCCTCCTACGAACGCTTGCAGGCACGCCTGGCCGAAGACCGCAGTGCGCTCGGCGCGGCACCGATTGCCGTGCATTGCGGCTGGGGCCGCTTGCTGATCGGGCATACCTTCGCCGATGCCGCGAGCCTCGCCGGGGAGTTGCTCAACGAGCGGCCCGGCGAGCGGGACATTGCCCTGTACGTCGCCGCGCCCCAGCAAGTGCTGGGGCTGGAGCCAACGCAGCTGTTTCTCGACCCGTCCGATACCTTGCGCCTGTGGTTCAGCGATTACCGTCAGGCAACCCGGGTGTTTCGCGGTTTCCGCATTCGCCGCGCGCAAAGCGAAGCCGACTGGCAGGCGATCAATCAGCTGTATCAGGCGCGCGGCATGCTGCCGATCGACGCCACCCTGCTCACTCCGCGTCACCTGGGCGGCCCGATGTACTGGCTGGCCGAAGACGAGGACAGCGGCGCGGTCATCGGTAGCGTCATGGGCCTCAACCACCACAAGGCCTTCAACGATCCCGAACACGGCAGCAGCCTGTGGTGCCTGGCGGTCGACCCGCACTGTGCGCGACCGGGTGTCGGAGAGGTGCTGGTGCGGCATCTGATCGAGCACTTCATGAGTCGCGGGCTCGCCTACCTCGACCTGTCCGTGCTGCACAATAACCGACAGGCGAAAAACCTTTACGCCAAGCTCGGTTTTCGCAACCTGACGACCTTCGCCATCAAGCGCAAGAACGGCATCAATCAGCCGCTGTTTCTCGGGCCCGGTCCAGAAGCCGCATTCAACCCCTACGCGCGGATCATCGTCGAGGAAGCACACCGTCGTGGCATTGATGTGCACGTCGATGACGCCGACGCCGGGATGTTCACCCTCAGCCATGGCGGGCGCCGGGTACGCTGTCGAGAATCCCTGAGCGACCTGACCAGCGCCGTCAGCATGACCCTGTGCCAGGACAAAAGCCTGACCCACAAAGTGCTCAAGGCAGCGGGGTTGAACCTGCCGGCGCAGCAATTGGCGGGTAACGCCGATGACAATCTGGCATTCCTCGATGAACACCGGCGCGTGGTGGTCAAGCCACTGGATGGTGAGCAGGGGCAAGGGGTGGCGGTGGATTTGCGCACCCTCGAGGAGGTGCAGCAAGCCATAGAAACCGCTCGCCACTTCGACAGCCGCGTGCTGCTGGAAAGTTTCCACGAAGGCCTGGACCTGCGCATTGTGGTGATCGGTTTTGAAGTGGTCGCCGCCGCCATTCGCCGGCCGGCCGAAGTGGTCGGCGACGGCCAGCACTCCATCGGTGCATTGATCGAAGCCCAGAGCCGGCGGCGACAAGCGGCCACGGGTGGCGAAAGCAAGATCCCGCAGGACCAGGAAACCCGGCGCACCTTGCGTGCCGCCGGATACGACTACAGCAGCATTCTGCCGGCCGGTGAGCATCTGTTCGTACGACGTACGGCGAATCTTCATACAGGCGGTGTTCTTGAGGATGTAACGGCGATCCTGCATCCAACGCTGGTGGACGCCGCCGTGCGGGCCGCGCGGGCGCTGGACATCCCCATGGTCGGGCTCGACCTGATGGTGTCCGCCGCTGACCAGCCGGAGTATGTATTTATCGAAGCCAACGAACGGGCCGGCCTGGCCAATCACGAACCGCAGCCCACGGCGGAGCGGTTTGTGGATCTGTTGTTTCCGCATAGTCAGCCGGTGGTCTCTTAGTGATGTGTTGCCTGGGCTAGCCCCTTCGCTGTAGGAGCGAGCTTGCTCGCGAAGGGGCCAGCCCAGGAAACAAAAATCCCTCATCGAAACCATCGATGCGTTCAACTCATCAGGAGTTTCCATGACCAGCAAAATCCCCGAACCGGACCTCGGTTACCTGCAAAAAGTCCTGCTGGAAATGCTCGCCATTCCCAGCCCCACCGGGTTCACCGACACCATCGTGCGCTACGTCGCCGAGCGCCTTGAAGAAATGGGCATTCCCTTCGAACTGACCCGGCGCGGCACCATTCGCGCTACGCTCAAGGGCAAGAAGAACAGCCCCGACCGCGCTGTTTCCGCCCACCTGGACACCATCGGCGCGGCGGTGCGGGCGGTGAAGGACAACGGCCGCCTGGCCCTCGCGCCGCTCGGCTGCTGGTCCAGCCGCTTTGCCGAAGGCAGCCGGGTCAGCCTGTTTACCGACAATGGCGTGATTCGCGGCAGCGTCTTGCCGCTGATGGCGTCCGGGCACGCGTTCAATACTGCCGTGGATGAGATGCCGATCAGTTGGGATCACATCGAGTTGCGCCTGGATGCCTACTGCGCCACCCGTGCCGACTGCGAGTCGCTGGGCATCAGCGTCGGCGATTTCGTCGCCTTCGACCCGCTGCCGGAGTTCACCGAAACCGGCCACATCAGCGCCCGCCACCTCGACGACAAAGCCGGGGTGGCCGCGCTGCTGGCGGCGCTCAAGGCCATTGTCGACAGTGGCCAAGAGTTGATGATCGACTGCCATCCGCTGTTCACCATCACTGAGGAAACCGGCAGCGGCGCCGCGGCGGCGTTACCCTGGGACGTCAGTGAATTCGTCGGCATCGACATCGCACCGGTCGCGCCAGGCCAACACTCCAGCGAGCATGCGGTGAGCATCGCGATGCAGGATTCCGGCGGGCCGTATGACTACCATCTGTCGCGCCACCTCCTGCGCCTGGCCTGCGACAACGAGTTGCCGGCACGCCGCGACCTGTTCCGCTACTACTTCAGCGACGCCCATTCAGCGGTCACCGCCGGCCACGACATTCGCACCGCCCTGCTCGCCTTCGGCTGCGACGCCACCCACGGTTACGAACGCACCCACATCGACAGCCTCGCCGCCCTGAGCCGCCTGCTCGGTGCATACATCCTCAGCCCGCCCGTGTTTGCCAGCGATGCGCAACCGGCCAAGGGCTCACTGGACCGCTTCAGCCATCAGCTTGAACATGACACCCAGATGGAAAGCGATACGCGGGTGCCTTCGGTGGACAGCCTGGTGGGGCAGCGGTCGGAGAACTGATCCGGGTTCTTCTTCACCAGGTAAACCGCCTTCGCGAGCAGGCTCGCTCCCACATTCGCCCGCATTCTTATGGAAGAACCGGGTCAACTGTGGGAGCGAGCCTGCTCGCGATAGCGTCAGACCAGACAACACAAGATCCCGGGCTGGCCGTCCTCGGCCATTCGCCGTAGCATCCCGCCATTGATCCAACCGAGGTGCCTATGCTGATTCCCTACGACCAACTTCAAGTCGACACCCTGACCCGCCTGATCGAGGATTTCGTGACCCGCGACGGCACGGACAATGGTGACGACACGCCACTGGAAACCCGCGTACTGCGCGTGCGCCAGGCCTTGACCAAGGGCCAGGCACTGATTGTCTTCGACCCGGAAAGTGAACAATGCCAACTGATGCTCAAGCACGACGTGCCCAAGCAGCTGTTTGACTGAGGCCTTCAGCGCTCCTTGGTTTTCGCCAGTTTTTTCTGGATGCGTTCGTAGATTTCGCAGCGGTGCACATTGACGTCCTGAGGCGCTTCAACGCCAAAGCGCACGTTGCTTCCGTTGATCGCGAGAACACGCACGGTAATGTTGTCACCGATGGAAATGGTTTCGCCCACAATGCGAGTGAGTACGAGCATGAGGAGTGTCCTTCAGGGGTTACTGGCCCTTGAAGATGCCCGGCCCGCTGCACGCCTACAATGCTCCGACAGAAAACCAGACCGGACTGACAGCCATGACGCACTACGCTTACGGAAAGGTCTGACAATCCGGCTGATTGTAGGGCCGATCTGTCAGGACGCGGAGAATCGCGGCCCGAACAGGATGATGCTCGCGCCGATCACACACAACGCCACGCCAAGCCAGTCCGAACCCAGCGGACGAATCCGCTCGACCACGGCCAACCAGCCGATTGACGCAATGATGTAGATGCCGCCGTAA
The DNA here is from genome assembly GCF_949767415.1 of Pseudomonas sp. IT-196MI5. Taxonomy (NCBI): domain Bacteria; kingdom Pseudomonadati; phylum Pseudomonadota; class Gammaproteobacteria; order Pseudomonadales; family Pseudomonadaceae; genus Pseudomonas; species Pseudomonas sp. IT-196MI5. The sequence continues at coordinate 175,706 of NZ_CATKPZ010000077.1, forward strand.
GCGGCGTAGGCGCGGCCGGCGTAGGTGGCTTCGATACGGGTCAGCAGCAGGGCGAACAGGGTCAGGCTGAGGAGCGCCGGCACCACCCACCACATGCTTTTACCCTGGCGCAGCCACATCCAGAAGGCGAAGCAACCGGCAATTTCGAACAGCGCGGCGAGGAAAAACCACAGGTAATTGAGCATGCAAGCGTCTCGCGAGGATGGCCGATGGCGGCCACCCTAACCACAGCGTTGCCTGCGGGCAAGATCAGCTTGCGGATTGCCTGGCCTTGGCGCGCATTTTGTCGGCCATGACGGTCATTTCGTTGTAGAGCTGTTGAGGGTTCTTCTGCTTGAGCGCCCAGGCCATGCGCCCCTGTTCGTGGGGCAGGATCATGAACTCGCCGGCGGCGACCTGCCGGTAGATGTAGTCGGCGATGTCAGCGGCGCTGATCGGCGAGCTTTCCAGCAACTTGCCGACCTGGGCTTTCATGGCCGGGGTCGGACCGCGAAAGGAGTCCAGCAGGTTGGTCTGGAAGAACGATGGACACACCACATGCACGCCGACTTCCTGATGCGCCAGTTCGATCAACAGACTTTCGGACAACGCCACCACGCCCGCCTTGGCCACGTTGTAGTTGCTCATCGCCGGGCCCTGCATCAACGCGGCCATGGACGCGATGTTGATGATCTTGCCTTTGCTTTTTTCCAGCAGCGGCAGGAAAGCCTTGCAGCCCTTGACCACGCCCATCAGGTTGATCGCGATCTGCCAGTCCCAGTCCTCCAGGGACAACTCGCTGAAAAATCCGCCAGACGCCACACCCGCGTTATTGACGATGACATCGATGCCGCCGAGCTTGACTTCGCAGGCCTGGGCGAACGCCGTCAACTGGCTGTAATCGCGTACGTCACAGCGCTGGATGAAACCGTCGCCACCGGCTTCACGGACCAGCTTCAGGGTTTCCTGCAAACCAGGCTCGCTGACGTCCGACAACGCCAGTTGCCAGCCTTCACGCGCCCAGCGCAACGCGATTTCGCGACCCAGGCCAGAGCCTGCACCAGTGATCATCATGCGATTTTGCATAGCGAACAGCCTTGTTGTTCTCGGAAGATGCACCGAGTGTAGCGAAGGATATTGCCCGCTCCACGCTCCATCAGATTGCTGAATGGCCCGAGCAAACCGCGGGAGCCTTTGAGGTAACTAATGCAACAAAAAAAAAGATAGAGACCCGCCAGGCAAAAAAAAGAGGCTCTTGAAGAGCCTCTTTTCCATTGCGTCACAACTTACTGCGGCGTGCCGTGAACTACACCGGCGGTGTTGTCCAGCAGACTCTTGGTCGCGGTTTGCAGGAACGCTTCGAGCTTGAGCTTCAACTCAGCGGTACCCGGTGCATCCGCAATGATCTCGGCATGCGGCGTAGCGCCCATTTCGTACTGATACAACTTTGGCGTCATGTCCTTTTCCTTCGGCAGTACAAGGATCCGGTCGTCGCTGAGGATGGCCGTGGTCTGCTCGTTACCCGAAGGTTTGATCACACCAAAACCCTTATCGCCTTCAGGCAAGTTGAGCAGGTCGCGGCCCCAGCATTGCTGGCGAGTTTCGCCGCCCAGGCGGCCCATGATGGTCGGCACGATGTCGATCTGGGTGCCCACGGTATGGTCACGCTGACCGAACTTCTCCTGGATGCCCGGCGCGATCATCAACATCGGCACGTTGAAGCGGCCCAGGTCCATTTCAGTGATCTGCTGTTCGTTGCCGAAACCGTGGTCACCGACGATGACGAACAGGGTTTCCTTGAAGTACGGCTCCTTGCGGGCCTTTTCAAAGAACTGGCCCAGCGCCCAGTCCGCGTAACGCATAGCGGTCAAGTGCTCGTTCAGGCTGCCGCGATTGGTCACGCGCTCGACCGGCAATGGCGTCGGCAAGGCGTAAGGTGTGTGGTTGGACAGGGTTTGCAGCAAGGCATAGAACGGTTTGCCGTTTTCCCGCGCCTTGAGCTCTTGCAGGCTGCGATCGAACATATCCTGGTCGGACACGCCCCATGTCGGGTCAGAGAACACCGGGTTAACGAAATCGTTACGGCCGATGAAGTTGGTCATGCCCTGGTTGCTAAAGAAACCCGACTGGTTGTCCCAGGCGAAATCGCCGTTGTAGACGTACACGTCGTCAAAGTGACGGGCACTGAGCAACTGCGGCAGGCCAGATAGCTTGTGGCTGCCTTCCGGGGTCTGCATCAGGTATTCGAAACCCGGCAGGTTCGGGAAGCAACCCATGGTGGCGAACATGCCCTGGTGGGTATGAGTACCGTTGGAGAAGAAGCGGTCGAACAGCAGGCCTTCCTTCGACAGCTTGTCGAGGTACGGCGTGATGTTGCCCGGCCCGCCCAAAGCCCCCACCGAGTGACCGGCCATGCTTTCCATCAGGATCACGACGACGTTCTTGATCGGCAAGGTCTTGTCGGTCGGCGGCGTGTAGTCACGACGTACGGCGGCCATGTCGGCGTCTACCAGTTTCTCGTCGGGCAGCACCAGCATGTCACGCACGACTTGCTGGGCTTGCTCTTGAGGCAGGGTGGCCTTCCAGATGTTGTCGCGATCTTCGGACATCCGGCTCTTCGCTGCGGCAACCAACTGCAGGGTGCCGTTGAGACCCAGCTGGTTGGCGAAGTTCGAATTGGTGGTATAGACGTCACCCCAGCGCAATGGCGGGCCTTGACGCAGAGTACCGCGGGCGGCGACCACGCAAACCAGCAGGCACACCACGAATACCGCGATACGTGCGTACCACGGCGCAACCTGACGCGTGCCGATACTGCCGCCACTGAACGGGCCACGAGGGCGGGTCGCACGATCGGCGCCCATGAATGCCAGGCTCAGGATCCAGGTGCCCACGGCCCATGCCAACAGGTAACGGACCACCGGAAAACCGTACCAGAGCATGCTCATCACGGTTTTCGGATCTTCCTTGACGTACTGGAAGACCAGGCCGTTGAGGCGCTGGTGGAACTCACGATAGAAGTCCATCTCCATCAGGCCCAGGAACAACGCAATGCTGGAGACAATCGTCAGCCAGAAACGGAACAGCCCGCGCGCCGCCATGGCCCGGACGCTGAACAAGGCCAGCAGCAACGGAATACTGAGATAGACCACCAGACGCAGGTCGAAACGCAGACCGTTGGCGAATGCCTCGAGGAAGGTCGAGGCCGGTGTGTCGAGGATCATCGAGCGGTTGTAAACCAGCAGCGCGACGCGCAGCAGGCTGAACATGACCATCATGACCAGGGCACACAACAGCGTGTAGGCCAGATGCGATTTGACGGTCGGTTGCAGCAGGCGACTAGAAGCTCGCTGCTGATTCAGGGCGTCCGGGATTGCCATGTCGTTTTAGGACCCATTGGAAGTTGAAGTTTCAAAAATACAGCTGCGCCTTGCCCTCTTTTCGGCCCGTACCAGGCCCGGGGGTTTGCGCGGTGCGCAAATGTTGCACGATCAACGGCAGCATTGCCATTGATAACTACCCTCATCCCGACTGTTTCATCCCGCACTCAGGAATACGCAGCGTGCTGCGCAAGAACCGGCGAATTGTCTTGGAGACTGGGTGAAAATTTCGTGCAACGCACATTCGGAAACAAATTAAAGCGTCCGCCCCCGTCAAAAACGCAAACGCCCCGAACCGGTCGGGGCGCTACGAAGTCACCTTGAAAGAACGACAGCGTTACTTCTCGGCGCGTTCCTTGAGGGCTTTCAAGGTATTGAACGGGGCATCCACCACAAACTTGTTGGCCACCATCGACGGCACGCTGCCGCCCGGCTCGGTGTGCACCTGATAGGTCACTTCGACCTGGTCGCCCTTGGGCACGAACTTCCAGAAACCGTCGACCTTGGCGACCCGGACGAAGCCTTTTTCTTCAGGAATGTATTTTGGTACGCCTTCGAGCTTGCGGGTCAGGCTGCCATCAGCCCCTTCGGTGGTGGTGACGTGCAACACCGAATCACGTGGAGTAACCGGCCACGGGGTGTTGAACTGAGTGTAGGTCCAGCTCTGGTCGCCTTCGTGCTTGAGCAGCTTCTGGGTTTTGCATTCGTGAATCCAGGCGCAGGCTCCGGACACGTCTTCCTGCAACGCGCGCAGCTTGGCGATGGTGGTCCTCATCAGCGTGACGCCCTGGTAGGCCTTGTAGTCGGAGCCGGCCACCTCACTCAGGGAGATCTTGATGCCGTCTTCGTCTTTTTTGACTTTCCAGTCTTCGGCCTGAGCCACCGAGGTAGCCAGCACAACCGTCAAACCACACAGCACAGCCATACGATGCAGCGAACCCATAGTCTTATTCCTTATTGTTGAAGTTCCGTTCGTTGGGCTTGCACCTGCGATCACCTTCAGGTTTTTCGGAGGTGATCGCAGGTGCAAGCCCACACATCACGCCGCCGTCATTTGTTCCCACCAGCCAATCAACCGGATCGCTTCTTCGCTGCTGCTTCCACACACCTCGGGGTCGGCCTCGAAGGCAGAACACACCGCCGGCCGTTCCGGCTGGCCGAAAATATTGCACAGGTTATCGGAGGAAAGTTGCAGGCAACGCTCCCCTGCGGCTTTGCCGTTGGGCATACCGGGAATCGGTGAACTGATGGAAGGGGCAATGCAACAAGCGCCACAGCCCTCACGGCATTTCATGACGACAAGCTCCTCGCGACGAGCAATGTATAAAAGGACGGGGCACAGAGTACCCGTTTAAACAGTTGTTTTAAATTACCTGCGAGCGGGTTTTTCAATGCAAACCAGCATGACCGACCAGTCGCCGACAAAGCGTCTGGTCTGCGGTTCGCGGATCCTGGTGAGGTTACTGCTTGAACTCGAAGTCCAGTGCCGCGCCTTCGACATCGCGGCGCTCCTCCTTTCGCAGTTGCAGCTGCATTTCATTGCTGAGCAGGCGGCCGTTGAGCTGGAACGGGCTGCTGTCGCTTTTGTCACCGAACATCGGGGGTAACAGCGGTTCGCGCCTGATCAACGGCACCGTTCCGACCGGCTTGAGTTCCTGGACCATATCCTTGGGCAGGCTCAGGTCCAACGTGGCGGATGGAAGCTCGGTCTTGACCACTTCGCTGGCCGGTTTCGATTTGGAGGCAATGGGCGGGCGCTTTTTCACGGGCGTCGCCGGTTTCTCGGCCGGCGAGGCTTTTTTCACAGGTTCAGGTTGTATCGGTGCGACCTGGAAACTGCCGGAGGCCTCCTGATCCTGCTCGGTAGCCGCTACGACGAATGCCGGCTGAATACTCGCAAACAGGCAGAGCAAAAGCCAGGCGGCAGGAAAGGTCGGTTTCATGTATCCCACGGTGGGTGCAAACGGCAGAGGTGCACATGCTCGCCTGTTGCAGCCCACAAGACAAGCACCGTAGCAGCCTGTTACAAACCGCCCGCCATCTCCTGGCAGAGCTGGGTGGCCAGCATGCCCAAGGTCATCAACGCGCGCTCGGCTTCACGGTTCCACGGGATACCGCAATTGAGGCGAATGCAGTGATTGAACTGCTCGGTATTACTGAAGATCAGCCCCGGTGCAATACTGATGCCCTGCTGCAATGCCCGCACGTGCAACTCCTGGGTGTTGACCCGTCCCGGCAGACTGACCCACAGAATGAAGCCGCCGGTAGGCCGGGTCATCTGCGTGCCTTCCGGGAAATACTGCTGCACGGCCAGCTGGAAGGCACTGAGGTTCTTGCGGTATTCCTGACGGATGAAGCGCAAATGCCGGTCGTACCCGCCATTTTCCAGGTAAGCGGCGATGCCCATCTGGGTCACGCTGCACGCAGAATGCGTACTGAAGGTCTGCAAGCGCTGGATTTCCTGCTGATACTTGCCGGCAATCATCCAGCCGATCCGCACGCCAGGCGACAGGGTTTTAGAGAAGCTTGAGCAATAGATCACCCGGTCCAGCCGATCGTAGGCCTTGAGGGACTTGGTGCGCCCTTGCTCGAACATCAGCTCGCCGTAGATATCGTCTTCGACAATCTGGATATCGAAGTCCGACGCCAGGCGCAGCAATTGTTTCTGCCGCTCCTCCGGCATGGTGCCGCCCAATGGATTGCTCAGTCGCGTGGTCAGCACCAACGCCTTGATCGACCATTGGTTGGCCGCCAGTTGCAGGGCTTCCAGGCTCATGCCCGTGGCCGGATCGCTGGGGATCTCGATGACCTTGAGGCCCAACAGATCGGCCAGTTGCAGCAACCCGTAATAGGTCGGCGACTCGGCCGCAATCAGATCGCCCGGACGGGTCAGCACGCGCAAGGACATCTGCAGGGCATCGACGCAGCCGTGAGTAATCACCACTTCCGACGGATCGACCACCACGCCGGCATCGCGCATGCGGATCGCCACCTGTCGGCGCAACGGCTCGAAACCGGGGCTGAACATGTAGCTGAAGGCCCGCGGGCTATGGAAACGGGTGACTTTGGCCAATTGCTGATGCAGTGCCCGCACCGGCAAATAATCGACACTCGGCACTGCAGCGCCCAGCGGGAAGACCCCTTCACGACGGGATTCGACCAGGACTTGTTGAATGATGCTACTGCGGGTGACCAGGCCGGGGCGCTCTACCCGGGCGATGTCCGGCGTCGGTGCGGTGAGTGCCGGCGTCTGGTGCACGTAGTACCCCGACTGCGGCCGGGCGCGGATCAACCCCTGATCCTCGAGATTGGCATACGCCTGCAACACCGTCGCATGGCTGACATTGAGCTGCGAGCTCATCTTGCGCACCGAAGGCACGCGCTCCCCCGGCTGATAGACCCCACGGCGGATGTCTTCGGCCAGTTGTTGAGCAATACGTTGATAGAGCAAAAGATTGGTCATGACGCAGCACTCGATTTCACGGGCATTTTATTCTTGTGTGAAACAATACCGGAACAGTTTAGAAGTGTACGGGGACAGTTGCCACAATAGTCGACCATACAGTGCAGTGTCAGCAAAATCTGTACTGTTTTATGCGTTAATCGGCAGTCATAAAAAACCCGGCGCTGCATGGCAGGCCGGGTTGCAGGAGCTGGAGCTGCCTTACCGGGCAGCGCCGAGCTGGCCCTTTTCGTCGGAAAACACAATTTCAACCCGACGGTTCTGCGCCCGACCCCGTTCCGACGCATTCGCGTCCACAGGATACTCGTCGCCATAACCCTCGACCTGGATACGCTTGTCGTCGATGCCCAGGTCCATCAACACGTCAGCCACCGATTGTGCGCGGTCGCGGGACAGCTTGAGGTTTTCCTGCTTGCCCCCGGTACTGTCCGTATAACCTTCGATCCGTACCACGCGCTTGGGGTTGAGTTGCAGGAACTGCACGATCTTCAACACCACACGGTTGGCCGAAGGTTTCAATTCCGCTTCGCCGGTGTCGAACAGCATGTCGCCCAATGTCATCACCAGGCCACGGTCGGTCTGGGTGGTCGTCAATGCCAGGATCTGCTCTTCGAGCCATTTGCCTTGCTGCTGCACGCTGAACAGTTTGGATTCACGCAGTGCCAATTGCAGGCGCTGCCGCTCCAGTTCGAGTTTCGCCGCTTGCTCTTCATTGAGCGCCTGATCGGTGTGTTCCCGGGCAATGGCACTATAGCGCTGGCTCAGATAGGCGTAATGCACCACGTCCGAACCGCTACCCCAATAGCTGGACAGGCGATCGGCACGAGCCAGGGACTCCCCGGCGCGAATCACGTCCTTGGGGGCGATTCGCAGCACATTGGAGTCTTCCTTGACCTTCTGAAAATCGGTTCCAGCCTGCTGCAATGCGGTCTCGCTGTGCTGGCTGGCGCAACCAGACAGGCTCGCGCAGCCTGCCAGGATCAAACCGCCGAGGGCTTTGCTCTTGAGGCTCATTCGGCATCTCCCAGTTGCTTTTGCAGGCGGGCGATGCGGGTGTTCAGCACGTTCAACTGCTCCTCGCTCTTGGCCTTCAACACCTTGGCTTCAGCCAGGCGCGCATCGAGTTCGGCCTGTTCGGCCCGCATGCGTGCATTCTTGAAGGATTGATCGGTCATGTTGCCCTTGGCGCGGTTGTACTTGTCTTCGGCCAGTTTCATTTCCGGCACATCGTCGGCGGTGGCGCCCACGGCCCTGGCCTGTTCGAGTGCCTGTTCGGTCAGGCGCATTTGTTCATTCGGCGCAGGATCGGTTGCACAACCCGCCAGGGCGGCAAGGGCCACGGCAGCGAAAAGAGGTCGAATACTCACTGAAAATCCTTACTGTTTTGGGGCACTGACGGGTTGTTGCGAGGGTTGCTGCGGTTGTGAGCGTTGTGCCTTCCAACGCTCGATATTGCGCATCAGCACGGCTTCCGTCAGTCCGGACGCGGGCAATTCTGTCATCTTTTTGGCCAACTGTCCGCGCAACCACGGATCGTTGCAGGCCGAGTCATGGGAAATCGCCAGGTACAGGCCTGGCTTGTCGACCGGTTGCGCGCGAGTGACCAAATCACCGGCCATGCCCAGTGTCTGTGCGGTCGCCATGCCCGAGTAACGTCCTGCCAGCACAAACTCGACCTCGCCCAACAGCAGTTTCTGAAAGGCCTGGGTCAGGTTGGACGTGTGCGTGAGGGTTAACTGCTGTCCGGCAAAGGTGCTGAATTGCGGAGTCAATCGAGCCTTTTCCGACACGGCACCGCTATGGCCGTGCAGATCTTGTGCTTCGTTATAGATCAGCGTCGAGTCCTTGCGCGTCCAGACCAGATAGTCGTTTTCCAGCACAGGTGGATGGATGTAATCCAGGGATTCCAGCTCACTGACGGTCAACGTTGCGTCCGCCAGCATGTCCATGCGCCCGCTGCGCACTTCGTCCAGGGCCTGGGCGCGTTTGCCGGCATACAGCAGTTCGACCTTGAGCCCCAGCTCCCCCGCCACTTGCTGCAGCAAATCGGCACTGGCACCGATCAGGCGTTCGGGATTCTGCGGGTCTTGCCACAGATACGGTGGGGCGTCCGGGCTGCCGGTCACCACCAGGCGCTCGCATTTGCCTGCAGCGACAGACAGCGTCGGCAATAACGCCAATCCCAGTAAGCTCCACGCAAGTCGCAGATCCATGGCAATTCACTCCACTTGGATGTAACACCTGTAGGAGCGAGCTCGCTCGCGATGGTCGTTAACGATGACGCGTTCATTCTGGATAAACGCGGCGCCCTTGAACTCATCGCGAGCAAGCTCGCTCCTACAGGTATTGCGTTATCGGTGTGTCCCGGGATTACGTGAAGAACCCCAAAAAAAAAGCCCGACCAAAAGGCCGGGCTCTTTATAAGTGAAGCAGCCGGATTAGACCAGCTTCTCGAACTCAGGGATGGCTTCGAACAGGTCTGCCACCAGGCCATAATCGGCCACCTGGAAGATCGGCGCTTCTTCGTCCTTGTTGATCGCAACGATCACTTTGGAGTCTTTCATGCCGGCCAGGTGCTGGATCGCGCCGGAGATACCGACGGCGATGTACAGCTGTGGCGCAACGATCTTGCCGGTCTGACCGACCTGCATGTCGTTGGGTACAAAACCTGCGTCGACCGCGGCGCGCGATGCACCGACGGCAGCGCCCAGCTTGTCGGCCAGGGCGTACAGGTGTTTGAAGTTGTCGCCGTTCTGCATGCCACGGCCGCCGGAAACGACGATCTTGGCAGCGGTCAGTTCCGGACGATCGGACTTGGCCAGTTCTTCGCCAACGAAGCTGGAGATGCCAGCGTCATGAGCAGCAGCAATGGCTTCAACAGTAGCAGAACCGCCTTCAGCGGCAACCGGGTCGAAACCGGTGGCACGCACGGTGATCACTTTCACTGCAGCGCTCGATTGAACGGTAGCGATGGCGTTACCGGCGTAGATCGGGCGCTTGAAGGTATCGGCGCTTTCTACCGAGATGATCTCGGAGATCTGGTCAACGTCCAGTGCAGCGGCGACCCGCGGCAGGATGTTTTTGCCGTTGGAAGTAGCGGCAGCCAGGATGTGGCTGTAGCCCTTGCCCAACTCTGCAACCAGAGGTGCAACGTTTTCCGGCAGCTGGTGAGCGTAGGCAGCGTTGTCGGCCACCAGCACTTTGCTCACGCCAGCGATTTTCGCAGCGGCTTCTGCCAAGGCGCCAACGCCCTGACCTGCAACCAGTACGTGCACGTCGCCACCGATTTTGGCGGCGGCAGCAACGGTGTTCAGCGTAGCCGGGGCCACTGCTTTGCCGTCGTGTTCAGCGATTACCAAGATAGTCATGATTCGGCTCCTTAACTCAAAGCACCTTCGCTTCGTTTTTCAGTTTCTCGACCAGTTCAGCCACCGACTTGACCTTGATACCCGCGCTGCGTGCAGCCGGCGCTTCGACTTTCACGGTCTTGTTGGTGGAGGCGGTGGAAACGCCCAAAGCGTCTGGAGTCAGCACTTCGAGAGGCTTCTTCTTGGCTTTCATGATGTTTGGCAGAGACGCATAGCGCGGCTCGTTCAAACGCAGGTCGGTGGTGACGATGGCCGGCAGTTTCAGGGAAACTGTCTGCGCGCCACCGTCGATTTCGCGGGTCACGGCTACGCTGTCGCCGCTGATTTCGACTTTCGAAGCGAACGTGCCCTGACCGTAGCCGCTCAATGCAGCGAGCATCTGGCCAGTCTGGTTGTTGTCGCTGTCGATGGCCTGTTTGCCAAGGATCACCAGCTGAGGCTGTTCCTTGTCGACAACGGCCTTCAACAGTTTGGCAACAGCCAGGGAAGTCAGGTCTTCGGCGTTTTCTACGAGGATGGCGCGGTCGGCACCCAGAGCCAGCGCGGTGCGCAGTTGCTCTTGAGCGGTGGACGGGCCGACGGAGACGACGACGATTTCAGTCGCAACACCTTTCTCTTTCAGGCGTACGGCTTCTTCCACGGCGATCTCGCAGAACGGGTTCATCGACATCTTGACGTTGGCAAGATCGACGCCGGAATTGTCCGCCTTGACGCGAACCTTGACGTTGTAATCCACAACGCGTTTGACAGCTACAAGAACCTTCATGGATTCCTCGTTACTCTCCGGTGAAAAGAAAGTCGCCTAGGCGAACCTGGCGGTTGATGCTCATCGGGCGCAAGGGCACCTCCAAAAACGCCGGCAAAGCGGTCAAGTGACCATCGCTCATGATCTGGATGACCGTCCGTCAGTGGTGACTGACGAGTCATTCAACATCGCGGCGTGTAAACTGCGCATCAACCCCGCGCAGCGCATCACTCTCTACTGCCATCGCCCTGTCTTTAGAGGTGCTCTTGAAACCAACAGTCAGCCTACGGCGAGCGCAAAACCGCCCGTATCTTGACCGGAACGCCTATTCCGGTCAATACGCCAAAATGGCCGTTCATAAGGCGCGTGACTTTGATTTCTCTGGCTTTGAGCCAATTCAAACAAACGTTTGTATTGGACGCTGAGAGTGGTGTAGATATAATGCGCCACCCAAAGAGAAAGGTGGTCAATCGATTGTCCGCTCTCGGCGTTGCGCCGGGATTCATGGATGCGACACTGAACCTCCAAATTAGAAAAAAAACTGTTGAGCCTTGAGTAGGAGATAACCTGTGGAACGCGAATACATGGAATTCGACGTTGTCATCGTCGGTGCCGGCCCCGCGGGTCTTTCCGCCGCCTGCCGCTTGAAGCAGAAGGCCGCCGAAGCCGGTAAGGAAATCAGCGTCTGCGTGGTCGAAAAAGGCTCCGAAGTCGGTGCTCACATTCTGTCCGGTGCCGTGTTCGAACCACGGGCCCTGAACGAACTGTTCCCGGACTGGAAAGAACTCGGCGCGCCGCTGAACACCCCCGTCACCCGCGACGACATTTTCGTTCTGAAGAACGCTGAGAGCGCGCAAAAAATTCCAGACTTCTTTGTGCCCAAGACCATGCACAACGAAGGCAACTACATCATCTCCCTGGGCAACCTGTGCCGCTGGCTGGCCCAGCAGGCCGAGAACCTGGGCGTTGAGATCTACCCAGGCTTCGCCGCTCAGGAAGCGCTGATCGACGAAAACGGCGTGGTGCGCGGGATCATCACCGGCGACCTGGGCGTCGACCGCGAAGGTAACCCGAAGGAAGGCCTGTACACCCCGGGCATGGAACTGCGTGGCAAGTACACGCTGTTCGCCGAAGGTTGCCGTGGCCACATCGGCAAGCAGCTGATCAAGCGTTTCAACCTGGACACTGACGCGGATGCCCAGCACTACGGCATCGGCCTGAAAGAAATCTGGGAAGTAGACCCGGCCAAGCACCAGCCTGGCCTGGTGGTGCACACCGCCGGTTGGCCGATGGACATCATGGGCACCGAGAACACCGGTGGCTCGTTCCTCTATCACCTGGAAAACAACCAGGTAGTGGTTGGCCTGATCGTCGACCTGTCCTACAGCAACACCTACCTGTCGCCGTTCGACGAGTTCCAGCGCCTCAAGCATCACCCGGTGCTCAAGCAGTACCTGGAAGGCGGCAAGCGCATCAGCTACGGTGCCCGCGCGATCAGCAAGGGCGGCCTGAACTCGCTGCCGAAAATGGTGTTCAAGGGCGGCGCGCTGATCGGTTGCGACCTCGGCACCCTGAACTTCGCCAAGATCAAAGGCAGCCACACCGCGATGAAGTCCGGCATGCTCGCGGCTGATTCGGTGGCTGACGCGCTGTTCGCCGAAAAGGACGGCAGCGAAGAACTGACCACCTACGTCGACGCCTTCAAGAAGAGCTGGCTCTACGAAGAACTGTTCGCCAGTCGCAACTTCGGCCCGGCGATCCACAAATTTGGCGCTATCGTCGGTGGCGGTTTCAACTGGCTCGACCAGAACATCTTCGGCGGCAAACTGCCGTTCACCCTGCACGACACCAAGCCGGATTACGCTTGCCTGAAGCTGGCGGCCGACTGCAAGAAGATCGACTACCCGAAACCGGACGGCAAGATCAGCTTCGACAAACTCAGCTCGGTGTTCATCTCCGGTACCAACCACGAAGAAGAGCAGCCGTGCCATCTCAAGCTGGCCGATGCGAGCATCCCGATCAGCAAGAACCTGCCGCTGTACGATGAGCCTGCCCAGCGGTACTGCCCGGCCGGCGTATACGAAGTGATCACCAAGGAGGACGGCGAGAAGCGCTTCCAGATCAACGCCCAGAACTGCGTTCACTGCAAGACCTGTGACATCAAGGATCCTGCACAGAACATCACCTGGGTGACGCCTGAAGGCGCCGGCGGCCCGACTTACCCGAACATGTAAGCCGAACCACGACCATCAAGGCTCCCGAAACGGGGGCCTTTTTGTTGCGTGCGATTCAGGACATAACACCGTCCCCCTGTGGGAGCGAGCTTGCTCGCGATGGCGGCGTGTCAGTCAACATCGATGCTGAATGAAACTCCGTCATCGCGAGCAAGCTCCCACAGGGGATTGGCGGTGGTCAGGCTGCGCGCTCTTCCCCCGGATTACGCTCGAAGTAGCGCTTGTACTCGCGACTGAACTGCGACGTGCTCTGATACCCCACCCGATGCGCCACCTGCGCCACGCCCAGCCCCTCGCCCAGCAACAACTGCTGCGCCTTGAGCAAACGCAATCGCTTCAGATACTGCACAGGCGACAACAAGGTGCTGCGCTTGAAATGCTCGTGAAAGGTTGACGCACTCATGTTGGCGCAACTGGCCAGAGTCTCGACATTCAGCGGTTCGGTGTAATGCGCATGCAGATGACTGAGGGATGCCGCGATCCGGGCAAATTGCCCTTGCTGCTCAACCAACGCCCGCAATACATCGGCTTGCGGACCGCGCAATGCAACGAACAGCAACTCGCGCAAGCGCGCTTGCCCCATGATCTGGCACTCCAGCGGATCGTGCAGGCAGCGTAACAGTCGCTCGACACAACCACGCATCGCATCATCGAGCACCGCCGAGGTCATGGACTCAGGTGTTTGCGCCAGAATATGCCGCCCCGGCGCCAAGCCCATTGCCAATACCAGCTCGCCCAGCATCACCCGGTCGATCGCGACAGAAACGCCCAGCATTGGCCCGTCCGGCGCGGCAAAGGTTTCACACTCGAAGGGCACCGGCAGCGCTTGAATCAGATAGTGCCCTGCCCCGTACTCAAGGGTTCGCGGCCCCAGGTACGCCAGTTTGCTGCCCTGGGCGATGATCACCAGGCTCGGCTCATAGATCTGCGGCCCACGGGCCACATCGCAACTGGCCCGAAGAACCTGCACGCCCGGCAATGCAGTCGGGACGAAACCGTTGCGAGTGGACAGCGGCTCGATCAGCGAAACCAGGCTGGCATTGGCATCAAGATGACGGGTCAACTGCATGAAAAAAACTTCGAAAAAAGGGATGAAAGCATCATCGCAGGTCTGATCGCCAATGGAATCGCTCAAGGAGCGATGCCGGAGGAATAGGCATGACACCCGGAGGAATCGCCATGGCCGCTACCGGGTTCGGCGCCCAGAATGCGCCACCTCACCCGTCAGCGCTTTTGCGAGGTTCACCATGTACACCGCCATCGGATACGCCGCCCAGTCGGCCACCGCTCCCCTCGCCCCTGTGAAATTCGAACGCCGCAGCCCACGGGCCGACGACGTTGCCATCGAGATTCTCTACTGCGGCGTCTGCCATTCAGACATCCATCAGGCCCGCAACGAGTGGGGTATTGCCGTTTACCCGCTGATGCCTGGTCACGAAATCGTAGGCAAAGTGACCGCCGTCGGTGCGAATGTCACCCAACACAAAGTCGGCGATCTGGTCGGTGTCGGCTGCATGGTCGATTCATGCCGCCATTGCGAAGCTTGCCAGGCCAACCTGGAGCAATATTGCCTCGAAGGCCCGACCATGACCTACGCAACCCCGGACCGCGTGGATGGCAGCAACACCATGGGCGGCTACTCCGACAGCATCGTGGTCAGCGAGCACTTTGTGGTACGCATCCCCGAGAAACTGAACCTGGCCAGTGCCGCACCGATTCTGTGCGCCGGTATCACCACTTATTCGCCACTCAAGCACTACGGCGTGAAAGCCGGTGACAAGGTCGGGATTCTGGGCATGGGCGGCCTCGGCCACATGGGCATCAAGTTCGCCAAGGCGATGGGCGCCGAAGTGACGCTGTTCACCCGTTCGGCAAGCAAGGCCGAAGAGGCTCGCCGCCAGGGCGCGGACCATGTGATCGTGTCCACCGATGACGCCCGGATGCAGGCCGCCGCCGGTCACTTCGACTTCCTGCTCGACACCATTCCGGTGCAGCACGACCTCAACCCCTACCTCGACACCCTGCGTTTCGACGGCGTGCATATTCTGGTGGGGTTGATCGAACCCGTAGAGCCGCCAGTGCATGCGGCCAAACTGGTCCTGGGCCGCCGGGTATTGGCCGGCTCGCTGATCGGCGGCATCGCCGAAACCCAGGAAGTGCTGGATTTCTGCGCCGAGCACAACATCACCTGCGACATCGAAATGCTCGACATCCGTCAGATCAACGAGGCTTACGCCCGCATGATCGCCGGTGACGTGAAGTACCGCTTCGTCATCGACATGGCGACCCTCAAGGTTTAAACCTTAAGACCCAACTCCGCCGACAGCCGGGTCGTGACCCCTTTGATCAGGGGAATCAGCTCGGCCATTTTTTCCAGCGGCATGTACGGCACGGTGCTGGCGATGCTGATGCCGGCGACGATACGTTTGCTGGCATCGCGAATCGGCGCCGCCACGCAACGGATCGACGGTTCGTTGTCTTCCAGGTCGAAGGCGTAGCCGCCGGCCACATACTCGACCATGCGCTGCTCGAACTGCTCCCAGGATTGCTCCGGGTGCTGTGGCCAGAATTGATTTTTCCCACCCACCGGAAGACTGACTTCGTACAGGCGCTGCCACTCTTGCGGTGAATCATCGAGCATCAGTGCCTTGCCGATCCCGGTGCGCGCCAACGGCATGCGATGGCCGACCCGTGAACGCATTTCCGGGCCATTGCGCCCCGGATTCTTGTGCAGGTACAGCACTTCGTCGCCTTCGCGAATCGCCAGGTGAATGGTGTCGCCGGTCAACGCCGACAACTCGTCCAGATACGGCCCGGCCAGGGTCACCAGCGGCAACTCTTCACGCGCCTGGAACCCCAGTTCGATCAGTTTCGGCCCCAGCAGATAACCGACTTGCGGCACCACCCGCAGATAACGCTCGTCCACCAGGCAACTGGCCAGGCGATGGGTGGTGCTGCGTGTGGTGCCGATCAGCCGGGCGATTTCCTTGAGATCGCGGGCGCCGCTGGCCACGGCGTGAACCACACCCAGACCGCGAAGCAGGGTCTGGGTGCCGGTCGGTGCGGCGTCCTTGGCAACTTTTGGGGCGTCTTCCTGCATATCCAGCCTTTACCGTTGAGCGAGTGAACGGGCGGCATTATGGTCGCCCGCGTGCCACGACTACAACTTGATACGCTCGACCTTGCCCACCAGCAAGATGTAGGACAGCGCGCCAATCAATGCCAGCACCGAGATGTAGGTGATCGCCGGGGCAAAAGAATCTCCCGTGGCGAGGAACCCGATCACGATAGGCGTGGCAATCGCCGACAGGTTACCGATGAAGTTGAACACCCCACCGGTCAACCCGAGCAGGCGCGCCGGGGCGAGCGTCGACACCAGCGACCAGGTGATCGAAGCCAGTCCGTTGCCGAAGAATGCCAGCGCGAGGAAGGCAATCACCAGCGGCGTCGACTCGACGAAGTTGGCACCGATGATCGAGGTGGAAATCAACAAACCGCTGATGATCGGCAACTTGCGGGCAAAACCCACCGTGCAGCCGCGACGGATCAAAAAGTCAGAGAAGAAACCGGAACACAGCACGCCGACAAAGGCCGCGAGAAACGGCAGCGACGCCAACAGGCCGGACTTGATGAAGTCCATCCCGCGGTATTTCACCAGGTAGGTCGGGAACCAGGTCAGGAAAAACCACAGCGTCGAATTGAGGCAGAACTGCCCGAGGTAAATGCCCCAGAGTTTGCGCTGGGTCAGGACAATGCCCAGGTCGGTCCAGCTGAATTTGGCCTTGACCTTGGCCTGTTCGGCCTGGATATCCACCAGCCCGCCGCCCTGGCGGATCAAATCGATTTCCGCGTCATTGGCGCCTTTGAAATCCCGCGGCTCGCGATACACCGCGTACCAGATCACCGCCCACACAATGCCCACCGCACCGGTGGCGACGAACACCATGTGCCAGCCGAATTCGTGCTGAAGCCACGCCAGTACCGGCGTCAGGAAGGCCAGGCCGACGAATTGCCCGGAGGTGTAAAAACCAATCGCTGTGGCACGCTCGCGCTCGGGAAACCAGGTGGTGACCACGCGGCTGTTGATCGGATACGCCGGCGCTTCCAGCGCACCGACCGCCATACGCAATACAAACAGCGCGATGAAGCTGGCGGCGAAGCCGAGCATCACCGTGGCCACCGACCACAGCAGCAAGGCGACGCTGTACAGAATCCGTGGTGGCACACGATCCACCAGCCAGCCACCGGGAATTTGCATGGCGGCGTAGGTCCAGCCGAAGGCAGAGAAGATCAGGCCGACGTGGATTGGATCGATGCCCAGGTCACTGGTCAAGGCCGGGGCGGCAATCGACAGGTTACTGCGGTCCAGGTAGTTGATCACCACGGTGATGAACAACAGCACCATGATGAAAAAACGCTTGCGGCTGGGCGTCACCAACGACGCCTGCCCGGTGAGGGTTTGCGGTTGCATGGGGGGTGCCTCTTCTTATGTTTATTGAGGTCGTTCTAAAGACTGACGCAGATCCCTTGTAGGAGTGAGCCTGCTCGCGATAGCGGTGTGTCATTCAGCATTGATGTCGACTGACACACCTTCGCGAGCAGGCTCGCTCCTACAGGGGATTTGTGGTGGATCAGAGATCACTCACCACTCGGCAAAACTGCCATCGGCATGGCGCCAGATCGGGTTGCGCCAGCGGTGGCCGATGGCCGCGCGTTCGATCACGTATTCCTCGTTGATCTCGATACCCAGGCCCGGGCCGTTCGGGATCTTCACGAAGCCTTGGTCGTAGTCGAACACCCGTGGGTCTTTGACGTAGTCGAGCAGGTCGTTGCTCTCGTTGTAATGGATGCCCAGGCTCTGCTCCTGGATGAATGCGTTGTAGCAAACGGCGTCCAGTTGCAGGCAAGCCGCCAGGGCAATCGGGCCCAGCGGGCAATGCAGCGCCAGCGCGACGTCATAGGCTTCGGCCATGTTGGCAATCTTGCGGGTTTCGGTGATGCCACCGGCGTGGGACGCATCTGGCTGGATGATGTCGACGTAGCCTTCGCTGAGCACGCGCTTGAAATCCCAGCGCGAGAACAGCCGCTCACCCAAGGCGATCGGCGTGCTGGTCAGCGGCGCGAGCTCTTTGAGCGCCTCGTAGTTTTCGCTGAGCACCGGTTCTTCGATGAACATCAGCTTGTACGGATCGAGTTCCTTCATCAGCACCTTGGCCATGGGCTTGTGCACCCGGCCATGGAAGTCCACGCCGATGCCGACGTTCGGGCCGACGGCATCGCGCACGGCAGCGACATTGGCCAGGGCCTGGTCGACCTTGTCGAAGGTGTCGAGGAATTGCAGTTCTTCGGTGCCGTTCATTTTCACCGCGGTGAAACCACGCTCCACCGCTTCTTTCGCCGCCCGTGCCGTGTCTGCCGGACGGTCGCCGCCGATCCACGAATACACACGAATCTTGTCCCGCACCTGACCGCCCAACAGGTCGCTGACCGACACGCCCAGCGCCTTGCCCTTGATGTCCCACAAAGCCTGGTCGATACCGGCCAGGGCGCTCATGTGGATCGCGCCGCCACGGTAGAAGCCGCCGCGATAGAGCACGGTCCAGATATCTTCGATGTTGCGCGGGTCTTTGCCGATCAGGTAGTCGGACAACTCTTCAACGGCAGCGGCAACGGTGTGGGCGCGGCCTTCGACCACGGGCTCGCCCCAACCGGTGACGCCTTCGTCGGTTTCGACCTTGAGGAAGCACCAGCGCGGCGGAACGATGAAGGTGGTCAGTTTGGTGATTTTCATCTGTTTGTCTCTCTTGTTAGATGCAGCGCTCGCAGCGCCCAAAAAGTCTTAGCGAAGGGCCTTCCACGCAGCGACATAGGCCTTGGCATTGGCCGCCACTTGTTCCGCCGTCATGCCCGGTTTGAACAGACCGGAGCCGAGGCCGAAGCCTTTGACGCCAGCGTCGATAAACACCTGCATGTTGTCCGGCGTGATGCCGCCGACCGGCGCCAGAATCGTTCCCTCCGGCAGCACGGCCAGCCAGGCTTTGACGACCGCCGGCCCCATCTGCTCGGCCGGGAACATCTTCAGCACATCCGCGCCTTCAGCCAGTGCCGCGAAGGCTTCGGTCGGCGTAGCGACACCCGGCGACAGGTAAAGTCCCGCCGCTTTCGCCGCGCGCAAGACCTTCGGATCGCTATGGGGCATGACGATCACCTGGCCGCCCGCGGCTTTCACTTGCTCGACCTGCTCCGGCGTCAACACCGTGCCGGCACCGATCAGGCAATCGGCGGGCAAGATGCTGCGCAGGATGCGGATACTTTCGTACGGCTCAGGGGAATTGAGCGGCACTTCGATGACGCGAAATCCGGCGGCGTACAGGACTTCGCCGATGGCGGCCGCTTCCTGCGGGCGCAGGCCGCGCAGGATCGCGATCAGTCCGTTTTGCGCCAAGGCTTGTTTGAGCATGTCAGGTCTCCAGTCAGGTTTAACGGGATGCGGTGCGCGTGACCAGGCCGGCAGCCAGCGCCAGTTGCCACAATCCGCGTTCGGTGGCCTGTTCGGCCAGGGTCACCCGGGCAAAACCGCAGGCGTCGAGCGCACGGCTGTAGCGGGCACAGAGTTGGGTGTTGCCAATGAGGATGATCGAAGGCAGGTGCACGCTGTTGCGCCGGCGCCGCTGGACGCTGGCCAGGGCCGCCAACTCATGGCCGATCAGCAGACCGGACAGGTAGTCCGCCTGAGCGCTGGCGCTCAATTCGCCGGTCAGCCCGAGACTGCGGGCGCTGAACATCGTCGACAGCGGACCGGTTTCACCGTCCGCCGACAACGCGACCTGCACACCACGATCAAACGCATCGCCATCGAAGGATCCGCCACGCTGATGGGTGCGTCCGAGAATGCTGTGCTCGCTGAGCACGGCGAACACTTCGCCGGTCATGAACGTATCGAAATGCACGATGCAGCCGTCGGCCACTTCCACCCATTTCGAATGGCTGCCCGGCAGGCCGATCAGCAGATCAGCGCCCGCCTCGCTCGTCAGGTTTTGCAGCACACCGAGCACCTGGGTTTCTTCGCCGCGCATCACGTTCGGCAAAGGCGAACGCTCGATGACGCCGGGCACGATGTGCACATCGATGCCGCGCAGGCTGCGCACGGTTTGCAAGGATGTACCGAGAGTGGCGACGTTTGCCGGCGTGTCGCGGTAGGCCGCTTCGCGCCAGCCCTGGGCGCTGCCGACCATGCCGCAGGCAATCACCGGCAAGTCCGGCTGGGCATCGAGCCAGTCACCGCAGGCCTCGTCGAACGCCAGTTCAAAGCCGTCGGCGCATTCCCGGCCGCCAATGATTCGCGGCGCTTTCGGTAGCTGCATGATCCCCGACGACAGCGAACGCTGTTCGAGGACCAAGCCACCTTCAGCCAGTTTGTAAGCACGTAATGAGGTTGTCCCCCAGTCGAGCGCGATCAATTGCGCCTGCATCGCTTCACCTGTTTTGGTTTTTGGCAGTGAGTGAGCGGGACTATAAACCTGTGCCGGGATAAATCTCAATATATAAATATCAATCCCACATTATGAGACTAGGCAAAAAAAGATCGCAACCTTCGGCAGCTCCTACACGGGATCGTCCGCCGCGGTTTGGCGGTGTACATCGATCCGTAGGAGCTGCCGAAGGCTGCGATCTTTTAAGAAGTTTCAGTTACCCGCTGCGAAATCCCGCAACACCGCTCCATCCATCCGATAGCGAACCCACTCCTCCTGCGGCTGCGCCCCCAGGGACTTGTAGAATTCGATGGCCGGGGTATTCCACTCCAGCACGCTCCACTCGAAACGACCGCAGTCGTTGGCGCAGGCGATTTTCGCCAGATGCCGCAGCAGGGTTTTGCCCGCGCCTCCGCCGCGCTGTTGCGGGGTGATGTAGAGGTCTTCGAGGTACAGGCAATTGCTGCCAAGCCAGGTGGAATAGCTGAAGAAGAACACCGCGAAACCGATGGGTGCACCGTCGCGCAGGCAGATCAGGCCATGGGCGGTGGCGCCTTCGCTGAACAGGCTGCGCTCGATGTCGGCAACACTGGCAATGACTTCATGGCGGGCACGCTCGTAGTCGGCCAGTTCAGTGATGAACGCGAGGATTTGCGGTGCGTCACTGGGGGTCGCCGGGCGGATTTCGATCGTCATGGACGTGCCTTGTCAAAAGTGGAAAACGCCATACTAAGTCGGCGCGGTACTTGTGGCGAGGGGGCTTGCCTGTGGCGAAGGGGCTTGCCCCCGTTGGCCTGCGAAGCAGGCCCTTCCTCAGCGATTGCACTCCACCTGAAAGACTCCAGTGTTTTTATTGGGGTTGCTGCGCAACCCAACGGGGGCAAGCCCCCTCGCCACAAAAGCTGGATCGCCACAACAGTGCAAATGCGTTACTCCGGTCAACACTAACCCTGGCATCGATAACCTCGGACCTAACATTCGGGCACTGCGTGATTAGATAGCCGCGCTGCTCATTTATCCGGCCAAGGAACCGCGTCATGTCTACCGCAACGCCCCCGGTTTCAAGCAAGCTGTTCGGCCTGTTTTGCCTCGCCAGTTACCTGTTGTCGTTGTCCTACGGTTCGACGTTTTTGCTCTCATTGCTGATCGCTTCTCGCGGCGGCAACGAACACGACGCCGGCAGTGTGATTTCGGCGGCGATGCTCAGCACCTTTGCGGCGGTGATTGTTTCCGGCCATTTGTCCGATTTGCTCGGTGCCGCCCGCTCGGTAGCGCTGTTCGGTGTTTTGCTGGTAGCGGCCAGCCTGGGCTTCGCCCTGACCCCGGGCTTTGGCCATCTGTTGTTGTTTTTCGGCCTGCTGCTGGGACTGGGCTGGGGCGTGTTCTACACCCTGGGGCCGATCATCGTGGCAAGCCTGGTGACACCCGCACAGCGTGCCAAATACTTCGCCCTGCTGTCGGGCAGCATGATGACCGGGATTGGTAGTGGTCCGTTGCTCGGCCGCGCGGCGAGCGCCCTCGGTTATCCGGTGACCGCGGCGTTTTACCTGGCGGCACTGGCCAGCCTGATCGGTGTACTGCTGTTCTGGCGACTGGACCGGCAATTGAAACAGGCCCCCGCGCAATCTGGCAGCGTGTCGCGGATTTCCTGGCGTGCAGCGGCTCAGGTGCTGTCGTCCAGGGCCGTTTTCCCGATCATCATGGTCGGTCTCGGCGGCTGCGTTTTCGGTGGTCTGTCGAGCTTTCAAACCAGTTATGCGGCGGCGCACTCGCTCGACTACTCGTTGTTCTTCCTCGGTTTCATGAGCGCGGCGATCAGCGGCCGCATGCTGGTTGCCGGCTTCGTGGTCAAGCGCGATCCATTGCGTGCGTCGTGCCTGCTTTCGGGGTTGATGCTGACGTCGATCGTGATGTTCGGTTTTGTCGTCGACAGCAGCTTCAGCTACCTGCTCGCGGCGGTGATGCTCGGGATCGGTTACGGCCTGACCTACTCGGTGATCAACGGCCTGGCCGCCAATGAAGCGCCGAACGGCACCACCGCGCAATCCTTGTTGTTGTTCAGCCTGTCGTACTTCATCGGCGTATTCGGCTTTCCTTTGCTGGCCGGGAAAATCATCGTCGAACAAGGCATGACCACGCTGTTGCTCACGGTGCTGGCGGTGGCTGCGCTCAACTGGATGATCACCGTGGGCCGTTTGATCCGGCGTAGGGCCACAGCGGTCAGGGCATTGGAACAGGCCTGAGCCGTTCGTCGCTGACAATGCACCCATCCGGATCGAGGGCGGACTAATCAGGTAAGGACTCTACCCGTTGGAGACAACACCATGATCCTGTCCAGGTTGACCGCTCTCGCCCTCGCCGCCCTGCTGTCTTCTGCCGCGTTCGCCGGGACCATCGGCTCGAGCACCGGCCCGACCAACCCGGTGGAAAAGCCCAGGGCACCGGCGATCCAGAGTGCTCCCGGCATGAACACCGATGGCACGACGATCGACCACAACCTCCCGCCAGCCACCGGCACCGACCCGCGAACCCAGGGCAATGACACGGGTCGTCCGCGCGGGACGAACCTGCCGGACAAAAAAACACCCGGCAGTGGCGGCCTCGGTTCAAGCACCACCGAGGACGAGGAAAGCAACATGAGCCAGTAATCAAGCCAGGAGAAATCCCATGCCTCGTGGAAGCAAAACCAAATACACGGCCGAGCAAAAACGCAAGGCGCAACACATCGAAGACAGTTACGAAAGCAAAGGCCTTTCAAAGGATGAAGCCGAAGCCCGCGCCTGGGCGACCGTGAACAAACAGTCCGGCGGCGGCGAACGGGCCGGTGGATCAGGGCGCAAGAAACCGGCCAGGGCAAAGTCGGCAGATCGCAAGGAGTCGGCGCGTCGAGCGGTGGCCACTCGTAAGGGGCACTCACGCGATAGCGCTGTATCCAGAGAGGCCCAGACGGTCGATAGCTTGAGGAAGGAAGCCCGGGCCAAGGGTATTCCCGGGCGGTCCTCGATGCGCAAGAAAGAGCTGATCGAGGCGTTGCGCAAGGCGGGTTAAGGCCAACTGTTTTGTGTTGAAGCTGATGGCCTCATCGCGAGCAAGCTCGCTCCCACAGTTGACCGGGTTGTTCAGACGAACGCGGTCCCCTGTGGGAGCGAGCTTGCTCGCGAAGGCGGTCTGTCAGGCACCATGGATATTGAATGTGCCGGCCTCATCGTCGGATCGCCGCCCGGAGCAAGCTCGCTCCCACGGATAGTGGATGTCAGCGCTGTTTCAGGCGGTCGATCACCACCGCCAACAGCAGAATCGAACCCCGAATCACATACTGATAAAACGTATCGATGTTCTTCAGGTTCATCGCATTCTCGATGATCGCCAGAATCAGTACCCCGGCAATCACGTGCCGGATCATGCCGATCCCGCCACTCAGCGAAACCCCGCCCAACACACAGGCCGAGATCACCGTCAGCTCGAAACCCTGGCCGATCATCGGTTGGCCGGAGGTCATGCGCGACGCCAGGATCACCCCGGCCAACGCACCGATCACGCCATGCACGGCAAAGATGATGATCTTGGTCCGGTCGACATTCACACCGGCCAGCAACGCCGCTTCCTGGTTGCCGCCGATGGCCATGGTGTTGCGCCCATAGGTGGTGTAGTTCAGCAGCCAGCCGAAGAACAGGAAACAGACGATGGTGATCAGGATCGGTACCGGCACGCCGAACAACTGGCCGTTACCGAAGACGAAGAACGATTCCTGGGACACCCCCACCGCTTTCCCGTTGGCGAAGATGTAGGCCAGGCCACGCACGATCTGCATGGTCGCCAGCGTGGTGATCAGCGCGTTGACCCGTAATTTGGCGATGACGATGCCGTTGATCAGCCCGACGATCAGGCCCATCACGAGCGCCGCACAGACTCCGAGAAACACGCTGTCGGTGTCGCGCATCACCACCGCCGCGACTACTCCGGCGCAGGCAATCACCGAGCCCACCGACAAGTCGAAATGCCCGGACGCCAGGCAATACAACATGGTGCACGCCGCGATCCCGGTGGTGGAAATCGCCAGGCCCAGGCCGCGCATATTCAGCGGTGACAGGAAGTTGTCGATCAGCAAGGTGCAGGCGACAAAGATGCCGACCGCCGCCAGCAGCATTACCCAGTCATCGAGAAAACGCCGCATATCCAGCGGTTTGCGCGTGGTTGGCAGGGTGTTGTTTTGGGTTGTCATCATAGTCACCTCTCAGTTCGCCACGCCGTCGGCGCGTTGGCGCGGCAAAGCCAGTTGCAGCAGGTTGGATTCGTTGGCCTGTTCGCGGCTCAGCTCGCCACGCAGGGCGCCTTCGCACAGCACCAGGATGCGGTCGGAAATGCCCATGACTTCCATCAAGTCGCTGGACACCACAATCACCGCGATCCCCTCGGCCGCCAGGTTATGGATGATCTGGTAGATCTCGGCCTTGGCACCGATGTCGATGCCGCGGGTGGGTTCGTCAAGCAGCAGCACTTTCATCGGCATCGACAGCCAGCGGCCGAGAATGGCCTTCTGCTGATTCCCGCCGGAAAGAAACCTGATCTGCTGCCCGGCGTGGGGCGTCTTCACCTTGAGCGCCTTGATCTGCTGGTCGGCGTTGTCCTTCTCCCACAGGCCACGCAACAGGCAGCCGAAGGTGGCATGGGCGCCGCGTGCGCTGATGTTGATGTTCTCGGCGACGCTGGCCAGCGGCAGGATGCCTTCCTTCTTGCGGTCCTCGGGGCACAACAGGATCCCGGCGGCAATCGCGTCCCTGGGTGAACGCAGCTTCAGTTCATGGCCACGAAGCTTCAGCTGTCCGGCGCTGTTGCGCGCCAGGCCGCTGAGCAGGCGCAACAGCTCGGTGCGACCGGCACCGACCAGCCCGAACAGCCCGAGGATTTCGCCTTTGTGCACCTCGAAACTCACCGGCTCACGCAACCCCGGCCCAAGCAAACCGTCGACCTTGAGCGCCACCGCGCCGCGCTGACGGGGGCGGTAATCATAGATGTCCTGAATGTCACGACCGACCATGCAGGTGACCAGTTGATCGTGGGTCAGCTGGCTCATGTCCTCGAACGTGCGCACGTACCGCCCGTCCTTGAACACCGTCACCGCGTTGCAGATGCGGAACACTTCTTCCATGCGGTGGGAGACATAGAGCACCACTTTGCCCTCGTCCCGCAGCCGGCCGATGATCGCCATCAAGCGCTCGATCTCCCGCGCCGAAAGGCTGCTGGTGGGTTCGTCGAAGGCAATCACATGGGCGCCACGGGACAACGCCTTGGCGATCTCCACCAGTTGCCGCTGACCGAGGGACAGGCGCCCGACTTTCTCTTGCGGGTCGATTTCATCGGCCAGGCCTTTGAGACAGGCCAGTGCCTGCTGGCGCAGGGCACCGCGGTTGATCAGGCCGAAACTGGCCGGCAGATGCCCCAGAAACAGGTTCTCCGCCACGGTCATTTCCGGCACCAGATGCAGCTCCTGATGGATCACCGCGACGCCACTGCCGATGCTGTCGGCGGTGGACTTGAAGTCCATCGCCCGTTCGCCGATCTGCAAGGCACCGCTGCTGGGCGTATAGGCCCCGCCGAGGATTTTCAGCAGCGTCGACTTGCCGGCACCGTTCTCGCCCATCAAGGCATGAACCTGCCCTGGATGGGCGACGAAGCTGATGTTGTCCAGCGCCTTCACCCCGGGAAAGGTCTTGCCGATCCCGTTGAAGCGCAAGCTGCCGCTGTGTTGTTGTGTATTTGTTTGCGCGTGCATAACCCACCTCTTCAATCCGCTCAGGCAGCCCCGTCGCCGAGGCCGCCGCTGAAATCAAACGGCTGTCAGTTCCACAGGCCGATCTTTTCCAGTTCCTGCTTGAAGTTGTCGCGAGTGATCAGCGTCACGTCGTCCATGGCGGTGAATTTCGCCGGTTCAGTGCCGGTGGTGACCCACTCGTACATCATGCTCGCGGTGTTGTAGCCCTCGATGTGCGGGCTTGGCAGCATCGAGCCGTAGAAGCCGCTGTCGGGTTTCTTCAGCTCGCCGATGGCGTCGGTACCGTTGATACCGATGCCGATCACGTTGGCCGCAGCGAAACCCGCGCTCTCGGTGGCGCGCACGCCGCCCAGGACGGTGTTGTCGTTCATGCCACCAATGATCAGGTTCTTCGCTGCACCCGGCAGTTTCACCAGGGCGGAGTTGGTGGCGTCCATACTGCCTGGCACATCGAGGGTTTTCAGGGCCGCGAACAGGATGTGGTCTTTCGGCATGCCGGCGTCTTCGAGTGCCTTGACCGAGCCGTCGGTGCGCTTCTTGCCGGTGTCGAGTTCGTTGTAGGTGTTGATCACCGCATAGGTGTCTTTCCAGTCCCAGCCGCGCTTCTTCGCCTCGGTGGCCATGGCGTTGCCCTGCTTCTGGCCGACTTCGAACGCGGCCATGCCCAGGTACGGCACATCCTCCATGAACTTGCCGCTGGCATCGACGAAACGGTCATCGACGGCAATCACTTTCAGCCCGTTGAGTTTGGCCTTGGCCATGATCGCAGGTCCCAGGGACACGTCCGGCGGGCAGATCACGAAGCCTTTGGCGCCGTTGGCCGCGAGGCTGTCGATGGCAGAAAGGGTTTTCTCACCGTCCGGCACGGCGATCTTGATCAGGGTGAAGCCCTTCTCTTTCCCGGCCTTTTCGGCAAAGGCCCATTCGGTCTGGAACCAGGGCTCCTCCGCTTGCTTGACCAGGAAACCGATTTTCACTTGCTCGGCCGCCAGCAGCGTGCTGCTCAGGCTGAACGCCGAGACCGCCAGCGCGGCACAGCACAGGGAACGGATAGCATGACGACGATTCATAAGCTGACTCCTTGTTATTGTTCTTGAGCGTTCTTTGAAAGCGTTCTTTATAAACAAAGGACGGTAAAACCGTACTGCCAATAGTCATATCGTATGATCATTGGATTTCAGGCGTAGTAATGCGCCTGAAAGCCCAATGACTCAGTCGTGGTACATCACCGAGCGCCCGCCATCGATAGTGATGCACGAGGCATTGATGAACGGCGCTTCATCGCTGGCCAGGAACACGGCGGTCATTGCCACTTCGATCGGCTGACCGATGCGACGCGGCGGGTGCAGGTCAAACGCGCGCTGGCGTTCGGCGTGGGGGTCGGCGAAACCGTTCCAGTAATCGATGTTGATCTGGGTTTCGATATAGCCCGGCGCAATGGCATTGACGCGGATGCCCTTGGCCGCATATTCGATGCCCAGCGCGCGGGTCAGGCCGAGCAGGCCATGCTTGGCCACCGGGTACGGGAAGCAGCCCGGAATGATGTGGGAGGAATGGGTGGAGGCAATGTTGATGATGCTGCCGATGCCCTGTTCGATCATCTGCGGCAGCACCGCCTTGCAACCGTACCAGGCGCCATCGAGGTCAATGGCAAAGCAGCGATGCCAGTCTTCTTCGGTCATTTCCAGCGGATCACGGAACACGTTGACCCCGGCGCAGTTGACCAGCACATCGATCCGGCCGTGCAGGTCGATCGCCAGCCGGGCCATGGCGTGTAAATCCTGTTGACGCGACACGTCGGCCTTGATCGCTACCACATCGGCGCCTTTGTCCCGCCAATGCGCCGCGACCTTCTCGACTTTCTCGGCCTGAATGTCGCTGACGATCAACCTGGCCTGCTGGGACGCGAAGGTCGCCACAATCGCTTCGCCAATGCCCTGGGCGGCACCGGTCAGCAACACGACCTTGTTTTTCAGGCGTTCGCCCTTGGGCGGTTCGGGTACCGGTGGCAATGACAATGGTTCAGCCATGGATCAAGACTCCTGTTCGAAAACACGACGAAAACCGGGCATCTGTCGATGTCCGGTCAAAAGGCATTGAGGAAGAAACAGCCGAGGGCGAAAACGTTTCAGCTCGGAAACGGTCTGAGGCACTGTCTGCGCAAGGAGCACGGGGAAACTTCGCTGCATCACTTCACCTGTTTTGTTTTTTTAAGTGTGAGTGCATGAAACTGGTGAGGCCGACTATAAACCCGGCTCGCGATAAATCTCAATATATATATTCACATCCCATATTTTGGGATTTATCCAGCAAACCGTGTGCAATGCTTTCCAGGCACATCCACCGGAATCGACAACACGGCCCCATCCAACGGATGGCCCAGCGGACTTGCCGCACTGGTGATGTACAGGGTTGTCAGGTTTTCACCGCCGAACACACAGCTGGTGGGACGACTGACCGGCAGCTCGATGATCCGATCGACGTTGCCGTCCGGGCTCAACCTGAGCAGGCAGCTGCCGTCCCAACGGGCATTCCAGATAAATCCTTCGGCATCCATCGCCGAACCGTCCGGGCCGCCACGCCTATGCGGACCAAACCAGACCTGCGGCGCATCGAGGGCGCCGTCGGTACGGATGAAATGTCGATACAAGGTGCCGTCGAGGCTGTCGCCGAAATACACGCTGGTGGCGTCATCGCTCCACAGCAGCGTGTTGGGAATGCCCAGATTGCGCAGCAATGGCGCAACCCGCCCGGCACGATCGATGCGGAACAGTCCACCGGAACGACGGACGATGAGCAGGTCTTCGCCGTGTTCTCCGATATTGTTTTGCATGGTGCCGAGCCAGAGCCGGCCCTGGGTGTCGCAGCGGGCTTCGTTGGGGCGGTTGCCCGGTTGCGGATCGGCCACGCAGAACAACGTCAGGCGCGGGTCCAGGCCAGGAGAGTCGAGATCGAGCCGATAAACCCCGCTGCTCAATGTCACCAGCGCATCGCCGCTTTCACAGGGGATGAAGGCCGACACATGTTCCGGCATCTGCCAGATCTGCACGTTGGCGCCGATCAACCGCAGTGCCTGTTTGCCCGCGATATCCACCCAATACAGCGCCTGGCTCGGCGCATCCCAGAACGGGCCTTCGCCCAGTTTCGCCCGATGTTCGGTCACCGCAGTCCACGCCATGGAACCTCCTGCATTGTTCTTGTTTCGGGGGGTGTAGGAGCTAGCTTGCTCGCGAAGGTGTGCCAGTCGACCTCGTGGTAGCTGATACACCTTCGCGAGCAAGCTAGCTCCTACAGTAGCCCTTCGTTTTCAGCTGGCTTTTTTATCGGCCATGACTTGTGGGTAGTAACGCTTGATCGCAAGGTCGGCGTTATCGATCAGGGTCATGCAGGCCCAGACACCCCGGGCGGTATCACGGGCCGCGATAGCCTCGGCCAGGTCCCGGTGAATCGGCAAGGTGCGACGCAGTTCATCCGGGTCGGCGGCGGACACTTCAAAGGCCACCGCCAGCAACGCGCCGAGGGCGGGAACCATCTGTTCGATGAATTGATTGTGGCTGGCAGCGAGGATGCACTCGTGGAAGAACTGGTCGGCACGGTTGTAATCGATGCCGCTGTCCACCGCCCGTTCCAGCGCGTTGCAGGCCAACAGGATCGCGTTCACCTGTTCGCCGGTTGCGCGCTCGCAGGCCCAGCGCACGGCCATCGGTTCGATGGTGCGGCGCAGGTCGAGCAGATCGTCGACGAAGTTTTCCGGCAAGCCGCTGCGCGACAACCAGCCGACGACTTGTGGATCGAAGAGGTTCCAGCGCCGCACCGGCAACACCCGCGTGCCGACCTTCGGGCCGACTTCGAGCATGCCTTTGGCAACCAGGGTTTTGATCGCTTCGCGGATGACCGTGCGACTCACGCCGAGTTGTTCGCCGAGGTCGGCTTCGACCTTGAGTGACTCACCGGGCTTGACCTGCCCCGTGGCGAGCCAGCATCCCAGCCAATCAACGGTCGAAGCATGAAAGCTGCTGGACATGGACACCTCAAAGCCGTACGTGATGGAAGCTCACGCTAATCATCGTACGATTGGGTGTCAATTTGATTTTTTGAATATTCGGAAAACCCTGTGGGAGCGGGCTTGCTCGCGAAGGCGTCGTCTCAGAAACAGTGATGTTGACTGACACTCCGCTTTCGCGAGCAAGCCCGCTCCCACAAGTTGTTATGCGTCAGGGTTCGAGGCCGATGGGGAAGAACTCGCCGCCACTCCATACACCGAGCCAGCGCTGGCCGTCGATCTCGCGGCTCACTGCAAGCTCCACCAATTGATAGAACACGTTGCGATGGATCAAGGCTTCAAGATTGCTGCGCACATGCACATAAGGGGCCGGTTCCTGCGTTACCGGATCGATGACCACGCGCATCGGGTGCTCGGCACCGGCCTCGGTGGTTTCATCGACGTTGGTGATAAAGCGCAACACCTGCGCCTCGCCCTCGCCTTCCACGTCCACCGCAATCGCCACGAACGGCGCATCGTCGACCTTGATGCCGACCTTTTCGACCGGCGTGATCAGGAAATAATCATCGCCGTCGCGGCGAATGATGGTGGAGAACAGCTTGACCATCGGCTTGCGCCCGATCGGCGTGCCCAGGTAATACCAGGTGCCGTCGCGGGCGATGCGCATGTCGATGTCGCCGCAGAAATCGGGATTCCACAGGTGCACCGGCGGCAAGCCTTTGGTCTTGGGGATTTGCCCCAGCAGGTCGTTGGCTTTTTGCGGGCCACTCATGGTGTTCTCCTTGGCATTACTGGTCGCTGAGCCCCAGCAGGCTGCGCGCGTATTGCTCCAGCGGCGGGCCCATCAGGTCTTCGGGTTTTTTATCGTGGAACGTCAGTAAACCGCCACGACTCTTGATGGTCGCAGTATCAATCAAATACTGGGTGCTGGTCTCGATCAACATGACCTGAATCATACCGCTATCGATGCCGAGACGATCCAGGGCTTCCTGGTCCAGCCACTCGTCCGAGTTGCCGATACGGTCGTCAGACTTGGCAAATCGGGTGTAGAGCAGATAGTGCGCACCGGCGGCACGGGCTTCGCCCATGGCCTGGTCGAGACCTTCCGGCGTACGGGCACGGCGGACCATCGGGAAGTATTCGACGAAGCCATCGAACGCGACTTCGGCAATCACGTTGGGCCGTGGGTAAACGTCGCTGCCTGGGGGCATGAAAGCACCCTGGGCGATGTAGACGAACGAGTCCGGTTGAATGCGCAGATTGTTTACGCGACGACTGTCGCTGTGATCGAGTAACCCCGCATCGCTCATATGGTAACGAGTCCCTTCGGCCATATCGCTGACGTTCATGCAGCCACCAAGTGCCAAAACGGCCAGCAGCAAAACCAGGCTACGCATCCTATCCTCCAGAGACCGGTGTCGGAAAACCGGCGAATGGCCGTAGGATGCAGCTTTTGCGCCAGCTCATGAACATTGTTGACTGATCTATCGCCATCGCGAGCAAGCTCGCTCCCACAAGGATTTATGCGATACCTGTGGGAGCGACGGTGCGGCGATCCGACCTGCTCGCGATGACGGACGATCAGCCGCCAATAATCTTCATGACAGTCGCACCACCAGAGAACGCCACTTCCTGCTTGTCGCCCAAGGCTTTCACCAAGAGCCTCTGCAAGGCCGGCAGTGCTTGATGGCGCGGCTTGTCCAGCAGGTCGCCGATGTAATGGCGATTGCTCGACGACAGGCAGCCATGCAGCCACCCGGTGGAGGATAAACGCAAGCGTGAACAGGTCCGGCAGAACGGCACACTTTCATTGGCGATCACGCCGAAATAGCCTTGTCCCGGAATTTCATAGCGAACGGCCGTTGCATCGACCGGGGCATCGGCTTGCAGATATTCATAGCGCTCGCCGATCAGGCTCAACAACTGCTTGAGGCTGACGAACTGTTGCAGAAAGGCATTGGAATCGCTGGCCAGGTGCCCCATGCGCATCAGCTCGATGAAGCGCAGTTCATAACCACGCTCCAGACAGTAGTCGAGCAGCGGCATCACTTGATCGAGGTTCTGCCCGCGCAGCGGCACCATGTTGACCTTGATCTTCATGCCGGCCGCACTGGCCTCGTTCATGCCGTTGAGCACGGTGGCCAGGTCGCCGCCCCGGGCAATGGCACGGAACGCACTGGCGTCGAGGGTATCGAGGGAAACGTTGAGGCGTCGAATGCCGGCGTTCACCAGCAGTGGCAGTTTCTTCGCCAGCAACTGGCCATTGGTGGTCAGACTGATGTCTTCCAGGCCCATCTGCCCGACCGCCGTCATGAACGCTTCGAGTTTCGGGCTGACCAGCGGCTCGCCGCCGGTAATACGCAGACGCTCGATCCCCGCCGCTTCAATCAGATAAGCCACACCACGCGCCATGGCTTCGGCCGACAGCTCATCCTGCGCAGCCACCAGCCGCTTGCCATTGGGCACACAGTAGGTACAGGCGTAATTGCAGGCTGAGGTCAGGCTGATTCGCAAGTTGCGAAAACGCCTGCCTTGACGGTCAACGATCATGGTCACTCCGGCGGAAGAATATTCGGCCGCTAAAACTTGACCCAGAAATCAAGTTTTAGCAAGTCCTCTACCTGAGTATATTCCTGCGGCACTGCGCCAAGTAGCGAAATCATGGCGCAATAAGGCAACTGAATGGCTCAGCTGCCGGGAGTGTCGGTGTCGCGCTTGCGCTTGTTACCCATGCGCACGCCGATGTCCATCAGGAACTGGAAGAAACCTTCCTGATCTTCCAGCACATTGCTCCAGAACGGCGAGTGATACAGCGCGACAGCTCCGTGCACCAACGCCCAGGCCGCGCAGTAATGGAAGTAAGGCGGTACATCTTCCAGCTTGCCTTCACTGATCCGGCCTTTGATCAGCAGGGTCAGGCGTTCGAAATTCGAGGCACGGATCTTGTGCAGCTCCTCGATCATCTCCGGCACCTGGTTACCCTTGACCACTTTTTCTTCGAGGCGGTCGAACAGGCGATAGCGTTGTGGATCGCGCATGCGGAATTCGAAGTACGCCCGGGACAGGGCTTCCTTGTCCTTGTCGACATCGGCCGAATGCAGCAGTGTGTTCAAATCACGCTCGTAGTCGAGCATCAGGCGCAGATAGATTTCCGCCTTGGACTTGAAGTGCTTGTAGATCGTGCCTTTGCCGATACCGACGGCATCAGCGATCATCTCGACGGTGACACTGTCTTCACCCTGTTCGAGGAACAGCTTGAGCGCGGTATCGAGAATTTCCTGCTCGCGGCGGCGAAACTCACGGACCTTACGAGGTTCTTTATGCATAAGAAAAGGTCTGTCGGGGTCAAAATTCGAAGCCGCGTATTATGCCTAACTTGCGCCAAAATGCACGGATCATCCGACCATATCTGCGCTTTCTGGTCATTTCGCGTACGTTTGCAGGGTGATGAGAACTCTTCCGAAGCGCACGTATTCCAAATTTGTTTAAAAACCCGGGCTGCCAAACTGGACGAGGCGCAATCCTGATCAATACTTGAACTGTCGGCGGGGCATCTCCCCCAAGTGTCACGCCGATATTGGTACCAACGGACCGCGTACCATTGTTTTACTCCTAATGGTCTTAACCCGGATTCACCCCCCAGAACCCGGGTTTTTTTTGCCTGCGATTTAACCTTGTGGGAGCGAGCCTGCTCGCGAAAGCGGATTCGAACCCTAAACCGATTTCACATGCGCCAACGGAAACAACCGCTTGAAGTTCTCAGTGGTTTGCTCGGCAAACCGCTCGTAGGGCTCTCCACGCAACATTGCCAGAAATTCCGCAACTTCACGCACATACTGCGGCAGGTTTGGCTTGCCGCGATAGGGTATCGGCGCCAGGTACGGCGAGTCGGTTTCCACCAGCAATCGGTCGGCCGGCACCTTGCTGGCCACATCGCGCAACGCGTCGGCATTGCGGAATGTGACAATCCCGGACAGGGAAATGTAATAGCCCATGTCCAGCGCGGCCTTCGCCATCTCCCAGTCTTCGGTAAAGCAATGCAATACGCCCGCCTGGGGCAGTGCCGCTT
This sequence comes from Pseudomonas sp. IT-196MI5, assembly GCF_949767415.1. Classification (NCBI taxonomy): domain Bacteria; kingdom Pseudomonadati; phylum Pseudomonadota; class Gammaproteobacteria; order Pseudomonadales; family Pseudomonadaceae; genus Pseudomonas; species Pseudomonas sp. IT-196MI5. Next base: position 210,192 of record NZ_CATKPZ010000077.1, read on the forward strand.
CACGCAGCAAGTCCAGGGTATCGGTGCGCGCGCCACGGGTGTGGATGATCACCGGTTTGCCGGTCTGCTGCGCCGCTTGCAGGTGCAGGCGAAAGGATTCCTGCTGCAACTGCGCCGCTTCCGGCTCGTAGTGATAATCGAGGCCGGTTTCGCCGATGGCGACCACCCGCGGGTGATTGAGCTCCTGCAACAGCCAGTCCAGCGCCGGCGCGGCACCCGGCGGTACATCCAGAGGGTGCACACCCACCGAGCAGTCGACGTCGTCATAACGTTCGGCCAGGGCCTTGACGTCGGCCGCGTTGTCCGCGCTGACACCGATACACAGAAAGTGCCCTACCCCGCGCTGTCGGGCCGCCTCAAGGGCGGCATCCAGGGAGCCGTCGTGGGCGGCCAGGTCGAGGCGATCAAGGTGACAATGGGAATCTACGAGCATAAAAGGGCTGCAACTTACATCGAATGAGTGGGACGGTCGGATGTTCTGATACTCGGAGTCTAGGCGCGGACAGTCATCTTTGGCCAGGCAACGACGCCCATTGCACCAGCAATGCCTCCAGCAACAAGGCCGGATTGAGGTTGGCCTTGCTCAAGACTTTCTGTCGCTGGGCGAGGATCCAGTCCTGGATATCGAGGACTTTGCCCTGGGCGCTTTTCTGCGCCAGGTATTGCACGACCTTGCGCATGTCGGCAAGGCCCAGGCCGGCTTCGTCCTGGGTCAACTGATAGCGCAGGATCAGGCTCGACCAATCGCAGAACCAATCGAACAGGCGCAACATCGGAATGTTTTTCCACTCTTCGGCCAGTTGCGTCGGCGACTGCTGTTGCTTGAGGAGTTTTTTCACCCCTTCCACCACTTGCATACGTTGCTCACGCACGCCCTGGGCCTGAAGATTGACCGCCGCCAGTGGCGAACCGGCGGCCAGTGTCAGCAGTTCGATGCGCTCTTCTTCGGAACACTCCGGCAACGCCTGGGCCAGCCACTTCAAGCTCATGGCCTCGCCCGGCAGCGGACAGGCCTGTTGCACGCAGCGACTCTTGATGGTTGGCAACAGGCGGCTCGGCTGATGGCTGACCAGCAACAAAACCGTATCGCCGGACGGTTCTTCAAGGCTTTTGAGCAAGGCGTTGGCGGCATTGATGTTCATCGACTCGGCCGGCTCGATCAATACCACCTTGCGCCCGCCCAACTGCGCAGTCTGCACCACGAAACCAACCAGATCGCGAACCTGATCGACCTTGATCGCCTTGTCGGCTTCTTCCGGTTCCAGGATGTAGTTATCCGGGTGGCTGCCAGCCTTGAGCAGCAGACAGGATTTGCATTCACCACAGGCTTGCAGCGCACTCGGGCGCTGGCACAGCAAGCTGGCCATCAGGCGCTCGGCCAGTGCCCGCTTGCCGATCCCGGCCGGGCCATGCAGCAGGTAGGCATGCGCATGCTGGGCGCGACCAGCCAGGTGCTGCCAGAGGGTTTCCTGCCACGGATAGGCCTCAGCCACGGCTCAACTCCAGCAAGCGCGGCAGCAAGGCATCCAGCGATTGCTGAACCTGTGCCAACGGTTGGGCAGCATCGACCAGCACATAACGCGCCGGATCCGCCTCGGCCCGCTTGAGGAAGGCTTTGCGTACGGCATCGAAAAAGGTCCGGCCTTCGCGTTCGAAGCGATCCAGACGACCGCGAGCACTGGCGCGGGCCAGACCCACCTCGACAGGCAGATCGAAAATCAGCGTCAGGTGCGGGCGCAGATCGCCCTGGACGAAGGTTTCCAGGGCCGCGATGCGCTCCAGCGACAAGCCACGGCCGCCGCCCTGGTAGGCGTATGTCGAATCGGTAAAACGATCACACAAGACCACGGCACCGCGAGCCAGCGCCGGGCGAATCACCTCGGCCAGATGCTGGGCTCGCGCCGCGAACACCAGCAGCAACTCGGTATCCGGGTTCATGACTTCGTCGACCGGGGCCAGCAGCACTTCACGGATGCGCTCGGCCAACGGCGTGCCACCCGGCTCCCGGGTCAGCACCACCTCGATGCCGGCGGCGCGCAGGCGCTCGGCCAGGTATTCGCGGTTGGTGCTCTTGCCAGCGCCTTCCGGGCCTTCCAGAGTAATAAACAAGCCAGTCACAGGCAGTCCTTAGTCAGAGTCATTGCGGGCTTTTCGGTGCGTTGGCATCGAGTTCCGGCACTTCAGGGGCTGGCGCAGGATCTTGCGCCGGCACTTGCGGCAGCGCCTCGGGAGCCGTGTTCGGTGAAGCGGCCGGGATCGGAGTCAACCCTTGCGAAGACTTGGCCTCTTGCGTACCGGTTTGCTCAGCCTCGGTTGGCGGCGTCTCGGGCGCGGAGGCAGGCGCCGGGCTGGAGCGGTAATCGGCGCGACGCTTGAGCTGGAACTCCTTCACAGCATTGTTGTGAGCGTCCAGGTCGTCGGAGAACACGTGAGTGCCATCACCGCGCGCCACGAAGTATAGGCTGTTGCCCTCCACCGGATTGAGTGCCGCATGGATGGCTTCGCGACCGACCATGGAAATCGGCGTCGGCGGCAGGCCCGCATTCATGTAGGTGTTATAGGGCGTTGATTCCTTGAGGTGAGCCCGGGTCAGCTTGCCGTTGTAGCGGTCGCCCAGGCCGTAGATCACCGTCGGATCGGTCTGCAGCAGCATGCCCATCGCCATGCGTCGTACGAACACGCCGGCAATTTGCCCGCGCTCCTGCGGTACCCCGGTTTCCTTTTCCACCAGCGAGGCCATGATCAGCGCCTGGTAGGGTTCGGTGTACGGCACATCGGAAGAGCGCTGTTCCCACTCCTTGGCGAGCACTTCGTCGAGGCGCTCGTAAGCGGTTTTCAGCAGTTCGATATCGGTCATGCCGCGCACGTAGCGATAAGTGTCAGGGAAGAAGCGCCCTTCCGGGAAAATCCCGCTGTGGCCGAGCTTGTCCATGACCTGGCTGTCGCTCAAACCGTCGAGGCTATGGTCGAGTTTCTCTTCTTTGGCCAGCGCTGCGCGGACCTGACGGAAATTCCAGCCTTCGACCAGGGTCAGGCTGTACTGAACCATTTCCCCGCGTTTCCACAGGTCGATCAGACCTTCGACGGTCATGCCCGGCTTCATGCGGTATTCACCGCTGTGCAGGGGTTGCTTGGCGAGGTTGAAGCGCCAATATACCCGCAGCCAGAATGCGTCCTTGATGACGCCATTGGCTTCGAGTCGGTAGAAGGTGCGGGTCGGCGTGGTGCCCTTGGGCACATCCAGCAATTGTTCCTGGGCGACGTTCAGCGGCTGTACCAGCGCCGAATGAATTTTCCAGGCTGAAGCACCCAACAGCAGCCCCGCCAGAACCAGTCCGGTTTCCAGCAGCAGCAAGAATTTACGTCTCACGTATCAAGCATCCAGTAGCGCACGGGCAATGGTTTGGAGTTTACGTGTGAGTGGCCCAACCGGCCAGTGAAGAGCAGCACAGGCGCGCACCGGCCAAACGCCATACACGCTGTTGCAGATAAATACTTCATCAGCCCATTGCAGTTGTTCGAGGGGAATGTCGGTGATTTGCGTGGGGATTCCCAGCGACCTGGCCTGAAACAATATTTCGCCACGCATCACGCCGGCCACGCCGCAGCGCTTGAGGTCGGCGGTGACGAGTACACCATCACGCACCAGGAACAAATTGCTGAACACGCCCTCAATCACGCGCCCGGCCTGATCGAGCATCAAGCCTTCGGCATGCTCGGTGTCCTGCCATTCGGCACGGGCGAGGACTTGTTCAAGACGGTTCAGGTGCTTGAGACCGGCCAGTAATGGCTGTCTGGACAATCGCGTGGCGCAAGGAAACAGACGCACACCCTGCTCGCCATGCACGGCAGGGTAAGCCGCGGGTGGATTGCCTTGCAGAATGCGTCGAGCCTGAGCCGAAGGATCCGGGGCGTAACCGCGCAGACCATCGCCACGCGTGAGGATGAGCTTGAGCACTCCGTCACCCAGTGCCGCGGCGTAGGCCAGCAGTTCGCTGCGGATCAACGCCTGATCGGTGGCAAGCGCCAGACGCGCACAGCCGTCCGCCAGACGCGACAGATGCCGGTCCAGCAATACGGGCTGCCCGTTGCGCACGGCGATGGTCTCGAACAGACCATCGCCATAAGCCAGGCCGCGATCCTTCAGCGACAAAGCGTCAGCCGGCTGACCGTCGACCCAGCTGTCCATCAGCCTGCGAACCGGCGGAACACCAGCGAGCCGTTGGTGCCGCCAAAACCGAAAGAGTTGGAAACGACCACATCGATATCCATGTTGCGCGCCGTGTGCGGCACGAAATCGAGGTCGCAGCCTTCGTCCGGCTCATCGAGGTTGATGGTCGGCGGCGCTACCTGGCCGTTGATCGCCAGCACGCTGAAGATTGCCTCGACCGCGCCCGCCGCACCCAACAGGTGACCGGTCATGGACTTGGTGGAACTGACGGCCAGCTTGTAGGCGTGATCGCCGAACACCGACTTGATCGCATTGACTTCGGCCAGGTCGCCCGCGGGAGTCGAAGTGCCGTGGGCGTTGATGTACTGCACTTGATCGCCATTGATTTTGGCATCGCGCAGCGCATTGGTGACGCAACGAGCAGCACCGGCGCCATCGGCTGGCGGCGAGGTCATGTGGTAGGCATCGCCACTGGTGCCGAAACCGATCAGCTCGGCGTAGATGGTCGCGCCACGGGCCTTGGCGTGTTCCAGCTCTTCCAGAACCAGCGCACCGGCACCGTTGGACAGCACGAAGCCATCACGGCCCTTGTCCCATGGACGGCTGGCGCGGGTCGGCTCGTCGTTGCGGGTCGACAGCGCGCGGGATGCACCGAAGCCGCCCATGCCCAGACCGCAGGCTGCCATCTCGGCGCCACCGGCAATCATCACGTCGGCTTCGTCGTACATGATGTTGCGGGCCGCCATGCCAATGCAGTGGGTACCGGTGGTACAGGCCGTGGCGATGGCGTAGTTGGGTCCCTGTGCCCCCAGATGGATCGACAGGAAACCGGAAATCATATTGATGATCGAGCCTGGCACGAAGAACGGAGAGATCCGTCGTGGGCCGGTCTCGTGCAGGGTGCGGGCGGTTTCTTCGATATTGGTCAGACCGCCAATACCCGAGCCCATGGCCACACCGATGCGCTCACGGTTGGCGTCGGTGACTTCCAGGCCGGCGTTGCGTACCGCCTGAAAACCTGCGGCCAGACCGTATTGAATGAACAGGTCGAGCTTGCGGGCTTCCTTGACCGACAGGTATTCCTCGACATTGAAGCCCTTTACCGAGCCGCCAAAACGGGTGGAATAGGCAGAAAGGTCGGCGTGTTCGATCAGACCAATGCCACTGCGGCCAGCCAGAATGCCCTGCCAGCTGCTTGGCACATCCGTGCCCAGTGGCGACAACATACCCATACCGGTGACTACGACGCGTCTACGCGACACAGCACTCTCCTTTTTCAAATGACGACTTTGCATCATGCCTAAAGAAAAAACCGCACGCCGTGATGGCAGTGCGGTTTTTCCACGACAGCGAGCAACGATTACGAACTATTACGCCTGGTGGCTAGTAACGTAATCGATTGCAGCTTGTACGGTAGTGATCTTCTCGGCTTCTTCGTCAGGGATTTCGGTCTCGAATTCCTCTTCCAGAGCCATCACCAGCTCAACGGTGTCAAGGGAGTCGGCACCCAGGTCTTCTACGAAGGAAGCAGTGTTGACCACTTCTTCTTCTTTAACGCCCAGTTGCTCAGCAACGATTTTCTTGACGCGCTCTTCGATGGTGCTCATACCTTGTTTTCACTCCTAATGGACAAATTCAGGCAGCTGGCCAGTGGGTAAGTGTATAGAAAGACTTTTCAGCTTTTCAACTGAAAGCTTCACTCCTCAAACCCGGTGACCCTATGCCGATAAAATAGATTGCAGCTTTATAACGGATTTTAGACAGCTCGTATGACATTTTTTTGAAGCAATCCGTCACATTTGAATTACATGTACATCCCGCCGTTCACCGGGATTGTAGCTCCGGTAACGTAAGCCGCACCGTCCGACGCAAGAAAAGCGACCACGGACGCGATCTCTTGAGCCTGCCCCAGACGACCCAGCGGAATCTGCGTCTGCAAGGCTTCACGCTGCGCCTCGGGCAATTCACGGGTCATATCGGTATCGATGAACCCTGGGGCCACCGAGTTTACCGTAATCGAACGCGAACCGACTTCACGCGCCAGTGCACGGCTGAAACCTTCCAGGCCGGCCTTGGCGGCAGCGTAGTTTACTTGGCCTGCGTTGCCCATGGCACCCACAACCGAACCAATACTGATAATTCGGCCCCAACGGGCTTTGGTCATGCCGCGCAAAACGCCCTTGGACAGGCGGAACAGACTGTTCAGGTTGGTATCGACAACGTCATGCCACTCGTCGTCTTTCATGCGCATCATCAGGTTATCGCGGGTGATGCCGGCATTGTTGACCAGGATCGCCGGCGCACCGAACTGCTCCTGAATGCTCGCCAGAACAGCCGCCACGGACTCGTCGCTAGTGACGTTGAGTTCCAGGCCAGTACCTTGAATACCGTTTTCCTTCAGGGTCGCGGCAATGCGCTCGGCACCCGACGCGGAGGTCGCGGTACCCACAACGATGGCGCCCTGACGACCCAGTTCCAGGGCGATGGCCTGGCCGATGCCACGGCTCGCACCGGTGACCAGTGCAACTTTACCTTGCAGACTCATGCAAGCTTCTCCTGATTCAGGCCAGCGCTGCACGGGCGGCAGCGAAAGCGTCTGGGGTATTGAGATTGGATGTCGACACGCCTTCGGCGCAGCGTTTGTTCAGACCGGCCAGTACTTTGCCCGGGCCGCACTCGACCAGGCTGGTCGCGCCCTTGGCTGCCAGCGCCTGTACGGATTCGACCCAGCGTACTGGCTTGTACAGCTGTTCGAGCAGATCACGCTTGAGGGTTTCCAGATCGGCCGGCACCTGGGCACTGACGTTCTGTACCACAGGAATCTGCGGTGCCTGCCAGTCGATAGCGGCGATCGATTCGGCGAAACGCTCGGCGGCCGGGCGCATCAGCTCGCAATGGGACGGCACGCTGACCGGCAATGGCATGGCGCGCTTGGCGCCACGTGCCTTGCAGCCTTCGATGGCGCGCTCGACGGCGGCCTTGGCACCGGCGATGACCACCTGGCCCGGTGAGTTGAAATTCACCGCGCTGACTACTTCGCCTTGCGCCGCTTCGGCACAGGCTGCCAGTACGTCGGCATCGTCCAGGCCCAGGATGGCAGCCATACCGCCTTGTCCGGCCGGCACGGCTTCCTGCATCAGCTGGCCACGACGTTCGACGAGCTTCACGGCATCGCCCAGGCTCAGACTGCCTGCCGCGACCAGCGCGCTGTATTCACCCAGGCTGTGCCCGGCAACGTATGCCGGGCGCGCACCACCTTCGGCCAGCCATAGACGCCACAGGGCGATCGAGGCAGTCAGAATGGCCGGCTGGGTTTTATCGGTTTGATTGAGTTGCTCTTCCGGCCCTTGCTGGGTCAGTGCCCACAGGTCGTAACCCAGTGCTTCGGAAGCTTCTTTGAATGTTTCGAGAACAACCGGATGTTGCGCGCCCAGCTCGGCCAGCATGCCGAGGGACTGCGAACCCTGTCCCGGAAAGACGAATGCGAGGGAAGCAGACATGTAACAAGCCCCTAATGATCTTGTCGTCGGAGAATTGGCGTCCCGCTTGGGGGCGCAAGAAACTGACAGTTGGATGGCCCATCGAACCAACCGGTCACATTTAAGCATTGTCCGACGAAAACGCCTAAAGCAATAAATCCTCCAGACGGCCGTGAATGCGCTCGGGCAGGTTTTCCTGAATTTCGATCAGTGCGCGCTGAATGGCGCTTTGAAAACCCAGCACTCCGGCAGAACCGTGGCTCTTCACCACGATCCCCTGCAATCCGAGAAAGCTCGCGCCGTTATGCCGGGCAGGTGCCAGATCGGCCTGCAGACGCTTCATCAAAGGCAGCGCCAGCGCGCCGACCATGCGAGAGGCTACGTTCTTTCTGAACAACGCCTCGATGCGCCCGGCGATCATGGTCGCCAGGCCTTCGCTGGATTTGAGCAGGATGTTGCCGACGAAACCGTCACACACCACCACATCCGCCTCACCGCGGTACAAACCATCACCCTCGACGAAACCGATGTAATTGATGCCGCGAGCGGCCTGTAACAAAGTGGCGGCCAGCTTGACCTGCTGGTTGCCCTTGATGTCTTCGGTGCCGATATTCAGCAACGCCACCCGTGGACGCTCGATGCCCAGCGTTTGCGCAGCAACCGAGCCCATGACCGCAAACTGCAGCAGATGCTCGGCACTGCAGTCGACGTTGGCACCCAGGTCGAGCAATTGGCAGTAACCCTTCTGCGTCGGAATCGCCGCCACCATGGCCGGACGATCAATACCCGGCAAGGTCTTGAGCACGAACCGCGACAACGCCATCAACGCCCCGGTATTGCCGGCGCTGACACAGGCCTGGACTTTGCCGTCGCGCAATAACTCCAGAGCTACCCGCATCGACGAGTCAGGTTTGCCACGCAAGGCCTGGGTGGGTTTTTCGTCCATGGTAATGACTTCGCTCGCCGGGGCAATCGACAGGCGCGCGCGATCCACAGCCGAATGGCCAGCGATCAATTCTTCAAGCAGGGAGGGTTGACCAACGAGGGTCAGGTGCAGCGAGGGTGTGGCAGACAGGCAAGCAAGGCTGGCCTGAACAATGCTGCGGGGACCGAAGTCCCCGCCCATTGCGTCAATCGCGATGACTTGAGCGGACAAGTGATTACTCGTCAGCGCCCTTGTCGATCACTTTACGGCCACGGTATACGCCTTCTGGCGATACGTGGTGACGCAGGTGAACTTCACCGGTGGTTTTTTCTACAGACAGGGTGCTAGCCTCGAGAGCGTCGTGCGAACGGCGCATGTCACGGGCAGAGCGGGATTTTTTGTTCTGCTGAACAGCCATAATTGATTAACTCCTAAACGTTTGGGTCACGCTTTAACTGCGCCAATACACTGAACGGGTTGGACCGCGTTACCTCGTCCTCGCTCGGTTCGGGCTCATCGAGACCCGCCGGCTGCTGGCATTCTTCCGGATGATGAGCAGGCACAATGGGCAAGGCGAGCAGAAGCTCCTCCTCGATCAGTGACTGCAGATCCAAAGGATCTTCGCCCAGTTCCAGCACGTCATAACCTTTCGGCAACGACTGGGTATTCGCACCCTCCTTCACCACGGCGTAACTGCATTCGCTGTGGATCGGCAGGGTGACCAGCTCAAGACAACGCTGGCAAACCATTTTGACTTCAGTGTCGATAAAGCTGTGGATGACCACAGATTTACGTTCATCTCGTTCAAAAACGAATTTAGCCTGCACCGTACCGACATTGTCGGAAAGCGGGTCGCAGAGTCTCTCCAAATCGGCCAGCAGCATTTCACCTTGAAGGGTGGTGCCACGATCAGCCAATTTGCGCGGGTCAACGTGAGGTGGAATCGGGTCATTCAACATAGGCGCAGCATTATAGGGATGCACCCGCCCATGTCAAAGGAAATTCAGCCCTGTCCGTCACTTGCAAGCCTCGCTAGAATTCGCACCTGCCTTCTGGAGATGCGCATGCTGCCTTTATTACTCGCTTCTGGCTCGGTCTATCGCCGGGAATTGCTGGCCCGCTTGCAGTTGCCTTTCACGTGCAGCTCGCCGGATATCGACGAAAGCCATCGCCCTGGCGAATCCGCCATCGAGCTGGTCAAGCGCCTCGCCGAAGAGAAAGCGCGCGCCCTGGCCGACAGCCATACCGCTCATCTGATAATCGGCTCCGATCAGGTCGCCGTACTGGGAGAGCGGATTATCGGAAAGCCCCACAGCTTCGAAAAGGCCCGTGAACAACTTTTGGCCGCCAGCGGTGCCCACGTGACATTCCTGACCGGCCTGGCCCTGCTCAACAGCCAGACCGGACACTGCCAGGTCGATTGCGTGCCGTTCACCGTACACATGCGCACACTCGACGCGACCCGCATCGAACGCTACCTGCACGCCGAGCAACCCTACGACTGCGCAGGCAGCTTCAAGGCCGAAGGGTTGGGGGTGAGCCTGTTTCAAAGCACGGAAGGCCCTGACGCCACCAGCCTCGTCGGCCTGCCACTGATTCGTTTGACCGACATGCTCCTGACCGAAGGCGTGCAAATCCCGTAGGAGCCGGCTTGCTGGCGAACCGGGCGACGCGGTGTGTCAGACATGCCGCCTTCGCTGGCAAGCCAGCTCCTACAGTTCGTGCAAAGGCAAAAAAAACCGGCCAGCGCCGGTTTTTTTGTGCAATCAGAAACTCAGCGCAGCGACGGACCGTTAAAACCCATCCACATCGCCAAATGCTCAGCCACGCTGGCACCGAGCTTTTTCGAGAAGCGATCGAACGGCGACTCCTGAACGGTGAAGTCCACCAGCTCTTTCTCGCCGATCACATCCCGCGCAACCGAACTGGCATTACCCAACCCATCGATCAACCCCAGCGGCAGCGCCTGCTCGCCGGACCAGACCAGGCCGGAGAACAGCTCCGGATGCTCCTTGTCCTTCAGGCGATCGCCACGCCCCTGCTTGACGCTGCTGATGAACTGCTTGTGAGTCGTATCGAGCACGCCCTGCCAGAAGGCGGTTTCTTCCGGCTTTTGCGGCAGGAACGGATCGAGGAACGATTTGTGTTCGCCTGCGGTGTAAGTGCGCCGCTCGACGCCCAGTTTCTCCATGGTGCCGACAAAACCATAACCGGCCGCCGTCACACCGATGGAGCCGACCAGGCTCGCCTTGTCGGCGTAGATCTGATCTGCCGCGCTGGCGATGTAGTAAGCGCCGGAAGCCCCGAGGTCGGAAATGACCGCATACAGCTTGATGTCCGGGTGCAGGCCGCGCAGACGGCGGATCTCGTCATAGACATAACCCGACTGCACCGGACTGCCGCCCGGGCTGTTGATGCGCAGGATGACGCCCTTGACCTTCTTGTCCTCGAAAGCCGCGCGCAGGCTGCCAACGATATTGTCTGCGCTGGCGGGCTCCTTGTCGGCAATCATGCCTGTCACATCGATCAACGCCGTGTAATTGGCACTGAGGGTAGCGGCCTTCTCCATATCCATCAGCGGCGAAAACAGGGCAATGGCACCGAACAGATACACAAAAGTCAGTGATTTGAAGAATATCCCCCAGCGACGGGACCGGCGCTGCTCCTGTATGCCGGCCAGCAGCGTCTTTTCCAGCAGCTTCCAGCTCTTGTCGTCACCGCTCTCTGCGCTCGCCTTGGCGGGCGCCTTCCATTCGTCGGTCATGCCATCCACCCCAAAAACAACCGGTTAAGCCCGCTGACTCAGCCAGGCATGCAATTCTGAAAAACGGTCAATGGCCAGCCGCGGCTCATACAGCTTCAACGCATCGATCGATTGAGCGCCATAGCTGACAGCCACCGACCCCATGCCGGCGTTGCGTGCCATCTGCAAATCAAAGGACGAATCACCGACCATCAACGCTTGTTCCGGGCGAACCTCGCAATGCGCGAGAATCTGCTCGAGCATCAGTGGATGGGGCTTGCTGGCGGTCTCGTCGGCCGCGCGGGTGATATCGAAGTAATTCTCCCAGCCATGGGACTTCAACACCCGGTCCAGCCCACGGCGGGCCTTGCCGGTCGCCACGGCCAGATGATAACCCTCGGCACGAAATGCCTCGAGCGACTCGACCACACCCTCGAACAGCGGCGAAGGCACAGCTTCCGACGCAATGTAATGTTCGGCATAGTGCTCGCGGAACGCGATCAGCTCGCCATCATCAATCTCGGGGTACAGGGTGCGAATCGCTTCCGGCAAGCCCAGGCCGATGATGCCTTTGACGGCAAAATCATCGCGCAGCTCAAATCCGGAGCGCTGCGAGGCAACGTGCATAGCCTCGACAATCCGGCCAATGGAATCGGCCAGCGTGCCGTCCCAATCGAAGATCAGCAGCTTGTAATCAGATGGGCGCACTCAATCGCTCCACGGTTTTGGCCCACATCTCGTCGACCGGCGCTTGCAGCTTCAGTTCGCCGCCATCAGGCAACGGCACAGTCAGCATGTAGGCATGCAGGAACAGGCGCTTGCCGCCCAGATCGCGGATTTCCTTGCTGAAACCTTCGTCGCCATACTTGGTGTCGCCAGCGATGCAATGCCCGGCGTGCAGGGTGTGGACACGGATCTGGTGAGTCCGGCCGGTAATCGGTTTGGCCTCGATCATGGTGGCAAAGTCGCCGAAGCGGCGCAGGACCTTGAACACGGTCACGGACTCCTTCCCCTCCTCCTCGTCGACCTCGACCATGCGCTCGCCGGAACGCAGATTGCTCTTGCCCAGCGACGCACGGACTTGCTTGATCGAGCTCGCCCAGTTACCACGGACCAGCGCCATGTAGCGCTTGTCGACGCCATCACCGCGCAACGCAGTGTGCAAGTGGCGCAACATGCTGCGCTTCTTGGCGATCATCAACAGGCCGGAGGTATCACGGTCGAGACGGTGAACCAGCTCGAGCTCCTTGCAATCGGGGCGCAACTGACGAAAGGCTTCGATCACCCCGAAAGTCAGGCCGCTACCGCCGTGCACAGCAATGCCCGCAGGCTTGTTGATCACGATCAGGGCCTTGTCTTCGAAGACAATCGAGGCTTCGAGTCGCTGCAGCAACCCCTGCGCCAGTGGTACCGGCTCGTCGCGCTCGGGCACTCGAACCGGCGGCACGCGCACGATATCGCCCGCCTGCAGCTTGTACTCGGGCTTGATCCGACCTTTGTTCACACGCACTTCGCCTTTGCGCAAAATGCGGTAAATCAAGGTCTTGGGCACGCCTTTGAGTCGGGCGAGAAGGAAATTATCAATACGTTGGCCGGCATATTCCGGCGAGACCTCAAGCAGTTGTACGCTTGGAGTCGGGGGGGTAGTCGTCGTCATGCCGCGGATGATAACAATTTTTTATGGAATTGAAGCACTTAATCATTGCTGCTATAGTCGCGAACGTCGCCAAAAGCGGCCTGGACAGCGGACCAACGGTCAAAAACCGGCCCTGACCAACGCAATTCACCAGGACGCGAGGCCGTCCTACGCGGCTTTCGCTACGTAACGGTGGAGTTTGCAGGTGTAACGAGCGCAGGTGACATGAGGCCTGAATCACGCCACAAAGCAGAGTTTTCCACTCGTTTTGCGAGCCATATTCACGGCCAGTTCACAAAGTGCAGTCAGCTGCGAATGACCCCGAGCGAAGGCATCGGAAACAACGCCTAAATTAGCCATGATGCGTGACCTCCCCTTTCGGAGCTCACGGTAAATGCCAACCCGCTGCGGATTCTGCGCGCGGCAGCACCCGAATTATCAGGGATACGTGTAGGGTGGAGATGCACAACCGCCGGACTGTGTAGCAACAGGCTTTCTCAAGACGCTTCATCTCGTCCACAGCCGCTGGTTGATTCCTCCTCCTGACTGAGTGCTTAAGTAGCCACAGCAAGCAGGACGCGTACGTCGCGATGAAGGCCCACATTGGCCGGACTTCGCTGGACACGGGAAATGGCCAACCACTCCCGACGCACCTGACACCGACCGTGAGAAGTCGTGTGTGCCGAACGCCGTTTCCGGCAGCCCGGAAACCGACGGTACTACATGAAAAGAATGCTGATTAACGCAACTCAACCCGAAGAGTTGCGTGTTGCACTGGTAGATGGCCAGCGCCTCTACGACCTGGACATCGAATCCGGTGCACGCGAGCAGAAGAAGGCCAACATCTATAAAGGCCGGATTACTCGCATCGAACCAAGCCTCGAGGCTGCCTTTGTCGATTTCGGCTCTGAGCGCCACGGCTTCCTGCCCCTCAAAGAAATCTCCCGCGAATACTTCAAGAAAGCCCCGGAAGGTCGCGTCAACATCAAGGACGTCCTGAGCGAAGGCCAGGAAGTCATCGTTCAGGTCGAAAAAGAAGAGCGTGGCAACAAGGGCGCCGCCCTGACCACCTTCATCAGCCTGGCCGGTCGTTACCTGGTGCTGATGCCGAACAACCCGCGTGCCGGCGGTATCTCCCGTCGCATCGAAGGCGAAGAGCGCAACGAACTGCGTGAAGCCCTGAACGGCCTGGTTGCCCCGGCCGACATGGGCCTGATCGTGCGCACTGCCGGCCTGGGTCGCAGCAGCGAAGAAATGCAGTGGGACCTCGACTACCTGCTGCAACTCTGGACCGCCATCAAAGAAGCGTCGCTGGACCGTTCCGCGCCATTCCTGATCTACCAGGAAAGCAACGTGATCATCCGCGCGATCCGCGACTACCTGCGCCAGGACATCGGCGAAGTGCTGATCGACAGCGTTGAAGCCCAGGACGAAGCCCTGACCTTCATCCGCCAGGTGATGCCGCAGTACGCCAGCAAGATCAAGCTGTACGAAGACAGCGTTCCGCTGTTCAACCGTTTCCAGATCGAAAGCCAGATCGAAACCGCTTTTCAGCGCGTCGTCGAACTGCCTTCCGGCGGCTCCATCGTTATCGATCCGACCGAAGCCCTGGTGTCCATCGACATCAACTCGGCGCGCGCCACCAAAGGCAGCGACATCGAAGAAACCGCCCTGCAAACCAACCTTGAAGCGGCCGAAGAAATCGCCCGTCAGTTGCGCCTGCGCGATATCGGCGGCCTGATCGTCATCGACTTCATCGACATGACCCCTGCCAAGAACCAGCGCGCCGTGGAAGAGAAAGTCCGCGAATGCCTGGAAGCCGACCGCGCTCGCGTGCAAGTCGGTCGCATCTCGCGCTTCGGCCTGCTGGAAATGTCCCGTCAGCGCCTGCGTCCGTCCCTGGGCGAAAGCAGCGGCATCGTCTGCCCGCGTTGCAACGGCACCGGCATCATCCGTGACGTTGAATCGCTGTCCCTGGCGATCCTGCGCCTGATCGAAGAAGAAGCCCTGAAAGACCGTACCGCCGAAGTTCGTGCACAAGTGCCGATCCCGGTGGCTGCGTTCCTGCTCAACGAAAAACGCAACTCGATCACCAAGATCGAACTGCGCACCCGTGCCCGCATCGTCATCCTGCCGAACGATCACCTCGAGACGCCGCACTTCGAAGTGCAGCGCCTGCGTGATGACAGCCCGGAAGCCGCGACCAACCAGTCCAGCTACGAAATCGCCGCTGCCGCTGCTGAAGTGGAAGAAGTCCAGCCTGCCGCTGCGACCCGCACCCTGGTTCGCCAGGAAGCAGCGGTCAAGACGGCGCCGGCCCGCGCCAACGCTCCGGTTCCGACCGAAGTAGCCCCGCCAGCCCCGGCTCCGGCTCCGGCTGCCGTACCAGAGCCAAGCCTGTTCAAAGGCCTGGTGAAGTCGCTGGTCAGCCTGTTCGCCACCAAGGAAGAGCCAGTCGCGCCGGTTGTGGTTGAAAAGCCTGCCGCCGAGCGTCCGGCCCGCAACGAAGAGCGTCGCAACGGTCGCCAGCAAAGCCGTAACCGCAACGTTCGCCGCGATGAAGATCGCAAGCCCCGCGAAGAACGTGCACCACGTGAAGAACGCGCACCGCGTGAAGAGCGCCAGCCACGCGAAGTTCGCGAGCCTCGCGAGTCCCGTGAAGAAACGCCGGCAGTCGCCCGCGAAGAACGCGCACCACGCGCTCCTCGTGAAGAACGTGCACCGCGCGCTCCGCGTGAAGATCGCAAGCCACGTGGCGAGCGCGAAGAGCGCGTTCGTGAACTGCGCGAGCCTCTGGATGCCGCTCCGGCTGCTCCAGCCGCTGCTACCGCTGCTACCGCTGCTACCGCTGCTACCGCTGAAGAGCGTCCGGCTCGCCAGCCACGTGAAGAACGCGCGCCACGCCCTCCGCGTGAAGAGCGTCAGCCACGTGCCGAACAAGCTGCCGCAGCCGAAGCCGAAGAAGAACTGACCACCAACGAAGAGCAACTGCAGGAAGACGGACTGGAAAGCGCCGAGGGCGATCGTCCACGTCGCCGCTCCCGTGGCCAGCGTCGTCGCAGCAACCGTCGCGAGCGTCAGCGTGACGCCAACGGCAACGTGATCGAAGGTTCGGAAGAGTCCGAGTCCGGCGAAAACGCCGAAGCACCAAGCGTTGCCGATCTGGCCGCCGGCCTGGCTGTCACCGCAGCCGTCGCCAGCAGCGTGATCAGCGCGCCAGCCGAAGCACAGGCCAACGAGCAAGCCGAACGCGCCACTGCCGCGACCCTGGAAACAGCTCCGGTTGAAGCGCCAGCCGTTGAAGCGACCACCCCGGTCGAGTTCACTGCGTCACCGGAAATCGAAGTAGCACCAGCGCCTGAGGCACAGCCTTCCGTTGAAGCGGCTGCCGAGCCGGCTCCAGCGGTTGAAGTACCTGACGTGGTTGCAGAAGCCGTCGTCGAAACCGTGACTGAAACCGTTCGCGAAGTGCGTGAAGAGCAAACGGCGTTCAACTGGGTGGCCGAACCAGCCGTCGCTGAAACACCAGCGCCTGCTGCCGAGACCCAAGTGGCTGAAGCCATGGTTTCCGAGCCGGTGGTTGCCGCCGCGCAGCCGGCTCCAGCGCCAGTCGTTGAAGCACCGGTCGTTGCCGAAGCACCTGCTCCGGTAGTCGAAGCTCCTGTCAGCGCCCTGACGCCAAGTGGCCGTGCGCCTAACGACCCACGCGAAGTGCGTCGTCGCAAGCGTGAAGAAGAGCGTCTGCAGAAGGAAGCCGAACTGGCTGCCGCTGCTGCTCCGGCTGAAACGGCTGTCGCTGCCGAGCCTGCACCGGTTGCTGCTGAAGTGGTTGAGGCAGCGCCTGCCCCGGCCGCTGAAGTGGCTGCCGAGCCGGCTGAGTCGGTGATCCACGAAGCACCGCGCTCCGTTCAGGAAGCGGTAGAGCAACACGAGCAAGCCGAGGAAAAAGAACACGAGACTAAACCTCTCGTCTGATTCCATCGGCCACTGAAAAGCCCCGCCTGGTGATCCCAGGCGGGGCTTTTTTTGCTTATATGTCCCGTCCTGAATAAGGTTTACACCTGTTTCAGGACCAGACAATAGAAACAGCAGCCTGTCGCTACTTGGCAACGATTTATTGCCGAGGCGATTGCGTTCCTCGCTAAACACCCGCTTAAATATTTGTAAGCAAGTATTACGAAAGGGCAGTGCAACGTGCAGAATAGAGCGGTGCAGGGCCCGAAGTGGGTCCTGCCACGGCCCGAAAGCCTTCGGCCCGTTATGGAGCAAAGAGTGCGTGACTATGGAAATTGCTGAACTGGACGCTTTCAAAGCGATTGTTGACTACGGCAGCGTCACACAAGCAGCGATCAGGTTAAACCGCGCTCAATCCAGTATTTCCTTCCGCATCAAGACACTCGAATCACGGCTCGATACCAAGCTGTTCGAACGCTCCGGTCGCGGTATCACGATGACGGCGCCGGGCAAGGAGCTCTATGCCTACGCCTCACAAATCCTCGAACTGGTTGCTCGCGCTCAAGCCAGCCTGAGCCAGACAAAAACCGAAACACGGGTGCGTTTGGGTGTCATCGAAAACCTCACTATTACTCGTCAGAACCTGTTGCAAAGCATCGTTGCCAATCCTGACGGGCTGGCAGTGGACGTCAGCATTGGTAATACACAGTCGCTGCTCAAGGATCTTGAGGCCGGCAAGCTCGACGCAGTGATTGTCGGCGCAGGCTTTGCACCTTCGCACTATCGCCGGGTAACGCTGTTCAACGATCCGCTGGCCTTGATCTACAGCGCAGCACACCCCACCATCCAGGACCTGAAAGCGTTCAGTGGCCAAGTGTTCCTGGTCAACAGCCGGCGCAGCGCTTCGCAACGTAATCTCGACGAACTATTCATGATGGGCAATATCACCCCGGAAAAAATCATCGAGTGTGGCTCTTATCCGCTGTTGTTTTCTAATGTGATCAACGGCGTGGGCGTTGCCCTGGTGCCGTTGTCACTAGTCGATTCGTGCTGCCGCAGTGAACAGGTGCAAACGTATTTCCTGAGTGGTTCATATGCCTCGCTGACCACCGAATTCGTGTTTTTCGATTACCCTGGCAAACCAGCCCCCAGAGCGCTGGCGCAATGGGTGCTGGAATTCGAAAAACCGGCCTGCTTACCGCTGACGGAAGGGTAACGGGCCGGGGCCCCGTCAGCAGTTACACGATTGCCGCACCACCTCGTCCTCGAAGAGGTTGGACAGTTGCAGTCCATCCTCCTGGCTGCTCGCCCGAATGACATCATCGTGCTGCAACTCGAAGGCATCCTTGTCGGTGCTTAATGAAGCACCGAGCAAAACATAGTGAACCGTACCGGGCTCGCAAAGCTCTTCATGCTGGAACAACAGGGCTTCGAGTTCACGTTTGGCAAACATCAACTGATCCAGCCCCAATAGCGACTGTTTGTCCCACACGGTTTCACCACGCCGAACAATCGAACTCCTCACCACTGAGTAGCGCGGTGGTTCTGCGATCACCAGTTCGTGGCACAACGCGGTATTGCGCAACTTGGAGAGACCGGCCAGCCCGGGTTGAGTGTGACGCAGCACCGGGTCAGAAAAATCCACTGCCAAGGTGTAACCGATATAGCGGGGGGTTCGGCAGTCGTCGATGAGGTACACACAGGCGTACTCGATCTCGATTCCCGAGCCACTGGCATGACACGGTGATTTGATCGCCCGGGAAGCGGCCACCAACCCTTTGCCATTGCCTTTGTAGTACCAGTCCGGCGAGGACCGCTGAGGCATGGGCAGACCATTGACCGAGCGATGCGTGTAACCAAAACCGCTCACCATGCACCCGGCATCCCGTACGGGCCGCAGCGGCACGTTAAAGGTCATCAATGAAAGCGCTTCAAGCGGCACCGCTACCAAGGCCAAATTGCTTTTGAAGTGCTCCCAGGATTGCTTGCTACGCACGTATCGCACAGCCAACGCCTGAGAACTTTCGGCATCTTCGACATGCCAGACCAAAGCTGTTGCCCCCTTGCCCTGCACAATCCCCACCCACCGCACACCGTGTCGGTCGACCGAATCGATGATTCTGTCCATCAAGCCGCCTCCGTGCGCAGTACCACCGGTGCCCGCCTTTTAATGGAACAGAGGATCACCCCAAATACGATCAGCACCAGACTGACCAGGTGATAGGCGTGCAGTTGCACGTCGAGGAACAGAATACTGAATAGCCCGCCGGACAGTGGCACCAAGTGAGTGAAGATCTCACCGCGGGTGGCACCGATTTCACCGATCCCTTTGCTCCAGAACAAGTACGACAGCCAGGACGGGAAGATCACCAGATACGCCAGGCCCAGCCACGGTGCAGCGCCCTGCCCCAGGTTGAACGTCAGATCAGGGTGCAACGCCCAAATACCCAGGCTGAACGGAATCAGACACAGCGCCCCCACCACCGCGCAATACGTCACGAACGCATTGCCGGCGATGGTTTTTGGCTTTGTTCGCAAAAAGGAGCAATAGACAGCCCAACTGGCAGCCGAGGCCATGGTCCAGAAATCGCCTTTGTTGAAGCCTTCCAGGAAGCTCAAATCGGACAGATGCCCCATCGTCACCAGCCAGAACACACCCACCGTACTGATGACCACCCCAAGCATGTTCGACCTGGAGATGAAATCACCGAAAACAAAACGGTTGAGGGCCAGTACCAGACACGGCGTGGCCGACAGGTAAATCGCCGCATTCAACGAACTGGTGTATTGCAAACCGATATATAAGGTCAGCGGAAATATAACTTGGCCACAGACCGCCAGCATAACCAGGGTCAACCATGACTTACGCGCGGCCGGCAAACTGGCGATGACGGCTTTATAGTTAATCAGCAGTAATAAAGCGCTGGTAATCAGCCATCGAAGTTGCGACAGCATCACCGGATCAACATCCACCACCATCAACTTTCCGACGACATAGTTACCACCCCAGAACACGGCAGCGAGTGACAGTAATAAGTACGGCATTGACGCCTCCGTTAGATCTTCTTCATTAACATGAAAGAGGCACCGTCGAACTCGACTTCCCCTTGCAGATGAAACAAGTCTTGATACACAGACAGTTGCGCCTGCAACACATCAGTGATAGGCACCAACAACAGTGCTTGCGTCGCCAGCACCCGGGCCAGTTCATTGACATAGACTCGGCAAGGCTCGGCCTCGACAGGCGAACTGTTGGCGACTATCAGTGAGTAACCCAATCGACGGCGATAGTGAAAGTCGCCGGCCGAGGCGAATGGCAACCTCGAAAAATCCAGATCGGCGCGCAACCTGAGCTGCTTATGGCCGTGGTCCTGAGCCCACTGCAAGTGATGGGCAAACGGCTGCCGGGAACTGGAAATGACATCCAGGCTGTGCTGGCCGAACGCTTGAAGCTGAACGTTATCGGATGGGGCAATCAGCAATACGGACTTTTTGCCCGGCGTGTCGAGATACTTCGCCAGTGGCGCCGGCAATGTCGGCGTATCGCGCTTCGGGCTGTCACGGTAGATCATCAACCAGTCCGAATTGATCGCGGCCCAATCGCTGACTTGCAGCGTCTGCTCGATCGACGGCTGGTAGGTTTCCATGAGGTGAGCCTTGAACGGCAGGTATTGCAGGACCTTTCCCTGATCGCCAACGATGGAATAGTCGCCGACCCAAGTATTGAGGAAGGAACGGATTCCGACAATGCTCGCCTTGCCCAGGTAATCCGCGTTCCAGCCCACAATTGCTTCACGCCCGACCCACGCGTCATCGCACAGTCGCACCGGTGGCAGGCGCGTCATCGCGACAGTCCGCGAGCCGATGGAGAGCCGGCCATACGGGTCATGGTCCTGACGCAGTAACTGGCTTCCCGGCGATAGCCAGACACCATCGCCTATATCGACATCGCCGCCGGCATTGACCGCAGCGTTACGACCAAAACGCACATACTGTCCAATCTTGATCGAAGGCAGCTCCTGCGCCGAGTGATCGAGTTGATGATCGGCATGGGGGTGGCTGAAATACGCACCGTTTTCAAAATGAGTGGGCGAAATCAGGTGTTCTCCGACCTGCTCCTTGACAATCAGCGGTGAGCCACTGGTATTGACCGAAAAGTGCTCCGGGGATAAACCGAAGTCGTCACCCAGTTCTTTCAAACGTTCTCCAAAAGTGACCCCGAACTTGATTTCGTCGCGATGACAACTAATTTCTTGCGACGCTTTTCTAAGTTGTCGAAGTGTTTTGACATAACGCGGAACAGGTTGAAAAACATCTGCAGAACTTAATGCCCGCTCCAAGGCTCCCAACTCCCGAATATCACTGTCCAGCTCCAAAGGACTGACACTGACCGACGCATCCATATAGTGCTTCATCATGTAGGCTCTTTTTTCTAATGAGTACTGACCGGATGTTCGCCCCCAACGGTGAACACCACACGCCACATGATCGTATGTCGGATAGAACCCGCTGAATAACGAGTTTTATATCTGGCACCCATCGATAAATACGAATGGGCGAAAGGAAGAGCCGATTATTCCGAGGAAAGTGCGGAATGCAATTCCGCTGACAACCGTTATTGAAAAACCAGCGCCTCAGGCACATCCACATCCCACAACACCCCGGGATCCTCCACCGCCACCTCGACCACCCTCGCCTGGGCGAACAGCGACTTGGCGCCTTGATCACCGGTCAACGCCATCAATCCCGGACCGAAGCTTCGCCCGAACCCCACCGGATGCCCATATTGCCCCTCATGCACCGGCACGCTGATCGCAACCTCCGCAATGGCTGCGACGACCTGTTCAACGCTGGATGGCAGGATAAACGGCATATCCCCCAGCACTATCAGCCAGCCATTGAGCTCCTTGCAGGCAGCGACCCCGGCGGCAATGCTGTCACCCATTCCCGTCGATTCGATCAGTACAATCTCGCAACCATAGGCCTGAGCCATGCGAATCACTTGCGGGCGGTCAGCAGTGGTCACCAGTACGCGCTTGTCCAGAGCGACCGGCAGGTTGACCAATGTGTGCTCGATGACGGACCGCACAGCACCGTCACGACCGGTGCAATCGGCCAGCAATTTGTCCTTTTCGGCGCCCGCCACCTGACGAAACCGGCTGCCCTGCCCCGCCGCCAGTACGATGACGCCAATGGACTCGCTCATACCCTCTCCTGCCAGACTTTCTTCTGCTTCAGTTCGACGCCGTTTTTGACCGCCACGATTTCCGCCATGAGCGACAAGGCAATTTCCGCTGGATTATGGCTGCCAATGTGCAAACCGATCGGACCATGCAAGCGGTCAATCGCCGTTTGCGACAAGCCCAGTTGAGCCAGGTTTTCCCGGCGCTTCTGGCTGTTGACCCGCGACCCCAGCGCCCCGACGTAAAAAGCCCTGGAATCCAGGGCCGTGAGCAGCGCCATGTCGTCCAGGCGCGGATCATGGGTCAAGGCCACGATGGCCGTGCGTTCATCGGTCTCGATATTCAACACCGCCTCATCCGGCATGCCCGAAACGAATCGTCCGTGCTGCTCCTCCCAGCCGTAGACGAACTCGCTACGCGGATCGCAAATCAACACCTCGAAATCCAGCAACCGGGCCATTTCCGCCACATAGCGCGACAACTGCCCCGCGCCGATCAGCAGCAAGCGCCAGCGCGGGCCATAGATCGCCCGCAAGGTCTGTCCGTCGAACGTCAACACGTCAGCTTTATTGGCCGGCTGCAAAAGCACCTCGCCGGTGGCCAGGTTCAGTTCACGGGCAACGATTTCATGGGCTTCGCAACGGGCGAGCAATTGCTCGACCCAAGCCCCATCGTCGATACGCTCCTCGGTCAAGCGCAAGGTGCCACCGCAGGGCAAGCCGAAACGTGCGGCTTCCTCGCGGGTCACGCCGTAGGTGATCAGTTGCACCGGCGGCCCGTCAAGCGCAAGGCGCCCGTCGTGCAGCCGGGCGATCAAGTCATCTTCGACACACCCGCCCGAGACCGAACCGATCACCATGCCATCTTCACGCAAGGCCAACATGGCGCCGGGTGCCCGGGGTGCAGTGCCCCAGGTTTCGACCACGCTGTACAACATTACCCGCTGACCGGCGCGATGCCATTGCAACACGCTGCGCAGGACGTTCAGATCGACGCTGTCCATCAGGCTCCGGCCTTCTGCCAGCCCGACAGCTGATAACGAACCGGCAGGCTGCGGATGCGTTTGCCAGTGGCCGCAAAGATCGCATTGCACAGCGCGGGCGCGATCGGTGGTACGCCCGGCTCACCGACACCGCCCAATGGCACATCGCCCGGCGGCGTCACCAGATGCACGGCCACTTCTTTCGGCGCCAGGGACATGCGTGCCACTTCGTACATATGGAAGTTATCCTGCTGGACCTTGCCGTCCTTGAAGCTTATTTCCCCCAGCACCGCATTACCCAGGCCCATGACGCAGGCGCCTTCGAACTGCGCGCGAATCCGCTCGGGGTTGATCTGCGGCCCGCAATCGACAGCAATGTCGGCCTTGTGCACCAGCAGCGTACCGTCGTCTTTGACTTCCACCTCGATCACCGCCGCCACATACGTCACGAAGCTGTAATGCACCGCCAGTCCCAGACCGCGGCCCTTGGGCAACTCGCGCCCCCAACCGGCGGCTTTGGCGGCGGTCTCCAGTACCGTGCGCAGGCGCGCAGTGTCGATCGGATAACGCTCGGGGGATTCGCCGTAGTTCCACTCTTCACTCAAGGTGCGCGGATCGATCTGACGGTCCGGACCGAGCAGTCTGATCTGGTACTTCAGCGGGTCCTCCCCGGCCTTGTGCGCCAGCTCATCGACAAAACTCTGGATCGCGAAACCATGGGGAATGTTCGACACCGAGCGATACCAGCCGACGCGGGTGTGCACCGTTGCTTCGGGGTTCTCCAGGCGGATGTTGGGGATCGCATACGCCATGTTCGTGAATCCCATGCCCAATTCGAACGCCGCCTCATGGTTCATGCCCGGTGCAAACAACGCGGTGATGCTCGGGGCCACCGTGCGGTGCAACCAGCCGGATGGCAGGCCATCCTTGTTCAGGCTCGCCTTGAGGTATTCGGCCGATACGGTGTGGAAGTAGGAACAATGGATGTCGTCTTCGCGGGTCCATTGCACCCGCACCGCTTTGCCGGGGAATTCCTTGGCGAGGATGGCGGCTTCGATGATGAAGTCAGGCTTGGACTTGCGCCCGAACCCGCCCCCGAGCAAGGTCACGTTGAACGTGACCTTGTCGAACGGCAGGCCCAGGCGTTCACCGATCCGTTCCCGGGTGACCTGCGGCGCCTGGCTTGGCCCCCAGGCTTCGCAGGCACCGTCCGTGAACCGCGCAATGGCGACCATCGGTTCCATCGGCGACTGTGACAAATGCGGCAAGTAGTAGGAAGCTTCCAGGGTGCTGCCGGCGCTGGCCATGGCCTTGTCGATGTTGCCGGTATTGCGCACCACCTTGCCGGGCTTGAGCGAGGCCGCTTCAAGTTCCTTGCGATAGGCGATCGAGTCGTAGCTGGCATTGGGGCCGTCGTCCCACTCGATTATCAGCGCCTCGCGGCCCTTGATCGCCGCCCAGGTATTGCTCGCCACCACGGCGATCCCGCCGAGCGGTTGAAATTCCGAAGGCAACGGACGGCTTTCGATCTGCACCACCTTGACCACACCGGGGACTTTCATCGCCGCGCTGCCATCGAAGCTTTTGACTTTGCCGCCATACACCGCGGGCCGCGCAATGGTGGCATACAGCATGCCGTCGAAATGCACGTCGGCGCCGTACACCGCACGACCGTTGACGATGTCTTCACCGTCGATGGCCTTGGTGCCTTCCTTGCCGATGTAACGGAACTCAACAGGTTGCTTGAGCTTCAGGCTGTCGCGAGCCGGAACCGGCAAGGCGCCCGCAGCAGAGGCCAGGGCGCCATATCCGAGCTCACGGCCGGACGGCTCATGGACGACCTTGTGCAGTTGCGCATGGCATTCACCGACCGGCACTTTCCATTGTGCGGCGGCGGCCTGTTCGAGCATGGTCCGCGCGGCGGCACCGCAGCGACGCATCGGCTCGTACCAGTGACGCATGCTGCGCGAACCGTCGGTGTCCTGGTTGCCGAAGCGCACTTCGTCGCCGGGGGCCTGCTGCACCTTGACCATCGCCCAGTCGGCTTCCAGTTCATCGGCCACCACCATGGTCAAGCTGGTGCGCACGCCCTGGCCCATCTCCGAGCGGTTGCAGATCACAGTCACCGTGCCATCGGCGGCGATGCTCACATAAACTTTCGGATCGTCGACCCAGCCATGGGGCATGCCGTCGGCGCCGAATTTTTTTTCTTTCTCTTTGGCAAACGCATCCTGCCAGCCCCAGCTCGCGGCGACGACCAATACACCAGCAGCGCTGACGCCTTTGATAAAACCACGCCGACTGAGGTTGCTCAGGGCGAAATCATTCGGTAACCGGCTCATGCCTTGGCCTCCTTCAGGTCAGTGGAGGCCTGGCGGATCGCGGTCTTGATCCTGTTGTAGGTGCCGCAGCGGCAGATGTTGCCGACCATGGCTTCTTCGATCTGCTCGTCGCTCGGGTTCGGATGGGTCTTGAGCAGCGCCGTCGCCGACATGATCTGCCCGCCCTGGCAGAAGCCGCATTGGGCGACTGCCGTGTCGAGCCAGGCTTGCTGCACGACTTTGCCGATCGGATCGGCGTGCAGGTTATCGATGGTGCTGACATTCTGTCCGACCACTGAACCGATGGGCGTGATGCAGCTGCGGGCCGGAGCCCCTTCGATATGAATGGTACAGGCCCCGCACAGGCCCATGCCGCAGCCGAACTTGGTGCCGTTGTAGCCAGCCACGTCACGGATCGCCCAGAGCAGCGGCATGTCCTCGGTGACGTCGAGTTGATGGTCTTGACCATTGAGCTTCAGGGTAATCATGGGCACGCCCGCATGGATCTTCAGTTATGGGGTCGAGCAATCTGCCGCTGGATTTCGGTGGGTCGCACGCAGATCGACTCAGGCTAATGGGCTCTCTTGTGCGGACGCAAACGGTCTGCACCGGGCCTTTGGTGGAGCAAGAGTGTGCATCGTTAGCTGACTAAGTTAACCGAGCATTAACAAAAAAGCCCTGCACGATAAACATCGTGCAGGGCTTTTTGATCCGTCCTGGAAGCTTAGGGGGCGTTCTCAACTAGTTTTCCCGTCGTGAAAACTAGTTGAGAACGCCCCCTAACTCAATAGCGGTTCGGCTCCATTTCCAGATCGACATGGAAACGCTCGAAAATGTCTTTCTGGATGCGCTGCGCCAGGTTCAGCAATTGCAGGCCCGTTGCGCCGCCATAGTTGACCAGCACCAGCGCCTGCAATTTATGCACGCCAGCGTCAGCCTCACGGAAACCCTTCCACCCCGCCCGTTCGATCAACCAGCCAGCGGCCAGTTTCATTCGACCGTCGGGTTGCGCATAGGCCACCAGGTCCGGGTACTCACCCTTGAGCCGCTCAGCCAGCGCCGCCGACACCAAAGGGTTCTTGAAGAAGCTGCCGGCATTGCCGAGTACGGCCGGGTCCGGGAGCTTTTCGTTGCGGATGCTGCAAATGGCCTGGCTGACATCGCTGGCGGTCGGATGCTCGATGCCTTGTTCGGTCAGGCGCTGACGCACCGGGCCGTACTCCAGATGCAGATGCGCAGCGCGATCGAGGGCGAAACGCACACGCAAGATCAACCAGCGACCCGGTTCCTGTTTGAACAGGCTGTCGCGGTAAGCGAAGTTGCACTCTTGCAATGTGAAGTCACGCAGTTCGCCACTCTGGCGATCGAGGGCGGTCAAGCCGGCGAACACGTCTTTGATCTCGACCCCGTAAGCGCCAATGTTCTGCATCGGTGCCGCGCCGACAGTGCCGGGAATCAGGCTGAGGTTTTCCAGGCCGGACAACCCCAGCGCCAGCGTGTGCTGCACAAATGGATGCCAGGGCTCGCCCGCCTCGGCTTCGATCACCACTTTGCTGCCATCATCGCTGATCACGCGAATCCCGCACGTGGCCATGCGCAGCACCAGTGAATCGATATCCGCCGTCAGCAGCAGGTTGCTGCCACCGCCAATCACCAGCACCGGAACCTCGTGTTCCAGCCCATAGGCCAGGGCTTCACGCACATCGGCGTCGCTATGGGCCTCAGCGAACAGCAAAGCCTCAACGTCAACGCCAAAGCTGTTGAACGGCTTGAGCGAAACCTGCGATTGAACCTGCAAACTCATAACCGTCCCTTCAATTCGATCACCAGTAAATCACTGGCGTGCTCGATCAGGTCAAGCACCTGCTCGAAGCCTTGCTCACCGTCGTAGTACGGGTCCGGCACTTCATCGACTGGCGACTGGTAACGGCGCAGGAACAGGTCCAGCTCGGCCTTGCCCTTGGCCGGTTGCAAGGCCTCGAGGTTGCGCAGGTTGCTGTTGTCCATCGCCAGGATCAAGTCGTAGGTGGCGAAATCGGCGCGGCTGACTTGCCGGGCGCGCTGGGTGGACAAGTCATAACCACGCAGCTGCGCCGCGGCCTGACTGCGCTTGTCCGGCGCCTTGCCGACATGCCAGTCACCGGTGCCGGCGGAAGCGACTTCGACCCGCTCAGCCAGACCCGCTTCACGCAATTTGTGCCGCAGCACGCCTTCGGCCGTGGGAGAGCGGCAGATGTTGCCCAGGCAGACAAACAGAACCCGCATCACGCCTCCAGCAGGCGACGAACGCGCTCGAGGTCTTCAATGGTATCGACACCGGCTGGCAGCGCGATCAGTGCGTCGGCCACATGGATCCGCACGCCGTGCCACAGGGCACGCAGCTGTTCCAGGCACTCGGTGTTTTCCAGCCAGCATGGACCCCAGCTGACGAAATCCTGCAGGAAACCGGCGCGGTAGGCATAGATGCCGATGTGGCGGCGATATGGCACACCTTCCGGCAACTGCTCACGGTTCACGGCGAACGCATCCCGCGCCCAGGGCAAGGTGGCGCGACTGAACGTCAGCGCCAGGCCATTGAGGTCGCTGACGACCTTGACCACGTTGGGATTGAACAGGGTGTCCACGTCTTCGATCGGCTCGGCCAGGGTGGCCATGCGCGCTTCGGCGTGGGCCGCCAGGTTGGCGGCAAC
The DNA here is from genome assembly GCF_949767415.1 of Pseudomonas sp. IT-196MI5. NCBI lineage: Bacteria > Pseudomonadati > Pseudomonadota > Gammaproteobacteria > Pseudomonadales > Pseudomonadaceae > Pseudomonas > Pseudomonas sp. IT-196MI5. The sequence goes on from NZ_CATKPZ010000077.1 coordinate 238,276, forward strand.
CTGATCGATCACGCTCGGCGGGATCAGCGGTTCGTCGCCCTGGACATTGACCACGATGGCGTCGGGCGCCAGGCCCAGTTTCATCGCGACTTCGGCCAGGCGATCAGTGCCGGAGTTGTGGTCTTCACGGGTCAGTACCACTTCGGCGCCGAAGCTCTTGCAGGCCTCGATAATGCGCGCGTCGTCGGTGGCAACCACCACTCGCTCGGCACTGCTTTTGCTCGCCTGTTCCCAGACGTGCTGGATCATCGGCTTGCCGGCGATCAGCAGCAGCGGCTTGCCCGGCAGGCGGGTGGAGGCGAAACGCGACGGAATGACGACGGTAAAGGCTGTGGTCATTTATCCAGGCGCTCGTCGGTGGTCAGGGTGCGCGCTTCGGATTCGAGCATCACCGGGATGCCGTCGCGAATCGGGTAGGCCAGGCCTGCGCCCTTGCTGATCAGCTCGGTCTTGTCGGCGCTGAGCTTGAGCGGGCCTTTGCAGACCGGGCAAGCGAGGATATCGAGCAATTTGGTGTCCATGAGCATTCCCTGGAAAAAACGGAGTTAAGGCAACAAACGAGCCGGCAGCAGGCGCATCAGCTGTGTGTCGAACCAGGCCACGAAGGCCGGCGACGGCACGGCATCGACCGCCAGGTACCACCAGTCGGCGGCGGCAAAGGCACGGCATTTCACCGCGTCTTTTTCCGTCATCACCAACGGCAACGACGGCGTGAAATTCAACGCCTGCACGCTGTATTCGGCGTGGTCGGCAAACGCATGTGGAACCGGCTTCCAGTGTAGCGTTTCGAGGGTCTTGAAGAAACGTTGCGGATTGCCGATGCCGGCCACCGCGTGCAGGGCCTGGCCGCTGGGGAAGTGGTCGAGGGGACGCCGTTCGCCGCTGCGCAGATTGACCAGCGCGGTGGATTGCAATTGAAAGGCAAACCCATCATCGCGGTCAGTCGCGGCACCGTTGTAGAGGACCGCGTCGACGCTTTGCAGGCGCTCGACCGGTTCACGCAATGGTCCGGCAGGCAGGCAACGGCGGTTGCCCAGGCCGCGAGCGGCGTCGATCAACACCAGTTCCAGGTCGCGGGCCATGCGGTAGTGCTGCATGCCGTCGTCAGACAGGATCAGGTCCAGCGGCTGACTGGCCAGCAACGCTTTGACGGCGTTGCTGCGATTGGGGTCGATCATCAGCGGCACACCCGTGCGCTGGACGATCAACAACGGCTCGTCACCCGCGATGTCGGCGCTTTGTTCGGCTTCAACTCGCCAAGGCAATTGCGGCGGTTTGGCGCCGTAGCCGCGGCTGACCACGCCGACCCGCAGGCCGCTGCGCTGGCAGTGCTCGATCATCCATAGAATCAGCGGCGTCTTGCCGGTGCCCCCCACGGTGATGTTGCCCACCACAATCAGCGGCACGGGTGGCAGATAGATCTGCCCCTCACCCGCCAAAAAGCGCTTGCGCTTGTTCATGACCACGCGCCGGTACAGCCACTCCAGTGGCTGCAACAGCTTCAGGGCCGGATGACCTGCGTACCACGCGGCCAGCAATCGATCGGACATGGCCATCAGGACGCGGGGGGCGCCGCTTCGATGGTGGTCATGCGCAAATGGCTGAATCCGAGTTTGCCGGCGGCGTCCATGGCAGTCACCACGGACTGATGCTGAGTCTTGCCGTCAGCGCTGATGGACAGCGGTCGGTTAGTGTCGCCGTTGGCTTCTTTTTGCAGCGCGTCCATCAACGAGGCCAGGTCACTTTTGGGCAGGATCTGGTTGTTCACCGAGTACACACCGTCGGCGCTGATGGCGATCTCCAAAGGCTTGCTCTGATCGTCGGCGGGTGTGCCGCTGACGGCTTCCGGCAGATCGACGCGCAACTGGGTTTCACGGGTAAAGGTGGTGGTCACCACGAAAAACAGCAGCAGGACAAACACCACGTCGATCAGCGACACGAGGTTGATGTCCACGTTCTCCCGTTGCTTGCGGCGGAATTTCACGCTTTGCCCTCGGCCAGATCAACGTCACGGTCGCCCTGCACCACTTCAACCAGCTTGATCGCTTCCTGCTCCATGCCCACGACGAGCTCATCAATGCGCCGTTGCAGAAACCGGTGGAAGAACACCGCCGGAATACCGACGATCAGGCCCGAAGCCGTGGTAATCAAAGCTTTGGAAATACCGCCGGCCAGCACTGCGGCGTTGGTCGTCATGCCCGTGCCCATGAACGAACTGAAGATATCGATCATGCCCAACACGGTACCCAGCAGACCCAGCAACGGTGCCATGGCGGCGATGGTGCCTAGCGCGTTGATGTAGTGCTCCAGCTCGTGGATCACCCGGGCAGCGGCCTCTTCGATGCACTCCTTCATGATCTCGCGACCATGCCTGGAGTTGGCCAGACCGGCCGCCAGGATCTCGCCCAAAGGCGAATTGGCGCGCAGTTCCTTGAGTTTTTCCTTATTGAGCTGTTTGTCCTTGATCCAGACCCAGACCTGCCCGAGCAAATGCTCCGGGGTCACGCGGCTGGCACGCAGCGTCCAGAGACGCTCGGCGACGATGGCCATGGCCGCGATGGAACTCAGAATGATCGGCAGCATCATCCAGCCGCCGGATTTGACCAATTCCCACACAGTGACAGTCCCCTCGAAAAAGTGCGTCACTCTAACATAGGGGGTGCAAGCACCGAAGACCGTGATGCCGCATCCGGTCGGGCTTCGATAATGCCCGGTCATTGCTCCGAGGGCGACGGATCGCGCCAGAAACGCCGTTCCTGGCGCATTGACCACGGCGGCTCGAAGCGCCCCAGTTGCAGACGAATGGCACCCTGTTCGACGCTGTCGTAGATCGCCATTCCACGTTTTTGATAACGCGCGATGACCGTGGGATGCGGATGGCCAAACGAATTGCCCTGCCCGCGAGAGATCAGCGCACCTTTTGGTTGCAGGGCATCCAGCAGGGCGCTGGACGACGAACTGCGACTACCGTGGTGTGGCGCTTGCAACCAATCGGTGGGCAGGGCCAACGGACTGTCCAGCAGGGCTCTCTCGGCGGCGGCATCAATGTCGCCACTCAACAGCAACCGTTCGCCATTGGCCTCGATCAGCAGGACACAGGAGTTCTGGTTGCTGTCGCCGGCCAATGGCCAGTGCCAAAGCCGGAAATCGACTTCATCCCAGGTCCATTGCCGACCGCTGTCACAACGCTCGGCCTGCAACTCCACCGGCAAGTCCGACGGTTCACCACTGACCACCTGTTTCACCGGCAAGCCCTTGGCAATTGCCCGGGCACCGCCGGCATGATCGGCATGGGCGTGGCTGATCAGCATCAGGTCGAGGCCCTTCACCCCCAGTTTGCGCAACGCCGGCAGCACCACCCGCTCCCCCTGGTCGAGTTCACCGAAACGCGGTCCGGCGTCATACAGCATCGTGTGATGCCGAGTGCGCACCAGGATCGCCAGCCCCTGACCGACATCCAGTTGCCAGACTTCGGCCATGCCTTCCGGCAACATCGGCCTGGGCGAAAAAACCAGCATCAACAGCATGGGCCAGCCTAACGGGCGCATCGGTACGCCTCGCGGCAGCAATAGCAAGAAGGCGCCAATGGCACCGATTACCCAGGCCCATAGCGGGACTGCCGCGGGCACCCACGCCGGAACCTGACCGGAGACGAGCCCCAATCCCCTGAACCACCCATCGATCAGGCCGCCCGCCAGCCACAGCAATTTTTCACCCACGTAAGGCACTGGCAGCAACAGCGTCCCGAGCAACGCCGGTGGCAGTACCACCAGGCTGATCCAGGGCACCGCGAACAAATTGGCCAGCGGCCCGCTGAGACTGATGGGCAACCCCAGTGCCAGTAACAACGGGCACAGCCCGATTGCAATCAGCCACTGGGCGCGGGTCCAGGATTGCCACCAACGCCATGGCCCCAACCGACCGCCGAAGGTCAATATCAAGACCGCCACGGCCGCGAAGGACAGCCAGAAACCAGGCTGAAGACTCGCCAGCGGCTCCAGCAGCAAAATGCCGTTGAGGGCCAGCAACAGCGGCCACCCTGCACCGAGATGACGGAACCGTAGACGCCACAACAACACCAGACCGATCATCACGCAGGCCCGTCGCACCGGCACCCCGAAACCGGCCAGCATCCCGTAACCGAGCGCAGCGGCGAATGCCAGGCCACACGCCCAGGGCAACCATGGCAGACGGTTCGGCCATAACCCAAAGCGGGCCAGGCCGGCGATCAGCAGATACACAACGCCCGCCAGCATTCCGATGTGCTGCCCGGAAATCACCAACAGATGCACCGTGCCGGTGTCCTGCAATACCTGCCAGTCTTCGCGACCCAGCCCGGCACCGTCCCCGAGCACCAATGCCGTCAACGCGCCGCTTCGCCCTTGGGCATCCACCGCCAGCAAACGCTGACGGATTGCATCGCGCCAGGCCCATAGGGCTGGCGCAAGGCGTTCGCCCTGCTTGACCGTGCCGGTCGCCCCGATGCGTTGTGCCAGCAACCAGGCCTGGTAGTCGAAGGCCTGCGGATTGAGGAGCCCGACCGGACGCTTCAGCTTGACTGCCAGGCGCCAGCGCTCGCCACTGTTCACCGGCGGCCCGTCATACCAGGCCAGACGCATTTGCTGCGGCAGCCGGGTACGTCGGGACTGGATGTCGGTCAATTCGAAACGCACGACACCGTCATCATGCCGGGGCAAGCCTGTGATCCGACCTTCGACCCAGCGGGTTTCTCCGTCCAGGGACGGCGGCAACCGGTCGTCCAGCGCCCACTGCGCATTCACGCAGGCCCAACTCAAACCGAACAGGTAAAACGCCACCGGATACGTCCTGAACGGCAGCAACATCAAACCCGCTACCGGCATCGCCAGCCACAACCAGACCGGCGGCAATGCCGGTAAAAAACGCAAGGTCAGCAGACCCAACGCCAGCACCATCATCCCTGTGCGCATAAGCCCGTCCTTGAGAGTACCCTCAAGGCTTAGCCCGCCCGTTGCATGGGCGTCGTCAATAATTGTCACAAAGTCTGAATGGGCAGTTCCTGGAATCCAGACATACTTGCCGCCTTGACCGACCGAGAAGCCTTATGCCCCGGCGCTTATTCAAACGTTACATGCCAGACCCGATGAGCATCAGGGAACACAAGTCCTTACGCTTTCTCGGCACGCTGTTGCATGACCCGAACCTGTGGCACCTCAATCGCCACTCCGTTGCCCGCGCCATGGCCGTGGGCCTGTTCGCCGCGTTCCTGCCGATCCCGCTGCAGATGCTGCTGGCGGCCATCCTCGCCATCATCGTACGCGGCAACATGCCGATTGCCGTGAGCCTGGTCTGGCTGACCAACCCGATCACCATGCCCGCCGTGTTCTTTTGCACCTACCAGACCGGCGCCTGGCTGATGGACGTCCCCGCCCGGCAGTTGCCGGACTCGCTGAGCTGGGAGTGGATCAGCGGCGAAATCTCGACCTTGTGGCAACCGTTTCTATTGGGTTCGGTGGTAACCGGGCTGGTACTCGGGGCACTGGCCTACTTCCTGGTAATGATGTATTGGCGCTGGTGGGTGGCCAGGCAATGGAAGCGGCGCAAGAAGAGCCGGATGTGAGAAGGCAAAACGGCCTCCACTTTGGGAGGCCGTTTTTTTGCGGTGTATGGGCCGACGCCATCGCGAGCAAGCTCGCTCCCACAGGGTCTCTGGTGTGAGTGGGATTTATGCCACCCCAAAAGATCCTTGTGGGAGCGAGCTTGCTCGCGATGCAAACGACTCGGTCGTCCTCAGGTACGCATCCCGCGTCCACTCACCAGCAACCGTGCACTACCGAGATACAACACCACGGTCGCAACCAGCATGAAGGCGATCGCCACGCTGATGCGAATATCCGAAACGCCGAGGATGCCGTAACGGAACGCGTTGACCATGTGCAGCACCGGGTTGGCCAGGGACACGGTCTGCCAGAACGGCGGCAGCAAGGTGATCGAGTAGAAGACCCCGCCCAGGTAGGTCAGTGGCGTCAGCACGAAAGTCGGGATGATCGAAATGTCATCGAAGTTGCGCGCAAACACGGCGTTGATGAAGCCCAGCAGCGAGAAGATCGTCGCGGTCAGCACCACCACCAGAATGGTCACGCCCAGGTGATGCACCTGCAAATGGGTGAAGAACAGCGACAGCAAGGTCACGATGATCCCCACCATCAAGCCACGCAGCACGCCGCCCAGGGTGTAGCCGATCAGAATGGTGTGCGGCGACAGCGGCGAGACCATCAGTTCTTCGATGGACCGCTGGAACTTGCTGCCGAAGAAACTCGACACCACGTTGCCGTAGGAGTTGGTGATCACCGACATCATGATCAGCCCCGGCACGATGTACTCCATGTAAGTGAAGCCACCCATGTCGCCGATTTGCCGACCGATCAGATTACCGAAGATCACGAAGTACAGAACCATGGTGATGGCCGGCGGCAGCAGGGTCTGCGGCCAGATCCGGGTGAAACGCCGGACTTCACGGTAAACGATGGTGTTGAGGGCAACGAGGTTGGGGCGCAGCTCGGAACTCATACCGCCACCTTCGACAGATTTTTCTCCACCAGGGACACGAACAACTCCTCGAGGCGATTGGTTTTGTTGCGCAGGCTCAGCACTTCGATGTTCTGCTGCGCCAACTGGGTGAACAGCGCGGTGATGCCCATGGACTTGTCCACCTGGACTTCCAGGGTGTGACTGTCGATCAGCTTGGCCGGGTAACCGAGCAACTGCGGCGCTACTTGCAAGGTGTTTTTCATATCCAGCAGGAAGGTTTCGACATGCAGTTGGCTGAGCAACTGCTTCATGCTGGTGTTCTCGACGATGGTGCCGTGGTCGATGATGCCGATGTTGCGGCACAACTGCTCAGCCTCTTCCAGGTAGTGGGTGGTGAGGATGATGGTGATGCCTTTCTGGTTCAGCTCGGTGAGGAAGCTCCACATCGAGCGACGCAGTTCGATGTCCACCCCGGCAGTCGGTTCGTCGAGGATCAGCAGGCGCGGTTCATGCACCAGCGCGCGGGCGATCATCAGGCGCCGCTTCATGCCGCCGGACAGCGAACGCGACGGCACGTCCTTCTTGTCCCACAGGCCGAGCTGGGTCAGGTACTGTTCGGCGCGTTCCTTGGCGATTTTCGCCGGGATGCCGTAGTAGCCGGCCTGGGTCACGACGATGTCGAAGGTCTTTTCGAACTGGTTGAAGTTGAATTCCTGGGGCACCACGCCGATGCAGCGTTTGAGCTGCGCAGGATTTTTGTCCAGATCGTGACCGAAGATATTCACCGTACCGCTGGTCTTGTTCACCAGGGTCGAGAGAATCCCGATGGTCGTGGATTTGCCGGCGCCGTTCGGGCCGAGCAAGGCGAAGAAGTCACCTTCGGCGACATCCAGATCGATACCACTCAGGGCCTGGAAACCGTTGCCGTAGGTTTTGGTTAGCTGCCGGATGGACAGAGCGGAACTCATATCTGATTTACGCACCAAGAAGGGGAAAAAGGGTCAGGTAAGGGCGGGCGGCGCGCATTGCAACCACGTCGCATCAGCGCAATGGTGCTTGTCGCCGCCACACAAGTACAGTCAAGCGTGTCGATAGTGAGTATTAAGTCAACGCGGTCATGACGGCCTTTTGATACGCCGGACGCTGCTTCAACCGCGCGTACCAGGCCTGCAGATGCGGCTGTGGCGCACGCTCGATCGGCATCTCGAACCAGGCATAAATGAAACTGCCCAGGGGAATATCGCCCATGCCGATTTCGTCTCCGGACAGATAAGGCTTGCTCGCCAACGCCTGATCGGCCATCGCCAGCAGCGTGTCGCATTCCTTGATCGCCGCCTCGATGGCGGGCCAGTCCTGCTGGTCTGCCGGGGTACGCAGCACACCCCAGAACACGGTACGGAACGGGCCGGCAAAGCTTGAGGTGGTCCAGTCCATCCATTTGTCGGCGCTGGCACGGGCTTGCAGATCCGCCGGATACCAGGCCGTGCCGTCGGCGTGACGGGCCATCAGATAACGCACGATGGCGTTGGATTCCCACAGCACGAAGCCATCGTCCTCGATCACCGGAACCCGACCGTTGGGGTTCATCGCGCGGTACTCGGGCGTATCGACGACACCAAAGGCGCCACCGGCATCGATAGCCTCGTAGGCCAGTCCCAGTTCTTCGGCGGCCCACAATGGCTTTCTGACATTCGATGAGTTTTTCCGACCCCAGATCTTCAGCATGAGCGCCTCTTTTTCGGTAAGTGGGCAGGCAGCATACGCCGGATCAGGCGCGACTCAAATCGCTCTGCATATCACCCAACAGCGGTTGCTGCTGCTCACCGAACAGGTGCGGATAGCATTTTTCCAGGTGTTCGAAAAAGAACGCTTCAGGTACGTCGGCGAATTGGCCGTGATCGACCAGGTACTCCATCAGCTTCGCGCCATCGCGGTTGAAGGGATGAAAAACGCTGTCGTTGATCCCGTCGAATTCCAGCGGCGCCACATTGAACAGGTCGCAGAGTTTGCGGTTGAACGCTGGCGTCGCCTTGACCCAGCGACCCTGTAAATAGAACTCGGTGTAGCCGTGCATGGCGAACATGTCGCTCTTGAGCAATTCAAGCAGCCGTGGCGTCGATAAATGATTGCGTACATCCGCCAGGCCGATCCGCGCGGGAATCCCGCAATGCCGCGCCGCACCGGCCAGCAACGTGGCCTTGGGCACGCAGTAACTCTCCCCGGCCGCCAACGCATAACTGCCGCACAGGGTCTGCGGATCGCGGCTGAATGTGTACGGGTTGTAGCGCACTGCTTCGCGTACGGCGTAATAGAGACTGATCGCCTGCGCAAGCGGATCGCGACTGGCGCCACGGTGTTTTTCGGCGAACTCCACCACGGACGGGTGGTCACTATCGATGAAGCGGCCGGGACTCAGATACTCGTGCATGAGAACAACCTCCAGGGGAAGTCCCGAGTCTAGCGAGCGCTTGAGCACAGAGATAACGACGTTTCGGCCAAACATGGGCGCTTTGTCGCTCGCTCAATGAACGCTTTTCCCACGATTCCAATCACATCGCTGTGACCTGCCTGTTTTACGGATGCCGTCTAAGCTCTGTGGGCTGGTTCGCCATGGTTTCACGGAGGAATGAATATGCTGCTGTTGTGGATACTGGTTCTGTTGGTCGGGATTGCTTATTTGGCTCACCGCCGCATCGCCCCGCTGCCCGCCCTGGTCATCGTGGCCGTCTATGCCGTGGCAATGGGCGCTTTCAGCCGCGCGCCGGGCTGGTTGCTGCTGGTTTTCTGGGTGTTGATCGCCGCTGTCGCCGCGCCCTTGCTGCTGCCCGACCTGCGCCGCAAATTGTTCAGCGCGCCGATATTCAACTGGTTCCAGAAAACCCTGCCACCCATGTCGCAAACAGAGCGCGACGCCATCGACGCCGGCACGGTCTGGTGGGATGGCGAACTGTTCAGTGGCCGTCCGGACTGGAGCAAACTGCTGTCCTATCCCAAAGCGCAATTGAACGAAGAGGAACAGGCTTTCATCGACGGGCCGACCGAAACACTCTGCACCATGGTCAATGAATGGCAGCTCAGTCAAACCATGGACCTGCCGCCCGACGTCTGGACCTACATAAAGGACAACGGCTTTTTCGCCCTGATCATCCCCAGGGAATTTGGCGGCAAGGGCTTCTCCGCTTATGCCCACTCGCAAGTGGCGATGAAACTGGCGAGCCACAGTGGCGACCTCGTCACCACCGTGATGGTCCCCAACTCCCTCGGCCCGGCCGAACTGTTGCTGCATTACGGTACCGACGAACAACGCAATCACTACCTGCCACGCCTGGCACGCGGCGACGATATCCCGTGCTTTGCACTGACCGGCCCGCTGGCCGGTTCCGACGCTGGCGGCATGCCGGACTCGGGAGTGATCTGCAAAGGAGAATGGCAGGGTCAGGAAGTCCTCGGCCTGCGCCTGAACTGGGAAAAGCGTTACATCACCCTCGGCCCGGTGGCCACCCTCCTCGGCCTGGCCTTCAAGGCCTACGACCCGGATCACCTGCTAGGTGATCAGGAGGACTTGGGCATCAGCCTGGCACTGATTCCAACCGACCTGCCCGGTGTCGAGATCGGCCGCCGACATCTGCCGTTGGGCGCCGCGTTCATGAATGGCCCGAATTCAGGCAAGGACGTGTTCATCCCGCTGGAGTTCCTCATCGGTGGCCAGGAAATGCTCGGCAAAGGCTGGATGATGCTGATGAATTGCCTGTCGGTCGGGCGTTCGATTTCCCTGCCGGCGGTGGGCACTGGCATGGCCAAGTTCACCAGCCTGGTGACGGGCCAATACGCTCAGGTTCGCGAGCAGTTCAACATGCCGATTGGCGCTTTCGAAGGCATTCAGGAAGCCATGGCGCGCATTGGCGGCAACACCTGGATGATGGACGCCGCCCGCATGCTGACCGCCAATGCGGTCGACCTGGGCGAGAAACCGTCGGTGCTGTCGGCGATTCTCAAGTACCACCTGACCGAGCGCGGCCGCGACTGCCTCAGCGATGCCATGGATGTGCACGGCGGCAAGGCAATCATCATGGGGCCGAACAACTACCTCGGTCGCAAATGGAACTGTGCGCCGATTTTCATCACCGTGGAAGGCGCGAACATTCTCTCGCGCAACCTGATCATCTTCGGCCAGGGTGCAATTCGCTGCCACCCCTTCGTCCTCAAGGAAATGGCCCTTGCCGACCGTGAAGACAAGGATCAGGCGCTCACAGAGTTCGATGGCCTGCTGCTCAAGCACATCGGTTTCGCCGTGGGCAACGCCGCCAGCACGCTGGTGTTGAATCTCGGTTTCGGGCACCTGGAACACACGCCGGGCGACAAACTCAGCCAGGGTTACTTCCGCGCTCTCAATCGTCAGGCCGCTGCTTTCGCCCTGCTCGCCGACCTCAGCATGATGCTGCTGGGGGGAGAGTTGAAACGCCGGGAACGGCTGTCCGCACGGCTGGGTGACGTGCTGAGCAACCTTTACCTGGCCTCTGCCGCGCTCAAGCGCTACAACGACCTCGACTCACCGCAGTACATGGCGCCACTGCTGGCCTGGGCCATGGAAGAAAGCCTGAGCCAGGCCGAACGCGCCATGGATGAGCTGCTGAATAACTTCCCGAACAAAGTCGTCGGCTGCCTGTTGCGGGTGATCGTGTTCCCGTTCGGTCGCCGGCACAAAGGGCCATCGGACAAACTCGGTGCCGAAGTCGCTGCATTGATTGGCCGCGCCAAGGGCGACCCTGCCCTGGAGGAATTGCTTCTGGGTTGCTATCGCCCACAAGCGAGCGACGATCCGGTCGGTGCATTGCAACACGCCTGCAATCTGTTGAGCGCCGCACAGCCACTGCAGAAAAAGCTGCATGTGGCACTCAAGAGTGGTCAGGTCAAACCGCTGGCCGGCGAGTCGGTGATCGATGCCGCCCTCGAGGCCGGCGTGTTGCAGCCGATGGAAGCCCAAACCCTGCGTGAAGCCGAAGCGGCCCGGCGCAAAGTGATCGACGTCGATGACTTTGACCAAAAGGCTTTGGCACTGGCCAAGGGAAAAGTCCGCTGATCCCTTCTGGCATGTAAAAACGGGCGCGGGCGCTTTATACTCCCGCGCCCGTTTTGCTCTTGAGGACTTATCTCGTGTCCAACATCGTTGCCGATCATCTCGTTTTACTCGACCACCTGCGCAGCATCCTGGTCGCCGTAGGTGAGGCCGAGCAGGTTCCCGAAGAAAGCCATGCCTTGTTCCTTGAGCGCTTCGACGAATTGCTGGCGTCACTGCCTATCGATCCGATCGAAAGCCAATACCTGGGCCAGGACATCCTGACTCAAGTCATTTCCCGTTACCCGCAAATCGCCCACCTGATTCCACGGGATCTGCTGTGGTATTTCGCCGGTGATTGCCTGCACTACTTGTCCGATGAAGAGATCGACCTGTATCAGGCACTGGAAGAGCGCCGCTTCGAAGCCGAACAGAACGACGAACCTTTCGACTGGAACCAGGAAAAACAGCTGCTGGCGTTGTCGAACCAGGACAGCAAGCACTGATCTTCTATCAGTGAAGCCAAAGGCCCGCCTGCTTGAGCATGCGGGCCTTTTTTGTTTATTGCCTTCAGCGCCCCCCTGTCCGAACCTCTCGCCCCCCCCTGGCTCCAGCCTTTGCACCAATGCTTTTCTTTAAATTCATGGCACTTTGGTTTGATTGAACTACCTTCAAACAATAAGAAATCACGGCTTGATTTTCCACGTCAGCTTCAGTGATCAGACAGCGAACTGGCAAAAGGAGTTACCTCACCATGATCCTGGCAGGCGTTTTCCGGCTCTGTACCTACATTGCCGACTACTTTGCAGGGGAACCAGGTCGCCCCATAGGCGCAAGTCTCGCTCTGGCGGGCAGTCCAGGCAGGCGGATCACTCAATACCGTTTTTGCGAAGCTCGCTCGCTGACCAGCCCGGTCAGCGAATGGCGCCCGCTCGTGTGTAGCACGCAAGGAATAACGCCAAGGCCCTGGATAAATGGTCTGGTGCATTGGGGGGGATAGCCCGATCCCCGTGAAGTGATCCGAGACGACTCAGTCCGCCTAAAGACGGCCTATCAGGTGAGGATGTACTTAATGAGCTTTCGTAGCGAGCCCGCTTTCAAGCGAATTATCCATGGTCTGTTCTGGATGGGCCTCAGCGTGGAGGCGGCTCAGGCCGCGCCGGCCAATTGCCCGCAACTGGACAATTGGCCGACAACCTACGAGGTCGGTCAGGGGCTGCAGAGTGAACTGCGCAGCCCCGTTGCGGTCACGCAACTGGCGGTGGGTGACCCGAAAATTGCCGATGTGCAACCCAGCGGCAGCAACGCGTTCATACTCACGGGCCTTGCGCCGGGGACCACCAGCCTGATGGTCTGGACCGCCTGTTCGAAAACGCCGCGCCAAAGCATGGTGTTCGTCAAGGGTAAAGCCACAGCGGCGCTGACCAGCGCGCCGTCGGTGCCCTCCGACGACGTGCTGCTGCCGAGCCAGGTGCAGACCGATATCCGCTTCGTTGAAGTCAGCCGGACCAAGCTCAAGGAAGCCTCCGCCTCGATTTTCGGCGTCCGCGGCAACTTCCTGTTCGGCTCGCCGCGAACCTTGCCCACCATCGGCGGCATTGTCACCCCGTCGGTACCGGTGAGAAACGACCAGTTCAACCTCACGTTTGCTACCGGCAGTACCCTGGTGGCACTCAACGCGCTGGAGGGCAGCGGTTTCGCCTATACCCTGGCGCGGCCAAGCCTGGTAGCGCTCAGCGGGCAAAGCGCGAGCTTCCTGGCCGGTGGTGAAATACCGATTCCGGTGCCCAGTTCAGGCAGCGATAACGTGTTCATCGAGTACAAGGAATTCGGTATCCGCCTGACCCTGACGCCAACCATCATCGGGAAAAACCGTATCGCGCTGAAGGTGGCGCCGGAAGTCAGTGAACTGGACTTCACCAACGCCGTGAGCATCGCCGGCACGGTCGTCCCGGCCCTGACCGTGCGCCGTACCGATACCAGCATTTCCCTGGCCGACGGCGAAAGCTTCGTCATCAGCGGCCTGATCAGCTCCCGCAACACTTCCCAGGTGAACAAATTTCCGGGGCTGGGCGATATCCCGGTTCTGGGCGCGTTTTTCCGCGACAACACCATCAACCGTGAAGAGCGCGAACTGCTGATGATCGTCACCCCGCATCTGGTCCAGCCACTGGCGGCCAATGCACAACTGCCGTCATTGCCTGGCGAGCAGCTGCGCAATTACGACCCGAACTTCTACCGCATGTTTTTCCTGGAAAATGGCGACTTCGACAGTCGTAGCGGGCTCTCGCCATGAACCGGAGCCGGAACCAGACGGGCCTCGCCCTCACGCCTGACGGTGACTTTGCACGCTTGCCGGGCCAGCCTTATTGCCATTGGCCAGGCGTTCAACCTGTTGTAGCCAGGGGACCTTCGATGAAAGCAGTCATTGCAATAGCGGCGACATTAATGCTTGCCGGTTGTGCCAGCAACGGCATGCCTTCGCGACCGGCCAGCTGTGCCAAGCCCGATTCGGAGCAAGAACTGGCCCTGAACCTGGCCGACAGCATGGCCGACGAAGGCCGTTTGTATGCCAGCCTGGCGAATCTGGAAGGAATGCCCGATAGCCTGGTCCAGGTTCGCCTGCGCAAGGCTCGGGTGCTGCGCTTGATGGGGCGTAGCGGCGACGCGCAGCCCTTGTACGAAAGCTTGCTCGGCACCTGTCTGGCGGCTGAAGGGGAACTTGGCCTGGGCCAGTTGGCCGCCGCCAAAAATGATAACGCCAGCGCTGCCACTCACCTTGAGCGTGCGGTGCAGATGGCTCCCACCGACGACAGGATGCGCAATGACCTGGGGGTCGTCTACCTCAATCAGCACCGGATCCCTGAAGCACGCTTCGAGTTCATGACTGCCATGGAGCTCAAGCAGGCAAACACACTGGCGGCACTCAATATGGTGACGCTGCTGATCTACCAGGATAACTGGAAATCGGCCGCCGAACTCGTGACCCGCGCCGACTTGAGCCCCAAGCAAGTCGTAGAGGCTCAAACCCGCGCGGAAAAACTCAAGGCCTCCGCCAATAAAGGGGTGGCTACCGATGGCAATCGCAAGGCCGAGGTAGCCGATGCCTCTTCCAGTGCGAACAAGTAGAACGTACGAGGAGTCGAGATGAATACCAAACGGCTGTTGATCCTGTGCACGGCTTGCCTGTCCACCACTGCCTGGGCTATCGAGCCGGGCCCCTCTTCGCCGTATCAACAAGGCACCGAACAGTGGTTGCAGCTGCAGATTCGCGGTGTGGTTGCCTCCCCACACTTGCAAACCGCTTCGGCCACCGAACGCGACCTGGCCATGCAGCGCTGGCTGAATAGCTTCAACTTCCCGATTCCGCAATTTTATGACCAGGATACAGCGGGTCAAATGACTATTGGCAACTGAGGCATATCGATGGGTGATCAGCCTCTGGCGTAGTCCAGAGTGGCCTGGCTGCAAAGCCGGGCTCAATCACGAGTGCAGGAAAATACAGTCCAGGTACTACGAGGTGGAGCAAGCGATTGGAGTGAATGCACTCCGTTCGCCTGCTCCGTTCTTATGCAGTACAGCCACCTTGTTCGACAGCAAGCCACTCCTGCTCACTTACCGAATACTCTGAATACCCCGATCAAGGCTGGGCCGATAGCGACCAAAAAGAAGCTCGGCCATAGACAGAAAATCAGCGGGAATATCAGCTTGGTACCGACTTTCGCCCCCAGCTCTTCGGCGGCCTGCGTACGCCGGTCACGGAACTCATCGGCATAGATGCGCAAGGTGTCGGCCACGCTGGTACCGAAGCGGATACTCTGCGCCAACAGGCTGACCAGCCCTTGTACGTCATCCAGGCCAGTGCGTACGGCCAGTTGCTTGAGCGCCTCGGTACTGGAAATGCCCGCGCGGATTTGCGCATTGACCAGCGCCAGTTCTTCAGCCAGTTCGACCTGACTGACCGACATCTCCTCAGCCACCCGTTCGATGGTCGTGGGCAAGGCCAGGCCCGACTCCACGCACACCACCATCAGATCCAGCGCATCCGGAAACGCTGCACGCAGCCGACCTTGTCGCAACTGCTTGCGCTTGGCGACATACAGTGCTGGCAGCAACCATCCGATACCGGCCACCAAGACCACCAACAGCAGCCCCATGATCAGGGAAACCTTGGGAATCATCGGCAACAGCAGCAACGCAATACCGATCAATAACAGCGGCAACATCAAGCGCACTGCCCAGTACATCTGCACCGCCGACGAGGAGCGGTATCCCGCATGCATCAACAGGGTCTGGGTGACGGAAGTCTGAGCCGATCCGGTCGAGGCAAAGCGCTGGCCGACCCGCTCCAGCAACAGTTGCAGGTTACCCGGGGCTTCCTGCCCGGTCGTGTTGCCTAAATGACCACGCTTGATCAGCGCCAGGCGACGCTGCACCGGGTCCTGAAGACCCTGCATCAGCAATATCACGGCGACGACCACAAGCCCCGTACTCAAACCGATCGCGCCAAGGAACAACAGGCGCGCCAGCTCCTCGTTCCCCGTGACCCGACTGAACAACCCGAGCAAAAAATCCATGACCTGTACCTCCCGGTAGCGAATACTGCTCAAACCTGAATCCGGATGATTTTGCGTATCCAGAAAATCCCGATCAACATGGCGCAGAACGCCCCGATGATCAGCTTGTGACCTAGGGGATCATTAATCAGCACAGGCAGGTATTTGGGGCTGGTGACGATGATCGCGATCGCCAGTACGAAGGGAATCGCCACCAGTACCCAGGCCGACATGCGCCCTTCCGCCGACAGGGTTTTGACTTTGCGCTGAAAGCGGAAGCGCCCGCGAATCAGCCGACTCAGACGCTCCAGCACCTCGGTCAGATTGCCGCCGGTCTCGCGATGGATCAGGATCGAGGTCACCAGCATCATCACCGTCATGCTCGGCATCCTCTCCAGTAGGCCGAGCATGGCCCGGCGTACATCATTGCCATAGTTGATATCGGAGAAGGTCAGGCCAAACTCATGAGCCACCGGCCCCTTGTGCTCCTCGGCCACCAAACGCAGGGTTTCGTTGAAGGGGTGCCCGGCGCGCAGAGCGCGACACATGGCATCCAGCGCATCCGGCAGGCCTTCCTCGAACGCCGCGAAACGCTTGCCACGGTCGCGAGAAATTTTCAGTATGGGTAACCAGAAGAGCGCGAAACCTGCCACCAGCGCCATCCACCAGACTGACCAAACCATCCAGATCAAGATACCCGCCCAGACACCCAGCACCAGCCCGAGCAGCAATACCCGATAGGCCCGGTACTCGTGCCCGGACTGCTCGATCATCTGCGTCAATGTTTCCATAAAGGGCAGCTGCTCAAGCCTGGCCTCCAGGGGCGACAAACGCGTCAGGTACTTCTGCCGCAATACCGTTTGCATGTTGGGCAAATTATTGGCTTTCTCCATGACGTGCAGGCGGCCGCGGATGCGCTTGCGCATCTTGCCTGCCTCGCCGAATACCGGCACCGCCACGCCCTGGGACAGGAGGAAGACGGCGATAAACACCATGCCGAGGAACATCAGAATGTATTCACCAGGAACCTGGTTCATGATTGCCGCGCCTCCATCCACTCAGGCCTGAACATCGTCAGCGGCAACTCGATGCCGCGCTTGGCCAGCACATCGCGGAAGGCGGGGATCATGCCGCTGGGCCGATAATCACCCAGCACTTCGCCGTTTTCGCCCATGCCATGGCGCACGAAGGAGAAGATTTCGGTCATGGTGATGATCTCGCCTTCCATGCCGTTGATTTCCTGCACGCTGACCAGGCGGCGCTTGCCGTCCTCTTGGCGTTCCAGCTGGATCACCACTCCGATGGCCGAAGCGATCTGTTGGCGCATGGCCTTGATCGGGAAGGTCGCCCCGGTCATCGACACCATGTTCTCGATCCGCCCCAACGCGTCGCGCGCGGTGTTGGCGTGGATCGTGGTCAGCGAGCCATCGTGGCCGGTGTTCATCGCGGTCAGCATGTCCAGCGCCTCGACGCCGCGCACTTCGCCGATCACGATGCGGTCCGGCCGCATCCGCAGGCTGTTGCGCACCAACTCCCGCTGGCTCACCTCGCCACGCCCCTCGATGTTCGAAGGCCGGGTTTCCAGGCGCACCACGTGGGGCTGCTGCAGTTGCAGTTCGGCCGAGTCCTCGATGGTGACGATCCGCTCGTTGTGCGGAATGAAACTGGACAGGACATTGAGCATGGTGGTCTTGCCGCTGCCGGTACCGCCGGAAATCAACACGTTCAAGCGCCCACGGACAATCGCCTTGAGCAGCAGGGCAATGGCCGGGGTCAACGTCCCCACCTGGATCAGGCTGTCGGTATTGAGCAGGTCCACCGCAAAGCGCCGGATCGACACGCTCGGGCCATCGATGGCCAGCGGCGGGATAATCGCGTTGACCCGCGAACCGTCCTTGAGCCGGGCGTCCACCAAGGGCGAAGACTCGTCGATACGCCGCCCCAGGCTGGAGACGATGCGATCGATGATGTTCAGCAAATGCCGATCATCGCGAAAGCGCACATCGGTGCGTTGCAGTTTGCCAAAGCGCTCGACATAGACCGAGGCATGGCCGTTGACCAGAATGTCGGACACGCTGTGGTCAGCCAGCAACGGTTCCAGGGGGCCAAGGCCAAGCACCTCGTCGGTGATCTGCTTGATGATCAACTGGCGGCTGGACGTACTCACCGGTGCCGAATGCTCATCGAGCAGGCGCTGGCAAATTTCGCGAATTTGCCGCGCGGCCTCAGCCTGTTCAAGGGAGTCCAGCAAGGACAGGTCCATGACCTTGAGCAACTGCTGGTAGATCTTTTCTCGCCACTCTGCCTCCACCGGGGTGACCTGACTTTTGGTTTCGTAAAGAACATCCGGTGTTGCACGTTCCCACGCCATTACTTCCTCTGCCGGATCCAGCTGGTCGTCACCCGGCTGGTTAGCCTGCGACGAGGCGGATTTAGCGGATTGTTTGCGCAAGCGGTTACGAAAGTCGCTGATCATGGGTCACCCCCCGAAAAAACGGTTGAAGGCGCGTTTGAGCACACCTTTTTTTCCAGCCATCTGCTTGCCGACCAGGTCATCGGCCACGTTGCACAGGGCAACGGTGATTGCTGCCTTCGGCGCATGCAGAGCCAACGGCACGCCCGTGTTCTGACTCTGGCTGACCAGGTTGAAGTCGTTGGGTAACTTCGCCAGATTCGTGCAGCGCAGCGCCTCGCCGATATCTTTGAGGCTGACCGCTGCCGCCTTGTCATAGCGGTTGACCACTATCTGCAATTGATCCCCTCGCACGCCCAGGTCTTCACGAAGAATCCGCACCAGGGAACTGGCATCGCGCAGATGGCTGACACTCTGCTGCACCACCACGTACACCCGATCCACCTGTTCCAGCACGGAGCCGGTGAGGTGGTCGATTTGCCGTGGCAGATCGATCACTACCCAGTCATAGCTGGCGCGGGCCAACTGCATCAGAGTGTCAAGTTGCTCGGGTTGAGCATCCTGCGGCAGACACAGCTCACCGGCCCGGCCACCCAGCACATGCAAGGTCGGGCTGAAGTGGCTGCAAAAACCCCGTAGCGCGACGCTGTCCATGCCGTCGATCTGATGCAACACCTCCAGATGGCTGTGCGCCTGCGCCACATCCAGGTAATGCGTCACGCTGCCAAATTGCAGGTCCATGTCCAGCAACAGGGTACTACCACCTTTCATGCTGAGCTGCTGAGCCAGGTTGCAGGCCAGCATGGTGCCGCCGGATCCGCCCTTGGCGCTGATCACGGCGAGCAATTTCCCTTCTGTCCCACTGCCGGTCCGAACCTCCATGACCAGCCGATTCAAGGCGACGACCAGTTCTGTCTCGGCGACGGGCTCCGGCAGCACGTCACGGGCGCCGGCCTGCATTGCCAGGCGCATGGCTTCCTGTTCACTCAGCAGCCCGCACACCAACATCGGCGGACGTTCATGGGCCGGGCGCTGCAACAGTGCCGCCAGCTCTTCGCGCCACAGGTGGCTGACACGCAACAGCAACAGATCGGGCATCCGGTCCAGACCGTAGAGCGGGTCGACATGCCCATTGCTCACCAGGCGAGTACTCACCTCCAGGCTGGGCATGCGTTGGCAGACGCTCTGCAGGTCGCGCAACGACGTGGCATCACGGCTGCTGATCAGCAACCTGAGCCCGGCTTTGCCGGTCGAACTGGAGAGAGGAGTGTCCTTGGTATTCAGCATGGCGTGATCTCCCCGGAATCGGAATGACGCCCGAGGCTTTCGCGTGGCAACGTTGCCCTGAATGTAGGCAAGGTAATGGGCACGCCGAACCCGGGAATGAACAGTTTGAAAACGAAGTTTTGCAGACTCAGCTGGACATAGCGGATGGCACGAAAACCATTGACGCTGACCAGGTCGGCGGGGTTGGCCACCAGAGCACCGTTCACGTCCAGATAGGTCAACGTCAGGTGGGTGGTGGCCAGATCGCCGATCAGCTGGCTATTACCTGCGTCGGTCGCGGTATTGAAGATAGCCCGCCGCAACACCACCGGATCGCTGATATTGCACACCGCCGCCAGGCGCGTACCGCGGCGCACGGCTTCATCCAGCGCATTGACCGTGAAGTACAGGCGGCCTATTTCCACCACGCCGAACAACAGTGTGAACACCAGCAGACCAATGAAGGCGAACTCCACCGTATAGGTGCCATGCATGTTTTTTCTGTTCATCACAGGGCCCTCATCACGGTAGTGGCGACCAGCGGAATGCTCAGCGCAATCTGATTACCAAAAAAGCCGGGAATTGATCCGGCGCATTTGCCACCGCCAATCACCGGGCAGAACGTGTAAGTGATGGTGACCCGCACATGGTCGATGCCCACTGCTGCGACGTCCACGTTGCCAATTGTCAGGTCTGACACCACAGCAATTCCGGTGTCGACAGGCACGCCAAACACCGCAACGTTTTTCGTCTGGGCCTGCAGCGTAGGGCTTAGAGCGACCTTGCCAAGCGTCGAGTCCCAGGCCTGACTGGCGACGAAACGGTCGGCATCGCGGCTAGCCTGCAGCAGCAGGTTGTACTGATAGAGCATGCGGCCGAACTCACCGAAGGCCAGCAACAGCAGCAGCAACACCGGCAGGACCAGAGTGAACTCCACAATGGCCAAGCCTTGCTGGCGCTGCCGATGTTTAAATCCGTGAAGTCTCATAACGCCTCCTACGAGTCAGTGCTCGGAGTGCCGCTGCCGTTGAGATAGGTTTTGTAGAGCTGAATGATCTGCGGGCCGGAAGAGGTTGACGGTGAGGGGCCGGCCACGTTGTCGCCCTCGCACGTCTTCACGAACTGACCGAAGATCTGCGAATCCGTGCCGCCGCCATCCATGGGCTGCACCACAAAATAGCAACCAAAACCGAGGACGGGGATCGAGGTTGAACCGCCTTGTTTACCGGTACAGTCGCCCACCACGACTTTCAGCATCCGGCGCTCGAACACCCCATTGCCCTGACAACCAGCCCCCCCCGCCACACACGCGGCCACGCTCGCACGCCAGTCGTTGTAGTCCAGTATCGAGTTGCTGCCCGCCGTGAGATTGCCGTTGTTCGAGGTGACGGCTTGCCCCTGGTACGTCGTTTGTGGAGGGTTGACTGAGTCGTCGTAAGCGATCGCGGGGGTGCTGGACGTCGTCACCAGATCCGGCGGATAGGCCGAGGCACTGACCTGCCCCTGATAGATGCCGAAGCGCGTATTCAGGCCTTGAGAGGTAGGGCCGACCTTGTTGCCAGGCGCAGTCTGGACATTTTGCCCCACATTGCGACAGACCTTGCCACCTCCGGCCAGATCCTCCTTGACCTGACTGCCGCCCGAGCCAAAATCGATCAACTGAAAGTTGCCTGGACCAATGGGCGAAGAATTGCCGGAAGCTGTCTTCAATACCTGCAAATCACCAAACTGGAAGCCCCAGAACATGCCGGCGCCCGGGTTGTATTGAGTCGAGTCGCCACAGACCATCAAAGGTGCGAGATCGCAGGGGCTGGTAGGGCTGGGCCCAGCGGTGGCAATCGCCGCCACCGCTTTGGTTCCCAGGCCACCAGGGCCGAATGCCTGGGCGAAGTTCCAGAAAAATCCCGTCAGGTTATAGCTCGGTACCGATACCCGAACGTATTTGGCATCCGTCGGCCCGGGAAAGGCGAACGGACCATAGACGCTGCTTGCCAGTTCCACCACTGCAAATGCACCGGCGTTGCCGCCGACCGCTGTGGCCAATTCGTTGTTGCCCGTGGCATTGGCATTTTGTATCAGCGTATTGAGCGCGGCGGTGCGTGTTGCGTTAGCCGCGGTGACACTGTTGATACCACCCTCCACCTGACTCAGGGTTTTGGCGCCACTCAGGGCGGCGGCGTCCACCACATTCTGCAAGCGCGTTTTGTTCAGCATCATATGCCCGCCGTCCAAAGCCAACGCCGCCATCATGGCCATCGCTGCCAACGAGATCACCATCAATACACTCACCGATCCTTCCTGGCGCCTTGGCGTCGAAGTGAACGGCCGCTGAATACGAAGATTCATCATCAAGCCCTCGATTGCCGATACGGATCGACTCCGCCAATATCGTGGAGCTGGCACCTGTTGTGCCCGGTCAGTGAATTTTGACTACGTTGGCTTCGATCCCGCGAATAATGGTGACGGCACTGCCACCCTCTCCATTACCACGCGGCACTACGCGCTTTGGCTCTGTGGCGGTAGCCACCGCCATGGCCGGTGCGGCAGGCGCAACGGCCGCGGTTTTCTTCTCGAGGTTCAGTGGGTTACGCAGCGCCAGTTGCAACTTGCCTTCCGTCTGCGCCGTGACCAGGGCTTCCGCTTCAGCCGCCGACATCTCCAGCGTCACGGCGCGCACCACCACCGGTTGGGTCTTGTCGGTCCCCGCGGTCTGATCCACCGCCAACACCCGCAGGTTCTCGAGGATGGTCCTGGAGGAGGCGCTGTTACTGCCGGCATTGGTGGTTTTGGTCGCCAGTACATCGACCCGGTTACCCGGCAACAGGAATCCGCCGACGCCGACCACATCGTCCACCCGTACCGATATGGCGCGTTTGTCCGGGGCAATCAAAGAGGCCAGGGTGCTGCCCCCCAGGTGCTCGCTCAGACGCGCACCGCGCACGATGTCGCCCCGCAGAATGTCGAACGTGGCGATCTTGCCCACGGCTTTTTCGCTGGCATCGAAGGCATCGTCCGGAATCGTATCCATGGGCATGCGTACGGTCGTGAGTTGCTGGGCCTCGACCATCTGCCCGAATGGAATCTCTACCGTGGCGACCACCACGCTTCGCAGATGGTCATCCGGGCTGGCATTGAGCCGCGCGCTCAGCCAGGAGTCGGCCATCCATGCAGCGCCAAGGCCCATGGCCAGAGAAACGCCTATCAGGGTCAGCGTACGAGAGCTCATGTCAGTATCTCCGTATCAAAGAAAGTCGAGCTGGACGAAGTAGTTGTGCCAGGCCCATTCCAACTCTTTCGGCGACAGTGGTCCGGAACCGCCGATATAACGCTGGCGATCGAGTGCCATGTTCAGGAGATCTCGGGGATGGCAGGGCACCAGAGGCATGCCTTCACTTGCATAAAGCCTTTGCAGCGCATAACGCACCAGCAGCGGGTCATAGGAAATGCCCAGACGCTCGCTTTCCATACGCCAGATCTTTTCGTACTGCTCCGGCTTCAGGTAACCGAACTGCAGCTTGTAGCCAATCCGGCGCAGGAAGGCCTCATCGGCCAGTTCCAGGGGATTGAGGTTGGTGGAAAACACCAGAATCAGATCGAACGGCAACTCGCAATGCCGACCGCCGCCCAGGTTGAGGAAGTCGCGTTTCTCTTCCATCGGGACGATCCAGCGATTGAACAGCTCGGCGGGGGCCATGCGCTGGCGCCCCATGTCGTCGATGATGAACAGGCCATTGCTGGCCTTGAGCTGCAAGGCGGCCTGGTATTGACGGGTGAAGGGGTCATAACGAACGTCCAGCTGTTCCATGCTCAACTCGCCGCCCGTGATGACGATCGGGCGTTTGCAGCGCAGCAGTCGACGGTCGATCCCTTCGTTGAGCATCAGATTGTTCGGTTGAGCGTTTTCATCGAGCCGCTGATGCACCTGCGGGTCATAGATCTCGATCACCGACTCGTTGATGACGATGGCATATGGGACCCAGATGGCCTCGGCGAACAGACGGATCAGCCGACTGCTGACATAAGTCTTGCCGGTACCCGCAGGGCCATAAATCATGATCGCGCGCCCGGAATTCATCGCCACACCCAACTGATCGAGCATCTCCTCCGTGAGCACTACGCCGGCCAGAGCATTGCGCATATCGTCGGCGTTGATGCGACCATGGTGAATGGTCTGCAGTTTGATCAGGGAGCGGTAGGTACTCACCGGGAAGGGTGCCGCACCGATATAACCACTGCGCGACAGGGCATCGCGGGCGACACTGCGACCCCGTTCGGTCAGGCCATAACGCAACATCTGCCCGCCCGTTTGACTCGCTTGGCCAAGCACTTCGACACGGCCATCCTTGCGCAGAAATGCCAGGACCTCTTCAAGTACCGCACCGGTCAACGCCAGGCGGTCTACCAGCCGCGACATGTCCAGCACACCGGCATCGAACAAATGCTTGCACACCAACTCGCCGAGAAAACTGTCGGTCAGACCAGTTTCGCGGATAGTGCAGGGCTGAGGCGCCAACCGTTGCACCGCGTTCCGATCGCAGGGGTAGGCGCCACTATCGACAATTACATGCATGACTAGCCTCCTGGGCTACGGGCCGATCAACAGCCAATAGCCACTGGCCAGGGTTCCGAGCAAAATTGCAACGGAGTATGGGAAAGGCTTTCCGGCCACTTCATCTACCGCCGGAACCAAGTAGGTTCGCGCCCTTAATATCAACCAGTAGCGTGCAAAGGTTTGCGGCAGCTGGCCACGAAAAAGGATGATCAAAAAACCGCACAAACCACCAGCCATCAGACTGAAAAGCGCCGTCCACAACGCGTCATACGGTGTAAAAAAACATCCGACCATGGCCATCAACTTAACGTCCCCGGCGGCCATACCGCCCAGGGCGTACATGGGTAGAAACACTGCAAAGCCGATCAGCATGGCCAGCGCAGCATTACCAAACCCCTCAATTCCACTGGCGTAAGCCTGACTGGTCAAACCCAAAACAAGTCCCAAAAGAACCAGCAGGTTGGGGATGCGGTGGCGACGAAGGTCGCTCACCACCGCAATACCTAACAGCCCTAACAGAACAATTGATGTAAACATCTGCTCAATAGGCATCGCCGCATCCCTCCCACTGGAAATAGACTTACTAGCACGCCCCACCGGAGACCATACAAGTAGCTAGCCTACCGAGCTGCGTGGTAATGGCGCCGCCCAAGGTGGTAAACGCAGCGGCAACCGCCAGGGTTATTAGCCCGCCGGCCACCGCATATTCCACAATGGTCAGGCCATCTTCGTCTTTGACGAACTTCACTAGCGAAGCCTTGATCGTTTGCATGATCATTTTGCCCACCTCACTCGAAAGTTGTTTTTTCTGCTGCATCTCTCTCACAGGGAATAGACTTACTTGCACGCCCCACCGGCCATACAAGTAGCTAGAAAACCGAGCTGTTTGGTAATGGCGTTGCCCAAGGTGGTAAACGCAGCGGCAACCGCCAGGGTTATTAGCCCGCCGGCCACCGCATATTCCACAATGGTCAGACCATCTTCGTCTTTGACGAACTTCACTACCGAAGCCTTGATTGTTTGCAGGATCATTTTGCCCACCTCACTCGAATGTTGTTTTTTCTGCTGCATATCTCTCACAGGGAATAGACTTACTTGCACGCCCCACCGGCCATACAAGTAGCTAGAAAACCGAGCTGTTTGGTAATGGCGGTGCCCAAGGAGGTAAACGCAGTGGCAACCGCCAGGGTTATTAGCCCGCCGGCCACCGCATATTCCACAATGGTCAGGCCATCTTCGTCTTTGGCGAACTTCACTACCGAAGCCTTGATTGTTTGCATGATCATTTTGCCCACCTCACTCGAAGTTGTTTTCCGGAGGCAGTACGTTCTGTGCTGCCTGATGCAACCCTAGTCAGGGTGCAGGCATAGGCGTTAGGAGGATTTTGCACATCGCTAGGACTTTTTTGCGGGGCGGCCAAATACGCAGCATTGGCTTTTGCAGAAGTAACAGGTGGGGGTAAACAAGGCACTGAAACGCAAAGACAATTGTCACTGATTCACAAGCGACAAACGGTTCGAGCCGGGTTTGTCGATAACACACCAACAAACACTCGGCCGGGGCTGCCTTCCAGGTAACCCATAGAGCGAATAGAACTAAAAATCGCCTTCCCTATCAGGATTAAATCTGCAAAGTGATGGCACCTTGGCAATACTCCTTAACAAAGTGAGTCACCCAGAACCCCAGAGTAGAGACATGACGTCCAATTTGACCAAAAGGCCATCGCTCCTGTGGTTCGATCTGACTCATGATCGGTCCACGAAAGAACTCGCCGCGCAGTTCGAGGACTCCTGCGACTGCAAACTGGCGAAAAATTCCGTGTTGCCCATCGGCGAACATGCAGACATGATCTGCGTCCATTTTGATCGCCCCGACACGCCAGGCTTGCGGCTGTTGCTGGAGATCAAACACACCACCCCCACCATCCCGATCACCATGTTCACCGTGCAGCACTCGGAGGAACTGGCTGTATGGGCCATGCGCTCCAGCGTCTGGGAATACATGGTGCTCCCGCTCTCTAGCACCGAAAGGAAGCGTTACCTGACGGCGGTGGTGCAGCTCTGCGAGCTGCGTCGAAATACCAACGGCCGGGGCAACTCATCGCAAATCGACCACTCCCCGACCCTGCCGGAAAGCATCCGGCTGACCTCAGGACACCAAAAGCACCAGGCGCTGAGCAATGTCATGCTGTACATCGAACAGCACTTTCGAGACAGCATCGATCAGAGGGAATTGGCGCAGCGTTGCGGCATGACGACATTTCGCTTCAGCCGCTTGTTCAAGGAAGCCAATGGGCTTGGCTTCACGGATTACATCCTGGACAAGCGCATGAACTTCGCCAAAGATCTGCTCGACAACAGCCAGATGCCGATTACCAGCATCGGCTATGAGGCCGGCTTCAAGGATCCTTCCTACTTTGCTCGTGCCTTCAAGCAGTTCGCCAACTGCACGCCCAGCGAATACCGCGTGGCACGCCAAATCAAAGCGGCTGCCGCTGCGCAACCGGTGCAGGATGAAAAAACCATTGAAGCGCTCGAAAGCCTGGTACAGAGCCTCAGCGGTTGATCCGGTTTTTTACGCGCAAACGAAAACGCCGCTCAATGAGCGGCGTTTTCGTTAAATATGGAGCGGGAAACGAGACTCGAACTCGCGACCCCGACCTTGGCAAGGTCGTGCTCTACCAACTGAGCTATTCCCGCAAATGGCGTCCCCTAGGGGACTCGAACCCCTGTTACCGCCGTGAAAGGGCGGTGTCCTAGGCCACTAGACGAAGGGGACACGCTACCCGGAACACATGGTGTGTGTTTCGGTGTCCAGAGCCGCATCCGAAGACTTGGTTCTGGTTTCACTCAGCCCTGCCCGAAAGCAACGCTGTTTAAAATTGGAGCGGGAAACGAGACTCGAACTCGCGACCCCGACCTTGGCAAGGTCGTGCTCTACCAACTGAGCTATTCCCGCATTGGCGTCCCCTAGGGGACTCGAACCCCTGTTACCGCCGTGAAAGGGCGGTGTCCTAGGCCACTAGACGAAGGGGACACACGTACAACATTCACTCCCTGCTTCGTTTCGCTGTGTGCTTTACGCTGCAAGTGGCGCGCATTCTATGGATGGATTGAGAGGTCGTCAACCCCCTGATATAAATTTATTTAAATCAATGACTTCACCCTGCTTTTGGGAGCCGTTGCGGTTTTCCGCTGCCCGGCGTTTGACGCCTATATTCCGGCACCCGCCAAGACGTTATAGTTCACCCAATGATGGCACTTTGTATATCTGGTGCCATCATTTATAGAAACGGGGCTGCGGCCGATATAAGCACAAGCATGTCCGATCCAACCCGTCGTGCGGGCCTGGGCGCTCAAATGCCAAGCCACCCGACTCGCACGCGTAACCTATAAAGAGGTCTTACCGGTGACGCCACTCATGATCACCCTGCTCGTCGTAGCCGGGATCGCCCTGTTGATCGCCATTGGTTACATGAACCATGTGCTGGAAAACAACAAGCTGGAAAAGACCCGTACCAAGATCGAGCTCAACGATCGCCTGCGTCGCTGCGGCGAAATCACCGAGACGTTCCCCGGCCAGCTGATGACCCCGGCACTCAAGCTGCTGCTCGCCCGCCTGGAACTGAACGTCTGCCAGCGCTTGCTCAACCTGGAAAAATCCAGCGCCAACCTCAAGGCTCGGATCGTCGAACTGGAAGCCCTTGTCGGCCAGGGTGAATCCATCCCGGTCAACAATCCGCCAGCACCGATCCAGACCGAAGCCAAGGCCAAGGATGTACGCTTCCTGCTCGAAGCCCTGCATGGCCAGATCACCCGTGCGGCACAGGATGGCTTCCTGGCCCCCAACGAGGCCAAACGCTGGATCCGTGAAGTGCGCCACATCCTCGTGCTGCTGCACATCGAGTTCTTCAACAACCTCGGCCAGCACTCCCTGCAACAGAACCAGCCCGGACAGGCTCGCCTGGCATTCGAACGCGGCGTGCAGTACCTGCGCAAACAACAGGAGCCACAGGTTTACGCCGAGCAACTGGAATACCTGGAAAAGCTCCTGGCCCGCGCCAATGACCAGGTCATGGATCGCATTGCGCCGGTCGAAGGCGAAGTCAACCAGTTGACCGAAGGCTTGAAAGACGTCGAGGCCGACGCGGACTGGAAAAAGAAAGCGATCTACGACTGATCAGCGAAAACCACTGTAACTGTAGGAGCGAGCTTGCTCCGGGCGGCGTTCCGACGATGGACTCCAGATCGCCGCGTTAAACCAGTAAGCGCGCGTTATCTTTAACGACCATCGCGAGCAAGCTCGCTCCTACAGGAAGCATTAATCGAAAAGTTGCCTTTTTGGGGCCAGGCCGATGATCATTTCAAAGCCTGAAATGCCCCACCATCCCCTTCAGCTCAACCCCCAGTTGCGCCAACTCAATACTGGACGCTGCATTGCCCTGCATCGCCAGCGATGACTGGTCGGCACTGGCGCGAATACTGGTGACACTGCGGTTGATCTCTTCGGCCACCGAGCTCTGTTCCTCGGCTGCCGCCGCGATCTGCTGGTTCATCTGCTGGATCAAGGATACCGCCGCGGCAATACTGCCCAGCGCACTCTCGGTCTGCAAGGCGTCGCTGACCGCCAGCTTCACCAACTCGCCACTGCTCTGGATCTGCTGCACCGACGACTGCGCCGCCGAGCGCAAAGCGCTGACCAGGCGTTCGATTTCCTCGGTCGATTGCTGGGTTCGCTTGGCCAACGCGCGCACTTCGTCGGCCACCACCGCAAAGCCCCTGCCCTGCTCACCGGCCCGGGCGGCCTCGATCGCCGCGTTCAATGCCAGCAGATTGGTCTGCTCCGCCACGCTTTTGATCACACTCAACACCGTGCCGATATTGTGGATTTGCGCACTCAGGCTTTCGATGCTCGAACTGGCCGAGGTAGCCGAATCCGCCAACTGCTCGATCCGTGCCATGCTCTGGCGCACCACCTGCTGGCCACTTTCAACCTTGTCGTCTGCCGTTTGCGCGGCCAGTGCCGCCTCTTCCGCATTACGCGCGACATCATGCACCGTGGCCGTCATCTGATTCATCGCGGTGGCGACCTGTTCGGTTTCCTCCTTCTGCGAACTGACCTCAAGATTGGTCTGTTCCGTCACCGCCGACAGCGATTGGGCGGAAGTCGCCAACTGTTCGATACCCGACTGCAAGCCGCTGACAATATGGCTGAGCCCCGCGCCCATTTGCTGCATTGCCTGCATCAACTGACCGATTTCGTCGCGGCGGGTCACGTCGATGGTCGCGCTCAAATCCCCCGAGGCAATCTGCTGCGCCACATGAATCACACTGCGCAGCGGTGCCACGATCAAGCGGGTGATGAACCATGCGGCAACCAGCCCAACCAACAAGGCCAGGGCGGAAGAGCCAATGATCAGCAGCGAGTTCTTTTTCAGTTCAGCCTGCATCGCCTGATCTTGCGCGACATAAGCCTGATCCACTCGCTCGACCACTTGGGCTGCGCGTTGATGCAATTGCTGATAAACGGTTTTTTCCTGTTCCAGCAGGCCGGTGTACTCGGCGAGCTTGTCACTGAAACTGGCGATATGACCCATTACCTCATTGAGGACGGTCTGGTAACCCTCATCCTTGACCGCGCTCTTGAGCTGCTCGGCCTGGGTCAATGCCTGGCTGGCCTGTTCGATCTTGCCCTGCCCGGCGCTGTCGTCGCCTTTGCGGCTTTGATCCAGACGCACGCGCGCTTCATTCATGGCTTGCAGCATCAGGCGTGAAACCTGGCTGACCTGACTGGCCTGCTCGAGGAATTGCGCACCGTCCTTGCCTTCGGAATCCTTCAGGGTATAGGCGCCGTCATCAGCGAGCCCGGACTGCAATACATCAAGATTATTGGCCACGCTGGACACCGACCAACTGGCCATTTCCAGCGCCAGGTCCTTGGTCTGGGTGAGCGAGACAAACTCGTCGAAGACCTTGCGATAGGCGCCCAAGGACTGTTCGACATCGTTCATCACCGGCACGTTGTCCGCAGACGCGGCCTTGAGCTGGCCGGCCAGGGCGATCAGGCCGTCGACGCCCTCGTGCAGGGCGTCGACGGTTTTCGGATTGCCGTGCAAGGCGTATTCCTGCTCCAGCAGCCGCATCTTGAGCAAACCGCTGTTGAGCGATGACATTTTCTTGAGCCCGTCGAAGCGCTGACTGATGGTTTGCAGGGACCACACGCCAATGCCCGCCACCAGCGCAGTCAACAACAGCACCAGGACAAACCCGATACCCAGTTTTTTCGCCATACCGAGGTTGGCAAAACGTCCTTGCACGGCCGAATTCATTGCACTTAGTCCCCTGCCATAGTCTGTAGACGCAGATTCGCAACGGGCCAGTAGCAACACAAGGCTCTGCTGCCGGAATAATGGCAAAAAGCTACATCAACGTCGTTTTCAGAACGCTGGAGGTCGATCCCCGGCAGTGGCCTGGAAGAGCGCACGGGCACGCGGGTCGCAGGCATAGGCCACGTTGATACGCTGCCAGTCACTGGCCTCACCCGAGGGGGTGAAGGCGGTCTTCGATGACAGCAGTACACCCAGGCGCCGTGCCTGGATCCGCACCCGATCGTCGTCGGACATTCGTGATCGAGCCCAGATGAACAAGCCTCCCGCCGGTTTGCCGAAAACCTCCCATTCGGCATCTTCAAGCAACTGCAACACCGCCAGCCGGTTGCTGTTCAAGCGTTGGCGTTGACGCTGCACCAGTTTGCCGTAGGCACCGTTAGCCAACAGGCACGCCAGCACCGACTCGCAAAATCGTGAGGCGCCCATGCCAGTGATCATCTTGACCTCGGCCAGACGCGTAATGACTTCAGAACCGGCCACCACGAAACCGACCCGCAACGAGCTGCTGAGTGTCTTGGAATAGCTGCCCACGTAAATCACGTTGTCGTCCAGCGCAGCCAGTCGCGTACCGGAACCACTGTGCAAATCCGCATAAACGTCGTCTTCGATCACCTGCACACCAAAAGTCCTGGCCAGCTGCAGCACGCGGCGCGCCACCGTCGGTGCAAGGCTGCTGCCGG
Organism: Pseudomonas sp. IT-196MI5; assembly: GCF_949767415.1. NCBI lineage: Bacteria > Pseudomonadati > Pseudomonadota > Gammaproteobacteria > Pseudomonadales > Pseudomonadaceae > Pseudomonas > Pseudomonas sp. IT-196MI5. The sequence continues at coordinate 269,697 of NZ_CATKPZ010000077.1, forward strand.
TCGGGTTGTGATAGAAGCTATTGATGACCAGCCCCTGAGGCCGGTGTTTGACCAGCACCGATTCGAGCACGTCCACGTCCGGCCCGCGCGGTGTTCGCGGCACTCCGACCATGTGGATGCCGTGCAGCCTGAGCAGATCGAACAGCACCGGATAACCCGGACTTTCCACGACCACACAGTCACCGGCCTTGAACAGTGTCCGCACAATCAGGTCGAGCCCCTGACTGGCACCCGTCGTGGTCATGATCCGGTTGTCCTGCCCCCGGATATCCAACTGCCTGAGGCGTCTGAGTATCTGTTGTCGCAAGGCAGGCAATCCCAGCGGCGTGCCGTAGTTGAACAGGCTGGCCGTATCGGTACGACTGACTTGCCGAATCGCGTAACTCAGATCGTCGGTCTCGCGCCAGCTTTCAGGCAGCCCGCCACAGCCCAGCCTCAACTCACTCGACCAGGCCCCGTATTCGGGCTCCGCCCCGTCGAACCACGCAGGCTCGTGCCTGGTAACCGCAGCCAATGCCGGGTCGGCAACCCTATAGCCGGCGCCATGACCGGACACCAGCATTCCCTGCGTCACCAGGCGTTCGCAGGCCTGCGTGACGCTTACCTGACTGAGCAAATTGATCCGCGCAATCTGTCGCACCGAAGGCAGGCGCGTACCAGGTGACACCCTGCTGGAACGAAGCCAGCAGGTCAGCGCGTCAACAATTTGCTGTACGACGGGCACCAGCGCCTGTCGGTCGATTCTCAACTCCATGAACAAGCAAACTCCTGTTGATTTTGCGAGCAGCAGTTAATCACAGGAGTGTTCGAATACATGTGAGACAACGCCGCCAAAACCCATTGCTCTAATTACTTGAAACACATTGCCTGGCCCTTTAACGGAACCAAAAA
>NZ_CATKPZ010000078.1:0-245 GCF_949767415.1 Pseudomonas sp. IT-196MI5
GCGGCGCCGCGCACCTCCCGCGCCCAAAGCCTGGATGTGCTGTCCTCGCAAGCCAACATCGCCGGTTACAAAGCCGTGCTGCTGGCCGCGCACCACTACCCGCGCTTCATGCCGATGCTGATGACCGCGGCGGGCACCGTGAAAGCGGCGCGCGTGCTGATCCTCGGTGCCGGCGTGGCCGGACTGCAGGCCATCGCCACCGCCAAACGCCTGGGGGCGGTGATCGAAGCGTCCGACGTGCGTCC
>NZ_CATKPZ010000079.1:0-239 GCF_949767415.1 Pseudomonas sp. IT-196MI5
CCTCAGCGAACGCGTGACCACCGCTGAAGATGCCCCGGTGAGCGGCAGCGTCCTCACGGGCACGAGCAGCGTCGACGGCCCGGTCAGCGTGGTCAGTTTCACCATCGGTGACGCCACCTACGCCGCCGGCAGCACCGCAACCATCGCCAACGTCGGCACCCTGGTGATCGCGGCGAACGGCGCCTACACCTTCACCCCGGATGCCAACTACAACGGCACGGCGCCGACCGTGAGCTACA
>NZ_CATKPZ010000080.1:0-235 GCF_949767415.1 Pseudomonas sp. IT-196MI5
TGGCCGATTCTGTTGAAAAAGTCGGATTTTCAGCCCGCCTGAACTCAGGCACGACCACCACCGGAGAACCTACTCACCACATTGCGTGGTTTTTCGGCCCTTCGTTGAGCTTTGCAGCTCGGTTAGTGGGTTAGTTTGAGGTTTTTGGCTTCGTGCAGGCGCACCTATCCTGTAGCAGGTGGCCCTTGAGAGGTAAATTTGGCCAGCCGTCGCAGGTTCTGCACCGCGGCGGCCA
>NZ_CATKPZ010000081.1:0-221 GCF_949767415.1 Pseudomonas sp. IT-196MI5
TCCAGGGCAAAGGCGGTAATCCCGCACTCGGCCAGCTTGGCGATGGTTTCGTTGCTGAACGGGTTGAGCATGCCCACCACGACGGTGCCGCTCTTGATCAGCGCCAGCTCGCTGTCGCTGGGCGCGACCACCTTCAAAATCAGCGCTGCAGCAAACGCGTCATTGGCGCTGCCAATGGTTGCGCCGGCCGCTGCATAGGCACTGTCGACAACGCTGGCATT
>NZ_CATKPZ010000082.1:0-217 GCF_949767415.1 Pseudomonas sp. IT-196MI5
GGCAACCTGCTGCTGGCCGAAAACGCCGCCTGCAAACTGCAATGGTTCTACGACCGCGCGGGCAACAACACCCGTGAGCATCAATACCTGCGTTATTTGCAGGAACCGCATGTGGCGGTGTGGAAACACGAATACGATGCCCTCAACCAACGCATCGCCACCACCCGCCCGGACGGGCATCGGGTCAGCTGGCTGACCTATGGCAGCGGCCATCTGC
>NZ_CATKPZ010000083.1:0-231524 GCF_949767415.1 Pseudomonas sp. IT-196MI5
AGTCACTCTCGCCTTTATTGGATTTCTTTTATCAGAGGCGAATTTAGGTGTCGTACACCGGCCGACTCGATGCAGGGTTCAGCTATTTGGGGCGATGACGCCAACAATATCCCACCCTGTGGACGCACTCGCGCGCGACCCCGCATACGGTGCCCGGCCAATTGTAAAAATGGCGTTAATAATTCATACACTTTTTGTCATCATTCACTTGATGACGCAACGAATTCGGTTGCCATTGGCGCCGGCCCATCTAAAGTGCATCCACGCGAGTGAAAACATGAATCGGGTAAGGACGCAGAACCATGAGCACTGAGCAAGAAACGACTTTAGACGAGCCGCGACTCGACAGTACGGAAATCCGCATTCTGGGCTCGTTGATCGAGAAAAAGGCCACCAGCCCGGAAACCTATCCCCTGACCCTCAATGCCCTGGTGATTGCCTGCAACCAGAAAACCAGTCGCGAGCCGGTGATGAACCTCACACCAGGCCAGGTCGGCCATAGCTTGCGCGTCCTCGAAGGACGCGGTTTCACCAGACTGGTGATGGGCAGCCGCGCCGATCGCTGGGAGCACCGGGTCGACAAGGCCCTGGAACTGGTGCCGGCGCAGGTCATCCTGACCGGGCTGATGTTCCTGCGCGGCCCGCAGACCGTCAATGAACTGCTGACCCGCAGCGGTCGCATGCATGAATTCGAAGATGCCGAACAGGTGGTGCATCAACTCGAACGCCTGATTGCCCGGGGCCTGGCCGTGTTGATTCCGCGTCAGGCCGGCCAGCGCGAAGACCGTTACACGCACGCCCTGGGCGATCCGGTGGATATTGAGGTGATCATGGCGGCACGGCAAAACCCGGCCGAACGTGGCAGCAGCGGGGTTTCGATTGAACGGATCGAAGAACTGGAAGCGCGGATTGCGGTGTTGGAAGAACGACTGGCCCGCCTCGAGTAAACGCAGCCCCCGCATTGATTGGTGTCTGGCACAAAACCAGCAATCACCTTCAACCCCTTGTAGGAGCTGGCTTGCCAGCGAAGGCGGTCTGTCAGGCAACTTCGATGTTGGATGGGCCAGCCTCTTCGCTGGCAAGCCAGCTCCTACAGAGGTTACATCGCCTAGCTGCGGGCAAACGCCACGGCCTTGTGGAATTGCTCGTCCGTCGGCCGTACGCCGGTATAGAGCACAAATTGCTCCAGTGCCTGGATCGCGATCACTTCCAGGCCGGTGATGACCCGCTTGCCTGCGGCACGAGCACGCACGATCAACGGTGTTTCCGAGGGAATCGCCACCACATCGAAGACAGTTTCCGCTTTTTCGATCACGTCTGCCTCAAAGGCCAGTTGATCGGCCTCCGGCCCTCCCGCCATGCCGATCGGGGTGACGTTGACCAGCATTTGCGGGCGACGATTGCCCAGCTCTGCCTGCCACTCATACCCCAACGACTGCGCCAGCGCCTGGCCGGCGCGCTCATTGCGGGCCACGATCAGGCCGTTTTCATAGCCGCCATCGCGCAAGGCGCTCGCCACGGCCTTGGCCATGCCGCCGCTGCCGCGCAAGGCAAAGGTCGAGTCCTTGGGCACCTGGTGTTTTTCCAGCAACTGGGCCACAGCGATGTAGTCGGTGTTGTAGGCCTTGAGATGACCGTCGGTGTTGACGATGGTGTTGATCGATTGAATGGCGGCGGCCGACGCGTCGAGTTCATCCACCAGGGCAATGCAGGCTTCCTTGAACGGCATCGACACGCCACAGCCCCGAATCCGCAGGGCGCGAATGCCGGCAACGGCACCCGGCAGGTCCTGACTGGCAAAGGCCTTGTAGTAAAAATTCAGGCCCAGCTGTTCATACAGATGATTATGAAAACGCAGACCAAAGTTCCCGGGGCGCCCTGAAAGGGACATGCACAGCTGGGTGTCTTTGTTGGGGTTCATCTGCATGGGAAAGCTCCTTCAAATGCGCTTTTCGGATGGACGGGATTAGCCCTCCATCGGGTTCTGATCGATCATATAAGCGTGATTACACGGGCTTACACAGGTCGGTAAGAAAGTCGCTACAGACCTTACACAAAATTTACTCAACGGCCGTGCTGTTTTTCAGAAATACGCTGTCTTAGAAGTATCCCCGCGACAATCCTTGAGTCTATTGCAGACACAAGCGCCGGGCTGAAGAACCGAGGAACTATCATGATCCGTAAAGTCCCCGCAGCTGCCTTACTGATCGGCGCCCTCGCTATCGCAGGACAGGCGCAAGCCCATGGTGGAGGCAATTACTGGCAAGGCCCGGCGGTGTTTGGCGCGATCGTCGGTACTGCCATTGTCGGCTCTGCCCTGATCAACGCCAACCGCCCGGTTTATGTCGCACCGCAACCGGTCTACTACCAGCCCGCGCCAGTTTATTACGCACCACCGCCTCCGGTTTACTACCAACCGGCCCCGGTCTACGTGCAACAACCGATCTACTACCGCCCGGCGCCGATGTACTACGGACCACCCCGTGGTTACTACGGCTCGCCTCGCGGCTACGGCCATCACTACGGCCGCTGGTAACGGACTCATCAGGCCCCGCTGAAACAGCGGGGCTTTTTTATCCCTTTTGTCGGTGCAGGTCTGGATAAATCTCGCCAAGGTCGCTATCGGGACAATGCCCGTGGTGGAACCAGGCAAGATGGACACGACCCGTTTTCTGCCGTGCGGCAAAAAACGGTCATATTTTTGTCATGACAGCTGCGCAAGCTCGGTGCTGTCCGTCGATAACAGGTTGATAACAACAAGGACGACCACATGCCAACGCAAAACCCGCACCGCATCGTCGGACTGTGCACCTCCAGCAAGGTCTACAACGCACTGACCGAACTCAAGCACCTGGAAGGCCATCGCAGCGCCAAGTTTCTCTCGCTGCTGACGCAAAGCCTGGTGCGCAAGGGCCTGCTCAATGAGCAGGAAGTGGTTCATATGCTCGATCAGGTGGTCAGCTGACCGACCGACGGTTGTTTGCCCCCGCTGGCATCAATGACCACTATCGAAAGCGTTGATTACCCCTCAAGGCACCCGGACCTTAAAGTAACTCCACAGATTAATGGAGGTACTTGTCATGTCCAAAGTTCAGATCATGTCCGTTATCGGCAGCGCGGTTCCCCCACAGCTCAGAGAGCTGGGCATGCTCGCCTGCTGGTATCTGGTGCAGGACGGCGTGCAGATCAGCGGCCCGCTCACTTCGCTGCCCGCCGCCCGGGAGCTGTCGCAACGCATCGGTACCGACCAGTCCGGCAGGCTCAGCGCCTGAGGCAGCTGGATGAAGAAGCTGACGATGACGTTTAGTCCGCCACGGTTCGCGCGAATGCCATCGGTTGGTTGATCAGGCATAGATCCAGGTCAATAAACCCTCGCCACAGGGCAGTTACCCTGTGCGGCTTTTGCGACCGACACCGCCATGAACCTCTGTGCACCAGAACTGCTCGCCCCCGCCGGCACCCTGAAAAACATGCGTTACGCCTTCGCCTACGGCGCCGATGCCGTGTACGCCGGCCAGCCGCGCTACAGCCTGCGGGTGCGCAACAACGAATTCGATCACACCAACCTGGCTCTGGGCATTCGCGAGGCACAGGCTCAGGGCAAGCGCTTCTACGTGGTGGTGAACATCGCGCCGCACAACGCCAAGCTCAAGACCTTCCTCAAGGACCTTGAGCCGGTGATCGCCATGGCCCCGGATGCACTGATCATGTCCGACCCCGGCCTGATCATGCTGGTGCGCCGGCACTACCCGCAGATGCCGATCCACCTTTCGGTGCAGGCCAATACGGTGAACTGGGCGAGTGTCGAGTTCTGGCAGCAACAAGGCCTGAGCCGGATCATCCTGTCCCGGGAGCTGTCGCTGGAAGAAATCGCCGAGATCCGCGAGCAAGTGCCCGCCATGGAACTGGAAGTGTTCGTGCACGGCGCGTTGTGCATGGCCTATTCCGGGCGCTGCCTGCTGTCGGGCTACCTGAACAGGCGCGATGCCAACCAGGGCAGTTGCACCAATGCCTGTCGCTGGAAATATTCAGCGCAACCGGCCACCGAAAACCAGCTCGGCGAGATCGTCCAGACATTCGATCCCGAGCCGACCCTGGGCATCGGCGCGCCTACCGACCAGGTGTTCCTGTTACAGGAAGCCAATCGTCCCGGCGAACAGATGCCCGCCTTCGAAGACGAGCACGGCACTTACATCATGAACGCCAAGGACCTGCGCGCCGTGCAGCACGTCGAACGCCTGACGCACATGGGCGTGCACTCTCTGAAAATCGAAGGCCGGACCAAATCGCACTTTTATTGCGCGCGCACCACCCAAGTCTATCGCCGCGCCATCGACGACGCGGTGGCGGGCCGGACCTTCGACCGCGACCTGATGACCGACCTGGAATCCCTCGCCCAGCGCGGCTACACCGAAGGTTTTCTACGCCGGCATGTGCATGACGAGTACCAGAACTACCAGAACGGCAGCTCGGTCTCTGAGCGCCAGCAGTTTGTCGGTGAACTGACGGGCCAGCGCCGGGATCGACTGGCCGAGATCAAGGTGAAGAACCGCTTCGGCCTGGGCGATCACATGGAACTGATGACGCCCAAGGGCAACTTCCACTTCGATCTGCATCAGTTGCAAAACGCCAAGGGTGAAGCGATCGAGGTTGCACCGGGCGATGGGCATACGGTGTATTTGCCGATACCGGATGCGGTGGATCTGGAGTTTGGGTTGTTGATGCGGGATGTGGGCGTGAACTGATCGTCAAATACACACATAACCCTGTGGGAGCGAACTTGCTCGCGATTACGGTCTACCAGTTAACATTGCTGTGACTGATCGACCGCTATCGCGAACAAGCTCGCTCCCACAAGGGGCCGAGCCACTTTGCAGAATCTCATGCACAAGGACTCAACATGCTTGCCCTGCCATGGATCAACCTGGCCCTCCTCTCCCTCGGCTACGGCCTCGCTTTAACCTACGGCCAACCCGGTTGGCTGGCCGCGATCTCCGTCGGGTTGTTGCTGTTCGCCGGTTTCGCAGTCCGCCAGCAAAAACTCCCCATCGCTCGCTACCTTGGCCACGGCTTGTTCATCTTCATGGCCCTGGCGCTGGCAATGCATTGGCTCCCCGGTTTCTACAATGGTCGCGGCATCGATCCTCAGCGACTCACCGACGATGGCGTGCCGTTTTCCATGTACCTGAATCAGGACAAACCCCTGATTGGCTTCTGGCTGTTACTGGTCTGCCCGTGGATTGTCGGCCGGCGTTCGTTGCGCCTTTCCATCTATGCCACCGCTATGGCGCTGCCCCTGAGCGCCGTGCTGGCCCTGGGTGGCGCGCTCTTGCTGGGTGTCATCAGTTGGGCACCGAAATGGCCGGACCACGCATGGCTGTGGGTGCTTAATAATCTGCTGCTGGTGACGCTGGTGGAGGAAGCGCTGTTTCGCGGCTACATCCAGGGCGGTCTGAGCCGGTGCTTCAAAGACCTGCCCTACGGCGAAAACCTGGCCCTTCTACTGGCATCGCTATTGTTCGGCCTGGCGCATGTGGGCGCAGGCTGGCAATGGGTGTTGCTGGCGAGCCTGGCGGGGGTCGGTTATGGCCTGGCCTACCGTTTCGGCGGGTTGGGTGCAGCCATTGCCACCCACTTCGGTTTGAATCTGCTGCACTTCGGATTGTTCACTTATCCAATGCTGGCCAGGTAGCTGACCATCAACTGAAAACACTGACCGGAGCAGGTGCCATCACCTGCTTCGGGCGCTGATTTTCGCATCCGCAGACGGCCCCCCGATAACTGCGCATCGAATGTTATAAATCATTCAAATGCCGACGCGATTCTGGCGCCACCATTGACAACATCCAATAAATACTGAGCAAAACCGTTTTTTTTGCGCCTGAGCTGTCCGCGCCTACGGTTATCTTTCGTCAGGCTATGCTGGGGAACCAATCGCCTTGACTACTGTCTTGCGCTGCGTTTAACCTCCCGCCCCACGAATGGAAGCGAACCGTTCTACACGACGGCGTCCTCTGAAAATGAATTCTAACAACGCGTTTAGCGCGCCGTTGTGCCGTGCGGTAAATCATGCTGAAGCCTCGCTCCCCCCTGCAGATCAAAAAATCCGTCATTTTTGCCCTGGTGCTGCGTGAAGCGCGTTCGCGTTTTGGCGACCGGCGCATGGGCGCGAGCTGGACACTGATCGAGCCGATCGTCCACCTGTTGATTCTGAGCGTAGCGTTCACCCTGATTCGCGGCAGCACCGTCGCCGGCATCGATTTCCCGGTGTTTGTCCTGGTCGGACTTGCACCGTTCCTGCTGTTTCGCAACACCGCTTTGCGCTTGATGAACAGCCCCAAGGAAAACCGCTCACTGTTTGCCTACAAACAGATCAAGCCGCTGGACACCTACATCGCCCGGGTTCTGGTGGAGTTCAGCATTTCCGCGAGTGCATACGCCATCCTGGTCTTCGGCTTTGCCTGGTACGGCTTCGACATGTCCATCAAGTCCCCCATCGAATGGATGCTGACCATCCTCCTGGGCGTCCTGTTTTCCCTTGGCCTGGGCATGTTGCTGTCGCTGATTGCCCACGCCATACCCAGCAGCGTGCTGTTTCTGCGGATGATGTTCTTCCCGCTGTACTTCCTTTCGGGCGTGCTCATTCCCGCCTCCTACCTGCCGCACGCCATGCTGCCAGTGCTGCTGCTCAATCCATTCCTGCATCTGCTGGAACTGATCCGCGCCGAAATCTTCCCGCACTACGTTCCGGTCGATGGCATTTCGGCCCACTACGTCATCGCGGTCACCCTGGTCTTGCTATTCGTCTCCCTGGGCACCTATCGGGTTCGTCGACTGCATTTGATCTCTACCAAGAACGGCTAACCGCAGGCTTCCCGTGTTCGAGCTCAGAAATATCACCAAGTCTTACCTGACCCCCAAAGGTCGCCGGCATGTGTTCCGCGACCTGTCACTGCAGATTCCGCCGGGCAAAAACATCGGCCTGATCGGTCGCAATGGCTCGGGCAAATCGACCCTGATGCGCCTGTTGGGCGGTGCCGACGTACCGGACTCCGGCACGGTGGTCACCAACAAGAGCATTTCCTGGCCCGTGGGTCTGTCCGGAGGTCTGCACGGCACCATGACCGGGCGCGAAAACATCAAGTTCGTCAGCCGGGTATACGGCGCAGAAGGCGATGCCATGCGCCAGAAAGTCAGCTACGTCGAAGACTTCGCGGAAATCGGCAGCTGGATCGACGAGCCGGTCAAGACCTACTCCTCCGGCATGCGCTCGCGCCTGGCCTTCGGCCTGAGCATGGCCTTCGACTTCGACTATTACCTGATCGATGAAGTGATGTCGGTGGGGGACGCGCATTTCAAGCGCAAGTGCGCGGACGTGTTCGAAACTCGCCTGCAGCAATCCAAGGTAGTGCTGGTATCCCACAGCATGCCCGAAATCAAAAAGCTCTGTGACGTCGTGCTGCTGGTGCGCGATGGCGGGGTGCAGATCTACGACGATGTCGATGAAGGCATCAAGGCCTACAACACCTGATCGCCTGACCGTGGCGTGACAGTTTCATTTCAAGGATGCGTGAGCATATGAGCAGTACGGGTAAATTCAAGGGCTGGCGCCTGACACTGGGGCTGATCGTGCTGCCAATGGTATTGGCCGCCGTTTACTACAGCTTTTTCGCTGTGGATCGCTATGTCAGCTCCGCGCAAGTGGTTGTACGCCAGGACGGCAACAACCCGGCGGCGCAGATGCCTGGCCTGAGCATGCTGCTCAGCGGTGCCAACCCGGCTTCCCGCGAAGAAACCCTTTACCTGCGCGAATACATTGTGTCGATGGACATGATGCAACTGCTGGAAGATCGCCTGCACTGGGTCGAGCAATACAGCAAGCAACGCAGCGACCCGTTCTTCTGGCTGGCCACCGACACCGAACGCGAAGACCTGCTCGAGTACTACCAGCGCATGGTCTCGGCGCATTACGACGAAACCACCGGCCTGCTGAAAGTTGAAGTGCAAGCCTTCAGCCCGGAACTGGCCGAGCAAATGGTCAAGACCATTCTGGAAGCCAGCGAACACTTCGTGAACGAAGTCTCCCACAGCATTGCCCGCGAGCAGATGCGCTTCGCCCAGGGCGAGCTGGAAGGCGCGAAAAAGAACTACACCAAGCGCAAGGAAGAGTTGCTGCGCTTCCAGAACGTAAACAAGGTACTGGACGGTAAAAGCTCGGCTCAAGGCCGTGCAAGCATCATCGACACCCTCGAAGGCGAGCACTCCAAAGAGCGCGCCGTACTCACGCAAATGAGCTACAAGCTTCGCCCGGATTCACCTCAAGTCGCGCAGCAACAGCAACGCGTCAACGCCATTCGCGAACAGCTCAATGCCGAAAAACGCCTGCTGGTGTCCGCCCCCGATGGCGACCAATTGAACGTCGTCGCTTCACGCTTCCAGCAATTGACCCTGGACGCCGGCATCGCCGAAGAAACCTACAAGACCGCCGTTGCCGCGCTGGACAACGCCCGTATCGAAGCCAGCAAGAAGATCCGCACCCTGGTCACCGTGGTCAGCCCGAACACACCGCAAATGGCCCTCTACCCAGAGCGCATCTACAACCTGGCAACCATCTTCCTGGCCCTGCTTCTGCTCTACGGCATTACCCGCTTCCTAATTGCATCGATCGAGGATCATCGTGATTAAATCCATTTCCGGCCTGCCCCTTCGCCCCCTGAACTTGAACATGCGAAACAGCGCTGTTGCGGGTTTGATGCTGGTGACCCTCACTTTGTCTGGTTGCAGCGGCGTCATGTCCGGTGCAGGCCCTTACAAAGGCGATATCGAAAACAAAAGCCAAAACACTGCGTATGACCTGGTGGACATCAACGCCAACACCATCGCACCGTTTATGCGTCCAGCCGCCAAACCGGTCAAAGCCACAATCACCACGCCCCTGGCGCAAAGCGTGCGCTTGATGGGCGGTGACGTGATCAACGTGCTGATCACCGACAACGCTCCAGAAGGCAGTGGCCTGTTCGCCCCGCTTTCTACGGGCGGAACTCAACTCAAAGTGCGCATCGACGACAATGGAATGATCTCCCTGCCGTACGTTGGCCATCAGTTCGTTGCCGGCATGACCCTGATCCAGGTCGAAGACATGATTCGCCAGAAACTCAAAGGCGTGACCACTGACGTGCAAGCGCATGTTGACCTGGTTGGCGATCTGTCTGGCTCGGTGTTGGTGGCGGGTGCGGTAAAGGCCCCGGGACGTTTCTCCACCCTGCAAGGTCCGCTGACATTGCTTGATGCCGTCAACCAGGCTGGCGGTCCGGTGATGGAACCGCATTTGGTTAATGTCACCGTGCGTAATGGCAATCAGGTCCGTAGTCTCAACTATGAAGAAATTTTGGCGGGGGACAATTTTGTTCTGAAGCCGAATTCAGAAGTGATTCTGGAACGTGCCCGCAAACGCTTTGTCGCTATGGGTGCAGTGGGTGATCCAGGCTTGCATGATCTACCCGCTCAAAATACCAGCCTCCTTGATGCACTAGGTTCTGTAGGGGGCCTGAAGGAAGCCAACGCTAATCCAAGCGGTGTTTTCGTATTCCGCATTAACGAAACAACCGCCGCCGCAAAGCCCGTCGTCATGCGCATAGATATGCGAGACCCTGCAGCAATTTTTTATGCTCGCCAAGTCATGCTACAACCTGACGACACTATCTATGTGACCAATGCTGCTGTTCATGAATGGCAAAAAATCATTGCACCTATCGTACAAACATTAGTTCTGGGAAGAACTATCGATAGCCTTCAAAACTAGCCACCGGATATAGGCAAAGCGATGACCATCATAGTTAATCACGTATTGTCAAATAACGTTCATAGCGGGATTTTCGAAGATATCTTCGCTTATTTCTCTCACTATACCGAGCAATACGCAACTCATATACCGAGCGAAAAACCGATCATCGGGGCACATGTGCGTCACTATCATAGACCGCACCTCGAAGAACGATTGATCAAGCCATGCGTAGTAACAGTCCACCACGACTTGAACGACCCCGATGGCTGGCTATCCTTACAGGCATTTATTGATCGCTACAAAGAGGCAGACGTCGTTATTTGCCTGAACACTTTTCAGCAAAAAAAACTTGCAGAATGCGGCATCTTCAACACCGTTGTAGTTCCGCATGGCTATAACCATCAATTGATCGATCATGCACGGCAGCTAGGTCGACATGAGCAAAAAAAATTCAAAATCGCTATTGTATCGAAGCGTTATGCGCGAAAAGTAAAAGGTGAAGCCTATTTATTTGAACTGGCCAAACGACTCGATGCGGACAATATCGAATTTTTATTGGTCGGTGATGGAAGATCTGAAGAAGGCAGAATTCTTCGAGCACTTGGCTTTGATGTTGAAGTGTTTGAACGTCTTCCTTACCCGGCCCTGATTGACGCATATAGAGGCGTCAATGCACTACTTATGACCAGCTATTTTGAAGGTGGACCAGCAAATATTCCGGAAGCTGCCGCCATGGGCGTGCCGATTCTGGCGAACCCAATCGGAATGGTACCAGACCTGATTAAGCACGATGTGCACGGGGTCTACCTAGAAATGGAACCCGAGACTGATGCAATAATGTTGAATGAACTCGCCGAGCCAGAGAGCCCGCGATACAAGAAACTATTTGCATCTAGCCAGCACCCAAGCGAAAACCTGATTACTTGGCAGGACTCGATTAATTTCAACATGAAAGAGTATCTTGATCTCATCAAGGGCAGCCAAGCCTCAATCAATAAAGTACTCGAGCTATTCGCATGAGCAAATTTTTTATTGCTGACCCGCTACATATCAACAAAAGAAATTTTGGAAGCCTCTACGAATACCTCGAAGAGTCAAAAGCCAACGCCATCTTTAACGAAGAACGACAGGACTGGCTGAGCTTATTCGGCGATTACTCCTCGCACGAACAACTTCTTATTGAAGAATACAGCCATTTGCGCTCGCTCAGCCAGGACGAGCTTTTTGAGCTATCCGTACTTGAAGTAAATATTTTCAAGGTAGCCAGAGCAGAAATACTATCCCTATTGATCACAAGGGAAAACTTCAATAGCGCCCCTCTTCCCGCCTCGCGCAGGGAGCTATTTGATTTCATCTTCGAAAATGCGCCAAATATATTGCTCTGGAACATGGCAGCAGCCATTCAATGGATAAACCATTGGTCTCCAGTTATAAAACAGCATAATCCTAAATTTGTCTTGGTCTTTTCGGGAAGCCTGATATACGCACGAACACTGCTTGAATTACTGAAAAACAGAGCACCACGCGCTTTTGTACTAGAGAGCTTTTTCACCGGCAGTGATAACTATATAGAAGAAAAATACGAACCGATTGCTAACAACTCTAACCTCAAATTCAAAGCCTACTACCGTTCGCTAGGCGCGGATGAGACGCCTTTTGAGCGGGATCGCAGTAGAAACAAAGCGATCAACAAAATTTTGAGTGGCATTAATAAAAATGTCACTCAACCACCCGAAGACGCAAAAAAGCTTTTCAATAACAGCAAAAAAACCCTGCTTATCACAGGGCAAGTACTAAACGACTTCTCTCTGCTGGAATATAAAGACCACGGCCTAAACTCGCTAAATTTCTACAAAGAACTGATCCAGAAAATCCTGGACCAAACCGAGTTCAATATTATCTTCAAAGCCCATCCGTGGGAGAGAAAAAAGAAAAACATTACAACCTCCTTGACCCTTGACGCACTTGCGTCCCACTTTATGGTCAACGACAAGTACTACGATAGTAGTGAGCGCCTACTACTCCTGGAAGACTACAACATCAAATCCATATTCAAACAGACAGAATATGTATTAGGTCTAAACTCTCAAGCACTGCTGGAGGCGGCATTCGAAGGCTTCCAGCCTATCCAATTTGCAAATGCATTTTACGGAAATCGGGGTTTCACGTCTGACTATCGCCCCGAAAATCTGGAGCAGTTTGTCACAGACATAAAAACTGGAAAAATCCCCAACAAACTTGGCCTTGTACAATACAGGGCCTATGAGGAGTTCATTACCAAGGCTCTTCAGTTCTCACTGGTCTCCGCCTTCCCGTCCGGGAAGGCTATGCTGCGAACGATATTCCATATCACCCCGCCTATATCCTTAGTAAATAAGAGTGCAGCAAACCAACCCGCTACGCAAAAAGATGAAAAACCCGCCGCCTCGGTAAAAGCACAGGTACAAACCACCACTACTTCTACCTCAGCGGTGGAAACGCCATCGTCCTTGCCACCCACTAAAAAAGTGGATCAGCGCAAGCGCGGAAAAAAAATGGAAAAATTTCTTAAAACGCCAAAAAAATTCTTCTTGGACTCAAAAAACCCAAGAGTTAGATGGCTTCATATCTTCTTTCCAAAAAGCACTGCAAAGTAGGCTCAGACCAATTCAGCCAAGTACTTCTCCAGCGTCAGAATCGGGTCAGATTGTTGCACCAACGACGACCTCTTTCTGACACTGGCAATCAACAAGAAATAGAGCAGAAGTTTATGGATCAAGCCGTTGATATAACAAGCATTGTCGAGAAAAACGAAAAGTCTATCTTTGGAAAAAAAGTTCTCTTCGTGCCACTCGCAAACGAGTCACATTCTGAAAAACTATTGATAGTGATGAGCGCCCACAACCAGGGCAACAAATACATGGCTCTGCGCTCCTTCCTTGAAAATCAAACATGTGACCTTTTGTTTATTTCCGACCCAAAGAACTCTTGGTATCTTGATACCGACAATGGAGAAACCTTTCTAAATACATTACAGATCTTTACAAAGCACTACGCACCACAGTCAACATTTCTATTCGGTTCTTCCATGTCCGGGTATGGTGCAATATTCCACGCCTTTAAATTAAACGCCAACGCCATCGCTTCAAACCCACAAGTAAACCTCGATATCACTAAGGACTACGCATGGCCTGAACTGATTGAGCACATCAACGAGATTGGCGGAGAGCACACCAATCTTGATGAAATTGCAAATTCCGACTGGAACGATTCAGCGATTTATATTATTCATGGCCATGATGAAATCGACACAATCAATGTCGAGCTTTTGACAAAGGCAACACCACCAAATAAAAAGCTGATCATCCAAACACTAGACATAGACTCACACGTCATGTTTTTTGGAAAAGAAGTCAGCTATATCTATACAGTTATGGACTTATTATCCAAATTCCGAACAGAACTTGACCTTAAGAAAATACTTTCCCAACTCATTCCGGAAGACAAAACAAACAAACGCCAACTCCGAGCAGAAAGAAAGCTGGCAAAAATCCAAGATCCGTTTCGCGTTATTGACCACTCAGACAATAGCATCTCATGGCAAAATCGCTATTTATACCAGCAGATCGGCAAGGAAGTTTTTTTCTCAAACATTGGATTTTATTCTAACGGCCAACTTACTGGCGGAACCTGCTACTTTGATGGAGAGCGTTGGAGGCTTTGCACCCCACAACCTTCCATCAACGACAACCTAATTTCCGGAAACCACCTAAAAACACCGAAAACCATTAGCGCACCTCAAAACAATCAATACATCAATGAGCATTGGTGGATTCGAAATGAGGGAGAGTCTGAAGTCATCATCAATAGTGACTTCAACTGCATGGAAATCTACCTGAAGCCAGTAAACACAAAAAATATTTATTTGAGCTCAACCGTGCAAGCCGATGCAAAACAGCATCATGCCATGCTAGGAAAATACATAACCTTTTCCGCTGATGTATTTACTAGTGATGGCGATGTGTACTTAACACTAGGTGGCGTTGGCGACTCTGGATATCACCACAAAAATTCTATAAAAAACACACCCGGAACCTGGAAAAACATCAGTGTTACGGAACAGTTCCTATCCATCAACTCGACCCACAAAGATTCTATTTTTTCTAGAATCAATCTGGCCGCGGATGGAAAGGCAAAAACCATACTGATAAAAAACTTGAGCTTGCAGATTGGATATTTTCCAATGGGAATTGCTTAGTACCTTCGATGCATTCTCAATAGGCATGAATAAAGCCCCACTGAAATCAACTGTCTCTTTAGAGCACTGGACAAAGGACTGTCCCCCAAACCTGCCGCTTGCCTTTCCTTGCAACTAAAAAACCCAATAAAATCAGAAACGATTACCTTCCGACTAAATTGGGCTATTTTTAGATCCAGCGACTATCCAACAAACGAAAGTCCAACTCTGTCAATCAAAAATCTCCACAACCCCCACCACCTCATCACTCCCCTCTGCCGTCACCGGCAACGCCCGAATCTTGTGATCCTGCATATAGGCTTCTGCCTCACACAACTGCGCCGTGGCTTTCACGGTATGCGGTTTGGCGGTCATGAAGCTGGCGACGCTTTCGTTGATCACGCCCGGGCTATTCAACAGCGCGCGGCGCAGGTCGCCGTCGGTGACGATGCCGACCAGTTTGTCGTTGTCCATGACCAGGGCGAGGCCCAGGCGGCTGGAGGTCATGACCAGCAAGCAGTCGTGGAACGAGGTGTCGCGGGTGACTTTGGGGATGTTGGTGTGCATCACGTCGCTGACGCGGGTGAGCAGTTTGCGGCCGAGGCTGCCGCCGGGGTGGTAGCGGGCGAAGTCCATTGGCTTGAAGTCGAGTGCGGCAATCAGGGCCACCGCGAGGGCATCGCCCATGGCCATGGTGGCCAGGGTGGAGGTGGTCGGCGCCAGGTTGTTCGGGCACACCTCGCGCTCGACCGAGATGTCGAGCCAGATATCGGCATGCTTGGCCAGCGTGGATTGGCCGTTGCCGGTCATGGCGATGATCTTGTTGCCGAAGGACTTCAGGCTCGGTATCAGCTTGATGACTTCTTCGGTTTCGCCGCTGTAGGAAATCAGGATCAATACGTCGATTGGCTTGAGCATGCCCAGGTCGCCGTGGAACGCTTCAGCCGGGTGCAGGAACAGGCTCGGGGTGCCGGTGGAGGCGAAGGTAGCGACCATTTTCTGACCGATCAAGCCCGATTTCCCCATGCCGCAGACCGCTGCGCGGCCTTTGCAACCGAGAATCAATTCAACGGCACGCTGGAATTCGCCATCCAGGCGTTCTGCCAGTTGGCTGATGGCTTGCGCCTGGGCACTGAGCGCTTCTTTGGCAATTGGAAGGTGATTCATGGGAAATCGATCGATCCTTGATTTAAGTGGCGCGTATGTTAACGACTCAATAGCCTGACGGAAACTAACGTTCTATCAACCCAGGGAAAATAGTCACTTTTCTGTGTCACCGAGACCTCGAACAGGGCAGTTGCCGGTTGGAAATTTTTTATGCCGCCCCCCTTTTGATTGACTGTTACAGAGGGTACGCAAGGATTCCTCGCCTTTCAGGTGCCAATAGTCATACCGCACTACTCAGCGCCGGCAGTGCCCCTCCCTTGAGCAACACCCAATGTTTGTAGGTCATTTCCTACTTTTTATCGTTATAAATTGTCGGCTTTGTATTATCATCCGCTCCACTTTTGGAAGAGCGTTGCCTGAGACGCTTTGGATTTTTTGCGCGTCTCGCAAGCGAGTGCGTCACCTAGGGATACCTGCTGTTTTTTATGGACAAAAACCTCCCGAATCGGCCGTGCTTGCTGGTGCTGTCTAAAGGCGCCCGGCAAGTTGCCACGCTTCCCGCCCTGTTGCCCGACTATCGATTACTGCCTGGTTCGACTCGAGACGTCACTCAGGCCGATGTGTTGCTGGCGTGGGGTCGCAAGCCAAGCGCCCTGCTTGCCCAACGGGAAGCGCAAAAAGCCGGTCTGCCTGTGCTGTCGGTAGAGGATGGTTTTTTGCGTTCGATAGGCCTTGGCGCGGACGAGCCGCCGCTGTCGCTGATCGTCGATGACCTGGGCATTTATCACGATGCCGATAATCCGTCGCGCCTGGAAGTATTGATCCCGACATCCCTGGGTGAATCTCAGACTCTCCGCGCCCGGGCCTTGCAGGCGAGCTGGCGGGAAGAGCGCGTTTCCAAGTACAACAGCGCCCGCATCGAACAATGCCATTTACCGCAACCTTGCGTTTTGGTCGCTGACCAAACCAAGGGCGATGCCTCGCTTCAGGGCGCCGGCGAGGCTGATTTCGAGCGCATGCTCCAGGCTGCACTCGATGAGCATCCTCAGAGCATTGTCGTGGTGAAGGTCCACCCGGATGTCGTGGCAGGCCGCAAGCAAGGTCACTTTGATCTTGAAGCGCTGAGCAAACGGCCGCGCGTCCATGTGATCAGCCGTAATGTTCATCCTGCCGAGTTACTGAGCGAAGTTCAGGCCGTGTATGTGATGACCTCGCAACTGGGCTTCGATGCGCTGTTGTGGGACGTGCCGGTGCACAGTTTCGGCATGCCGTTTTATGCCGGCTGGGGTTTGACCGTGGATGCCCTGCCCGCTCCCGAGCGGCGCCAGCCGGTCAGTCTTGAGCAATTGGTGCATGCGGCGCTGGTGGAGTACCCGCGTTATGTCGACCCGGAGACGGGCGCGCCGTGCCAGCCCGAGACCGTGCTGGCGTGGCTGGGGTTGCAGCGACGGATGCGCAGTCGCTTGCCGCAGGACTTGCAGATGGTTGGTTTCAGCAAGTGGAAACGGCCGTTGGTGCTGGACTTTTTCAATGGTTCATCCACCCGATTTGCCGCACCTTCCAGACGTTCGAAGCCCCCTGCAATGGTGGTGAGTTGGGGTTGCCAGCACGACTCGGCGTTGGCGCAACAGAACACTGCCAACCACCTGGGCCGGGTCGAAGATGGCTTCCTCCGTTCGGTCGGCCTGGGCGCGAAGAAAACCCGGCCGCTGTCCTGGGTGTTCGACGACCTGGGCATCTACTACGACGCCACTCGCCCTTCGCGCCTGGAACAGCTCTTGCAAAACGAATCGTGCCCGCCTGAGTTGTTGCGGCGGGCGGCGGCGCTGCGCGAAGCGATCTGCGCCGGCGGAGTGACCAAATACAACTTGCCCGGTGCCACGTGGAAACGTCCGCCGGGTGTCGAGCAGGTGATTCTGGTGCCGGGGCAAGTGGAGTCCGACGCCTCGATCCGTTACGGCGCGCACCGCATCCGGCGCAATCTTGATTTGCTCAAGGCAGTGCGCGCCCGCCACCCGATGGCATGGCTGTTGTACAAGCCGCACCCTGAAGTGCTGGCCGGCACACGCGAGGCTGGCGAGGACGAAGAACACACCAGTCAATGGTGCAACCAGGTGGTGGGCGATGTGCCCTTCCACGAGCTGTTGTCCGAAGTCGATGAGGTGCATGTGCTGACCTCGCAATCGGGCTTCGAAGCCTTGTTGCGCGGCGTGCCGGTGACCACTTACGGCCAGCCGTTTTATGCCGGCTGGGGCTTGACCCACGATCAGGATCTCAGCCCGCAGGTCCAGGCGCGTCGTACCCGGCGCCTGAGCCTGGACGAACTGGTGGCCGCGACCCTGATTCGCTACCCGACGTATGTCAGCCGCATTACCCGAAGATTCACCACCCCCGAACGTACGTTAATCGAGATTCAGAACTGGGATGAAGTACCTGCGCAAGGAAGAACGCCAACATGGCGAGAGATGATTCAGCGTTTGCTCCTTACCGTCTTGAGACCGTCGCCAAGGAAATTTTAGTTCCCAAGCAGCGCTCCAGACGCCTGGTATCGGTGAAACCACGCAACTCGTTCCTGTTTTTGCAGGGCGTCAGTTCGCCGTTTTTCGCGCGCCTGGTGCGAGCGCTGCGGGCCGAGGGGCAACGGGTCAAGTCCATCAACTTCAATATGGGCGACACCCTGTACGGCAGCGGCGCGCGCGTGTTTTGTTCGGCGCGCCCCGAGCAGTTGAAAGACTTCTACAGCCAGTGTTTCAGCGCCGACCAGATTACCGATGTGGTGCTCTTCGGTGACTGCCGCCCCGTGCATCAACCGGCGGTGGAACTGGCCAAGTCTCTGGGGATTCGCGTACACGTGTTCGAAGAGGGTTACTTCCGCCCGTACTGGATCACCCTTGAGCGCAATGGCGTGAACAATCACTCGCTACTGCCCCGCGATCCGCAGTGGTATCGGGAAGTGGGCAAGTACATCCCGCGCTATCACAACGGTAATTCATTCCGCCTGTCCTTTGCCTCCAGGGCCTTCCACGATGTGATGTATCACGTCGGCGGCGCACTGAACAAAGTGGTGTTCCCCCACTATAAAACCCACGCCCCGTTCAACGCGGCCGTGGAGTATGCCGGTTACATTCGCCAGGGCCTGCGCCTGGTCAGTGCCAGGGGCCGTGACTCCGAAGTCATCAGTGAAGTGGCGCGCAACCGTCACCGAACTTTCCTGTTGCCGCTGCAACTCGACAGTGATGCGCAGATCCGCGACCACTCGCCCTTCAAGCATATGAAGGATGTGTTGAAACACGTATTGGGCTCGTTTGCCCGCCATGCCGGTAGCGATGCGCGGCTGGTGGTCAAGAACCACCCGCTGACGCCGGGTATCGTCAACTACCACCGCATCACCCGGCGGATTGCCGACAAATTCGGCATTGCCGATCGCGTGGATTTCCTCGAAAGCGGCCACATGCCGACGCTGCTGTCGCATGTCGCCGGCGTGGTCACGGTCAATAGCACCGTAGGCGGTTCGTCACTGATGCACAACGTGCCGACCATTGCCCTCAGCGACCCGATCTACAACCTCAAGGGCCTCACCCACCACGGCGGTCTCGATGATTTCTGGGACAACCCGGAGCCTCCCGACGCCACCCTGTTTCAGCGTTTTCGCAGCACGGTCATTCACACCACGCAAGTCAACGGCGGCTTTTACACCCGCTGCGGCATCGACATGGCGGTGAACAATTCCCTGGAAGTGCTGATGGCCAAAACCTCGAAAATCGAACAGTACCTATGACGTCACGACAGTCTCCACGCTGCATTCTCATCACCGGTGCCACAGGCGGCATCGGTGGCGCGCTGGCACCCGCCTACGCGAAACCGGGGGTTACGCTGATCCTGCAGGGCCGACGCCTGGACCGCCTGGAAGAAATGGCCGCCCAGTGCCGTGCCGCCGGCGCCCGCGTACTGCTGCAACCGCTGGATGTTCAGGATCTGCAGGCCTTGCGCAGCTGGATCGGCGAGATCAGTGTCACCGAGCAGCCGGACCTGATCATTGTCGGTGCCGGGGTCAATACATCCACCGGCGACAACGGCGAAGGCGAAGTCTGGGAGCTGTCCCAGGCGCTGATCGAAATCAACGTGCTGGCAGCCCTTGCCACGGTGCAGGCCGCATTGCCGGCCATGCGTGCCCGCAAGTCCGGGCAGATCGCCCTGTTCAGCTCGCTGGCCGGTTGGCGCGGATTGCCGGCCACACCAAGTTACAGCGCCAGCAAGGCCGCGATCAAAGCCTATGGCGAAGCCATGCGTGACCTGGTGGCAACCGATGGTGTGAAGATCAACGTGATCATGCCGGG
Source organism: Pseudomonas sp. IT-196MI5 (assembly GCF_949767415.1). Classification (NCBI taxonomy): domain Bacteria; kingdom Pseudomonadati; phylum Pseudomonadota; class Gammaproteobacteria; order Pseudomonadales; family Pseudomonadaceae; genus Pseudomonas; species Pseudomonas sp. IT-196MI5. The sequence continues at coordinate 19,445 of NZ_CATKPZ010000083.1, forward strand.
CTACGTCGAATCGAAAATGTGCTTTGAAATGCCCGGGCCAAAACCGCTGCTCTGGACCCCGGACAAGGCCGCGCGACGGATTCAGCGCGGGCTGGCGGCGAACCAGGCGCGCATCAGCTTTCCGTTCCCGCTGAACCTTGGGTGCTGGGCTCTGGGGGTCATCCCGCCACGACTGTCGTCGATCATTTTGCGGTGGCTGGATTACGGTGCCTGATTTTCTGAATAACGTTTTTTACTCGGTTGTAGTGCCAGGTTTTCTTCTGTCTTGCGCAATCGAAATGCTCCTGGTGCCGCGTACCGGCTGGTCCCGTCCGCTTCGCGCCTGGCTGTTGCATGGCGGTGTCTGGGCATTCGCCGTTGGCCTGCTGTACCTGATCAGCGGTCGCGCGTATTTCAGTGCGGTCAACGTGCTGGCGCTGTGGCTGCTGATCGTGCTGGTGAGCAACGCCAAATACCATTCGCTGCGCGAGCCATTTGTCTGCGCCGATTTCGAATACTTCAGCGACGCCGTACGCTTTCCACGCCTGTACTTGCCGTTCTTCGGCATTGGCAAAGCCATCGGCCTGGCCCTTCTGTTTATCGCCTACCTGGCGTGCGGGTTGTATTTCGAACCGGTGGGCGGCAATGCTCGTGTCGTGGCTACGGGCACGCTGCTGGGCGGTTTGGTGCTGCTGATGCTCGGCGGCTTGAAGCCACTGCGCCCGACGTTCGACGCCAGCCTCGACCTCGGTCGCTGGGGATTGGCGGCCAGTTTGTGGACGTACTTTTTCGCGGCCCGACGCCCGGTGGACCTCAATCGACTGCACTCGGCGTTTGCCGATGAGCTGCCACGCCCGGCGTCCGACACCGTGCTGCCGGACCTGGTATCGGTACAAAGCGAATCGTTCTTCGATGCGCGCAGGCTGTGGCCCGGCATCCGTCCACAGGTGCTCGGCCACTTCGACACCTTGCGGGCCGAGGCGCTGGCCCAGGGTCGTCTGCAAGTCGCCGCGTGGGGCGCCAACACGGTCCGCAGCGAGTTTGCCTTCCTCACCGGGATCAAGGCCGACCAACTGGGCGTCCATCGATTCAACCCTTATCGCCACCTGGCGCGCCAGGGCGTTGCGAGCATCGCCAAGGCGCTCAAACGCCAGGGTTATCGCACGGTCTGCGTGCATCCTTATGTCGGCAGTTTTTATGGTCGGGACAAGGTGTTGCCTGCACTGGGCTTCGACGAATTCATCGACGTTCGCAGTTTCACCGAACAGCAAAAGGCCGGCCCGTTCATCGGTGACTGCGCGGTGGCGGACAAGATCAGCGCGTTGCTTGATGATCCGTCCCGTACCCAGCCGTTGTTCATTCATGCCATCACCATGGAAAACCACGGCCCGCTGCACCTGGAAAATGTCGAAGCCGACGACCTGCCGCAATGGTTCGACCGGCCGCTACCGGAAAGCCTGCGTGATCTGGCCCCGTACGTGCGCCACTTGAACAATGCCGACCGCATGCTCGGTCAGCTGCGTGACCATTTTCTGAGCCGCAGCACGCCAACCGGGCTGTGCTTTTTCGGTGACCATGTGCCGATCCTGCCGGACGTCTATGGCGCCCTGGAGGCACCGGATGGCGATACCGAGTACTTCATCTGGTCCAATACTTCGTCGCATGCCAATGCCTGCGCAAACCTCGGAGTCGAGCATCTGGCCAAGGCCTTTATCGACCATCTGGCCCCTATTGCCGATGACTGAAACCCGAGGTGAGCCGGTGCAGGTGGTTCTCGCGTCCAGCCTTGCGCAGCGCGACCCTGCGGTTGCGCGCTGGATCACCGCGGGGCGCGGCTCGTTGGCGTTCATCCTCGGCGATGAAGACTGCCGCCATCGCCTGCTCGCGCAGTCGATCAACTGGGACCGCGTCCTGCTGGCCTGTCAGGACGGCACGCCGGTAGGTTACGCCTCGTTCAAACACCAGCGCCGCGGGCCATTTTCGCCAGGTATCCGGCCATTCATTCATGAATTTGGGCGACTGGGCGGCTCGCTGCGTTATGGCCTGTTCGTGATCAGCGAATGTCGCGAGTGGTACTACGGTTTTTATCTGTACGGCCTGCATGTACGCAAAGCCGCACGGCGCCAGGGAGTGGCCAGCGCCTTGATGCAGGTCGCCTTTGATCAGGCACTGAGCCTTGGCCATACCAAAATCGAGCTGGAAGTGCAGGTGAAGAACCTCGCAGCCAGGGCGTTCTATGCCCGCCACGCCTTTATGCCGATACACACCTTTCCAACGAACTGGCTGAGCCGCGTGATGCCCTTCCCGACGGTCATCAACCTGCGCCGCAGACTATCGCCCCATCCATGAGCAGCCCGCAAATGAATCGATCCGTACCCCTTGAATCGCTGGTGGATGGTCCCGGCCGGGTGGGCATCATGTCGCAGTGGGTGATGTGGAAAGTCCATCATCTGGAGGAGTTTCTCGACCCTGAAGGTCAGCCTCATTGGCTGTGGCGACGCGGTCGGCAGCGCCCCGCAGGCTTGAAGGCGATTGCCGGAATCGGCTACAAAAATTCCTCTGACCATGCGCGGGTCTTGTGCAAGCGCTGGGGCATTCCCTACGTCGCACTGGAGGATGGCTTCCTGCGCTCATCTTCGCTGGGCGTCGAAGGCGATACGCCGATGTCGATGGTGGTCGACCCCATTGGCATTCACTACCTGGCCGATCGCCCGTCACGGCTGGAAAACATCCTGCAAGCCCCGCAGACCCTGAGCGCTTCGGAGCAGGCGACCGCACGGGAGCTGATTGCCCTGATGCGCAGCAGTGGCATCGGCAAATACAATAACGCACCGGACCTGAGCGAGGACGACCCGCTGGGCCGTGACAAGCCGCTGATTCTGGTGGTCGACCAGACGTATGGCGACTTCTCCATCCCTGGCGGCGGGCTGTGCGAAGCCGATTTTATCCGCATGCTCGACGAAGCCCTGGCGCAACACCCCGAGGCGGACGTGCGGGTGCGGATTCACCCGGACTGCATCAACGGCCACAAAAAAAGTTGCCTGCTTGACGCCGCTCTTGCCCGCGGCGTGACGCTGGAAAGTCGCCATGTGTCCTGGGCCTCGCTGGCGCGCCGGGCGCAGCGGGTCTATGTAGGTACCAGTCAGGCCGGGCTCGAGGCTTTGATTCAAGGCATCCCGGTCACCTGCTTCGGCTTGCCGTTCTACGCCGGCTGGGGCCTGACCGATGATCGCCTGGCAATCCCCCGTCGCCAGGCCCGACCGAACCTTGAGCAATTGGTGGCGGCGGCGTACATCCGCTATTGCCGCTACGTCGACCCGCTGACCGATCAGCGTTGCGATGTCATGACTGTGGCCCGTCAACTGGCCCGGCAAAAACACCAGGACAGCCAGTTCGCGGGGACATTGACCGTGCTGGGCGTGCCACACCGACAGCGGCCGGCGATCCGGACCCTGCTCAAAAGCCGGTGGGGCCGGTTGACGTTCGCCAGCGATAGTGCCGAGCTGATGCAATCCATCGTCGGCGAATCCGGCAAGCTGTTGGTGTGGCGAGCCAGCGAACCCGGCGATCTGCAGTCCCGTGCCGAGGCCCACAGCGTACCGCTATGGCGCATCAGCCCGGGCATGCTGCAATCACCGGGTGGCGATGAGCAACCACTGGTTCAGATTCGCGGCCTGCCGTGCAGTCCCCATCAAGCCCGGGAGTACAACTCCCATTCTAAAGCCGGCCTGCTCGACCGCTGCGCACGTTATCGACAAATTCACCGCTACCTCAGACGCATGTTCTGATCCCTTGCCGGCGAAGGCGTTTTTGATGGCGCTGCATGCCCCACGGCCGTCTTCGCTGGCAAGCCAGCTCCTACAAAAACGCGTACACACCGTCATTTTTTGTGTCCACACACTCCCTGTAGGAGCCGGCTTGCCGGCGAAGGCGGTAGTCCTGTCACATCCGGCCCCAAACCTGTACGACGTAAATTCATCTGCGCACTAGCCTTACCCTTTCCGACCGACAAAGGAGGGCAACGGATTGCTCACTCGTCTACACGCCAGCCACCTGCGCACAGGGCGTCACTCTCAATCCGGGCAGATCTACCTGCTCACCACAGTCACCCATCTGCGTGAACCGCTCTTCAGTGACTGGCGTGTGGGGCGCTTGGTGGTGGATCAATTTCGTCAGGCCCAGACAGACGAACGGGCCAACTCCCTTGCCTGGGTAGTGATGCCCGACCACTTTCACTGGTTGCTTGAACTCAGGAACAGCACGTTGCCAGGGTTGATGCTCGCCACCAAATCCCGTAGCGCGAGAGCAGTGAATGCCTGTCTGGCACGCAAGGGGCAGCTGTGGCAGAAAGGCTTCCACGACCGAGCGATTCGTCGCGAAGAAGAGTTGCAGGCAGTAGCCCGCTACATCGTTGCCAACCCATTACGCGCAGGGTTGGGCAAACGGGTGCATGACTACTCACTGTGGGACGCCATCTGGCTGTAGGAGCCGGCTTGCGTTATAGCTTTTTCAGCTCCTGCGCGACGACGGCGACGGTCTCGGCGATTTGCTCGGGAGTGTGCAGGCATGACACGAAGAAGCGTACGCGGGCGGACTTTTCCGGTACCGCCGGGTGCAGGATCGGCTGGGCATTGATTCCGCGTTGGGCCAGGGCGCCGGACAGTTGCGTGGCCTTGAGCGAGCTGCCGGTAATCACCGGAATTACCGCCAGCCCGGTGCTGGTGCCGGTGTCCAGTCCCGCCTCGCGGGCCAGGGCCAGAAACTGTTGGCCGCGTGCCTGCAAGGTCGCCACGCGCTCGGCATCCGTGGCCATGCAGCGCACGGCAGCCAGGGCAGCGGCAGCCACCGAGGCTGGCATGCCGACGCTGTAGAGAAACCCCGGAGCCATGAATTTCAAGTGTTCCACCAGTGCCGATTCACCGGCAATGTAGCCCCCACAACTGGCCAGCGACTTGCTCAGGGTGCCCATCCAGATGTCCACGTCCCGGCCGGCCAGGCCGAAGTGCTCACGAATGCCCTTGCCGTTGGCGCCCATCACACCCAGGGAATGCGCTTCGTCGACCATGAGGAACACCCGGTGCCGGTTTTTCAGCTCGACGAATCGCGGCAGGTCCGGGTAATCACCGTCCATGCTGTAGATCCCTTCAAGCACCACCAGGACCCGCTCGAAATGCTGGCGCTGATCGCCGAGCAGGCGGTCGAGCGCTTCCCAATCGTTGTGGGCAAAGCTGAGCCGGCGCGCACCGGACAGTTGAATCCCTTGCAGCACACTGTTGTGGATCAGTTCGTCATGCACCACCAGATCACGGGGGCCGAACAGGTAGCCAATGGTCGTGACATTGGTGGCATGACCGCTGACGAAGGTGATGGCGTCATCGACCTCATACAGGCTGGCCAGTTCGGCTTCCAGTTCACGATGGATCGGTCGGTCTCCGGAGACCAGGCGACTAGCCGATACCGACGTGCCGTAATGATCGATGGCAGCTTTGGCAGCCTCGGCAACCGCCGGATGCCCGGAGTAACCCAGGTAGTTGTAACTGGCAAAGTTGACGAAGTGTCGGCCCTGAATCGTTGTCTCGGCACCCGCCAGGCTTTCGTGCAACTTGAAGAACGGATTGGCCAGGCCGATGCGCGCCGCGCCGTCGCGCATGATCCGCAGTTGCTGGTAACCGGGGTGCTGATCGAAACGATAGAACTGCTCCGGTACTGCCCGGGCATTGCGCCCGACCTGCGCCAGCGAGGCGGGTTGCGCCCCCTCGCTGCTCTGTCGCTGGCGCCGTTCCAGGGCTTGCTGGATCAGCTTGTCTTTCATTGAAGCGCCAAGCCCGGATGAAGGTTTAGTGGTCATAGTCAGTGTCAGTCGATCAAGCGGGAAAGGTCGGAGCCCTGGTTGCGCACGCCTTCGCTGACCAGGGCCAGTTCGGCTTTGGACAGATCGACGCCATGGCGCGCCAAAGCATCGGCGGTCAGTACCTGCAAATTGTCTTCGCTACGGGAATCCGCCTCGGCGTCCTGGTGGCTGCGCAGCAGTTCGAGGATACGCACAGTGAGTTTGGCGATGCTTGAAGTTTCACTCAGCTCCATCACCGGCAAGCGAATGCCGAAGCGCTCTTCGACCGCGACCACCAACTCCACACTCATCAGCGAGTCGAGCCCCAGCTCCTGTAGCGGACGGCTGCTGTCGAGCTTGCTGGCAGGAATGCGCAAAATCTCACTGATTTCCTGCTTGAGCATTTCGGCGAACAGTTCGGTGAGTTCCTGATCATTCATTTGCGCCAACAGGCGCTGAATGTCATCGACATCGCTCTCTTCGTCCTGCTCGCCGCTGTGCAGCCTGGCCAGTTCAGTGAATTTCGGTGTACCGGCCGCCGGCAAGAATCGCGACAAGGCCTTCCAGTCGAGTTCCAACACCCCCAGCCCGGAACGCCGTTGCAGCAACAGCTTCTCCAGGGTATCGAGGGCCGCTTGCGACTGCAGGGCCGCGCCGCCCATACGGCTTTGCAGGGCGTCCTTGATGTCCTGGTTGCGCGCGAGGAAACCGGCGTCATCAATCGCGCCCCACAGCACGGCGGTCGCCGGCAGCCCTTGCAACAAGCGATGACGCGCCAGTGCTTCGAGCCAATGGTTGGCCGCCACGTAGTTGGCCTGCCCCGGGTTGCCGAACAGGGTCGTGGCCGAGGAGAACAGCACGAAGAAGTCCAACGGCAAATGGGCCGTCAATTCATGCAGGTATTGCGCGCCTTTGGCTTTGGGGTCAAGCACCCGCTGCAACTGCTCCTGGCTGAGGTTGCGGATCAGCCCATCATCAAACACGGTGGCCGCATGCACGATGCCCCGCAACGGTGCCCTGGAGGCTTCGATGCTCGCCAGCACGCTGCGCAATTGAGCGCTATCGGTGATATCGCAAGCCAGCGCCTGCACCTCGATACCTTGCTCGCGCCACGCCGCCAGCGCCGGCTGCGCTTCTTCGGTAGCAGCACCGCGACGACCGAGCAGCACCAGGTGACGCGCGCCCTTCTCCACCAGCCATTGCGCGGTACGCAGACCGAAACCGCTGAGCCCGCCCGTCACCAGGTAGGTGCCGTCGGCGGCCAGTTGCAAGGCCTGAGCCTGCGCCACCGGCGCGTGGAAAACCTGCTGGATCGGTGTGCGGTAGGTCACGACGATCTTGCCGATCTGCCGCGCCTGCTGCATGTAGCGGAATGCTTCGACGACTTCATTGGCATCGAAGGCGCGATAAGGCAGCGGACTCAAAATGCCGTCGCGGAACAACGCCATCATTTCACCAAACAGCCGACGGGTCAGCTGCGGACGTTCGCTCATGAGCTGGTCGGCATCGATGCCAAAGTAGCTGATGTTATTGCGGAACGGCCGCAGGCCGATCTTGGTGTTCTGGTAAAAGTCGCGCTTGCCCAGTTCGAGGAAGCGACCAAACGGCTTGAGTACCCGCAGGTTGCGATTGATGGCCTCGCCCGCCAGGGAGTTGAGTACTACGTCCACGCCGCGGCCATCGGTAATGGCCAGGATGTCATCGGCAAACGCCAGCGAACGCGAGTCGAAGATATGCTCGACGCCCAACAGGCGCAGGAAATCGCGCTTCTCGTCGCTACCCGCCGTGGCGTAGATTTCGGCGCCGCACCATTTTGCAATCTGGATCGCGGCAATGCCGACGCCGCCCGCTGCACCGTGAATCAGGATTTTCTCTCCCGGTTCAAGCCGCGCCAGGTGATGCAAGGCGTAATACACGGTGAAGAAAGTACTCGGAATGGTCGCCGCCGCTTCAAACGACATGCCTTCAGGAATGCGCGCCACAGCATTGGCGTTGGTGATCAGGCGATTGGCGAAGCTCGACGGACCAAAACCGACGACACGGTCGCCCGGCTGGAAATCACCCTCGACCATCGCCCCTTTACCGCGCACCACACCGGCAAACTCGAAGCCCAGCGTCGGGCCCGAGAAGCCATTTTCGATCGCTTCATCAGACAGCAGACCCAACGCGTACATAACATCGCGGAAGTTCAAACCCGTGGCCCGAACCTCGATATCCAGTTCGTCGTCTGCCGGCACCAACGGCGCTCGTGCTTCCCAGCGCAAATTGCGCAGCTGCCCCGGCAAATCGAAGCCGAGCCTGACCTGCGTCGGCGCATCCAGCAGCGCACTGCCTGGCAACTGATCGGGCTGGATTCGCAGCCGTGCGACATACCGATCGCCCGCCGCGCTGATCGCCAGTTCGGTCTCTTCATCCGCATTGAGCAGTGCCGGCACCAGGGCCTCGACGCCAGCGCCAATCGCCAGATCGAGCAGACGAACTCGACAACCGGCTGCTTCGTTCGTCAACGTCCGACCGAAGCCCCACAAGGCAGCATCGGCAATGCCTTGCACAGTCGTATCCAGGCGGGTGCCTTGCGGTAACAAATGGATGGCGGCGCCGGAGGTCAGCAACCAGCAATCCGCAGCGACGCCGGCCGATTCACAGGCTTGCGTGATGGCTGCGGCATGCATGCAGCGGTCAGCCTGGGCATCAAGCCCTTGGGGTGCGAACAGGCCGGCCAGCATTACCACATGTTGAGGCAGCGCTGGACGTTCACGTAACTGTTGCGCCAGATCCGATGCCGAGCCAGGCGCGAGCAGCGCGGCCTCTTGACCTTGCTCGCGCAACATCGAGGCGAGTGCCTGGGCAAACGGTGCTTCAGGACCTTGCCCATCGGCTACCAGCAACCAGCTCTGGCGCGGATACTCACGTGCAACCGCGAGGGTCTTCGCGGAGTTTTCGGCGGCTACCAACAGATAGCAGCCAGACGCCGAGCCCGCAATGAACTCCAGCGGCTCGGACACCTTCAGGCCATGACGCCGTAATTCCTGTTGCCAGAATCCCGGGGGCTGTTGCACCGCTAACGCCTGTTGCCCCTGTCGGGCCAGCCACCAGGAAGGTTCGGCGCCAAATGTGAAGCCCGCCCAACGCGCAGGGTGTTGCGCCAACAGCAGCACTTCACCGTTGGCACACAGCCTTGCGACGCCATGTTGCAAGCCTTGACTGACGGCTTCCAGCGGTGCCAGGTCGGTGGCGACAAGGACCAGATCGAAGTCGTTCGCCGGCACCCGAGCGATTTTTTCCGACGCCTCCAGACTCAGTATCTGAAGATCCGGGAGCTCAGCCTGAAGCATCGACGCAATGTCAATGTTCTGCGCAGAGTACTGATAATCGATCCGGTCAAAATCCAGGCCGACACACAGGTCTGCCGCCAGGGGTGCCCCCTCGAAACCGAGTTCGAGAATACGCAGGCGCTGCCCTTCAGGCAGAGCGCTCAACCGTTGGGCGATATGTTCTCGCAGACCGCCCAGCAACGCTTGGTGACCGGACGCGCCGAGCACCAGGCGGGTCAATACGGCGGGCGTGGTTTCCCGTGGCAACAGTTGCGCAATCTTCACCTGACCGCTGATCAGCTCCAGCAGATGCATGCCGATCCGGCCGACCGAATGAATGATCTGGAAGTGTTCGGGATAGCTGCTGAACAGTTCCTGCCAGATGTCTTGCGCACTCGCTCGCTCGCCTTGATCGGCAAGCTGCCAGCCGTCATTGCCTGCCGCAACCAGGCTGCCATCCTCCAGCGCTTGCTCAAGAAGATGGTCAAGATAACCGCCTGTTTCCCAGGTGGAGCGCTGCTGCAGCGTCAGCTCACCGCCCAGCTTCTCGATGGCTTCCAGCACGAAACTGCCACACAGAGCGTCGAGCAAAGGGTCGACTTCATCGGCATAGCGGCGCAATCCGGGATCATCCGCGATAGCGCAAAGGTGCTGCTGCAGCTGCGCCTCCAACCGTGAGTCCGCCAATGGCAATGCGCGTTCATTCGCAGGATAGGGTTTGGCAACCCCGACATAGTCCACCAGTTTGATGTCGCCACTGCGATCCTTGTGCAGCCGGACCCCACGAAAACGGACGTCCTTGATGCAGATGACCGCGCGGCCATGGACGTCGTACAACGTGAAGTCCGCCAACAGGGAATGTGCTGAACGTCGTACCAGAGTGACCTGGGCCAGACAAGGCGGCAGGCTGCCAGCAGCGAAGGCGATACGCCCAAGTTTCACCGGGATAAAGGCCAGGTCTTTGCGGCCGTCGGCCTCCTGGTCCAACAGTTGGGTGATCAACTGGAAGGCACTGTCCAGCAGTGCCGGGTGCACATTCAACGTTGCGAGTTCAGCCTCGATCGGGGCCGGGACCGTCAACCGCGCCAACACCTGGTTGCCGTCGATCCAGCCTGCCTCGACGGCTTGATAAGCCGGGCCATAATTGAGACCAACCGCACGGGTCAGCGCCAGATGCCCGGACGAGGTGAAATCAGGAGCGCGCGCTGGAACGACTGGGGCGATGCTGGCCAGCAACCCGCCGCGCGCTTCACCCACAAGCCTGGCAATCACATGCTGTACCCACGGCTCAGCCTGGGCAGTGCTGCGCGACACGATGGAAATGGCACCGTCGGTGGTGTCGATCATCACACGGACCTTTTTGCTGAAATCCGAGTGAAGCAAGAGCGGGCTGTGAATTTCCAGCTCTTCGATTTCCACATACTCACCGGGTTGATACTGCAATGCAGCAGCGAGTGCGACTTCGGTGAAACCCGCGCCCGGGAACAACACCGAGTCGCCCACCATGTGGTCGCCCAGTGACGGGAACAATTGCGTATCCAGGCGATTGTCCCAGGTGAACTCATGCTCCGGCAGCAGATAACCCAACAGCGGATGGACGCGCTCACGGCTCAGGTGGCCGGAAGACTCGGGCGTGTCCGTGTGCCAGTGACGTTCGCGCTGCCAGGCGTAATTGGGTAATTGCACGAAACGGCCGGGCTGAGGAAACAGGCATTGCAGATCGATGTCGACACCGGCAATCAATACCTTCGCCAGCGTACGATCAATCATCTGCGGGTTTTCTTCACCACGCAGCACCGTCGGGATCACCACCCCTTCCAGTTCCTGGCTGGCCATCGCATCGGCCACATAGGCACGCAGGATCGGGTGCGGGCCGACCTCCACGAATACGTTGTAGCCCTGCTTGGCGAGCGCCTCACTGGCGGACTTGAACAGCACCGGATAACGAATGTTTTTCCACCAGTACCCGGCGTCCAGATATTCACCGGCGAGCACGTCGCCGGTCACGGTCGAATACATTGGAATTCTGGCGTGCCCCGGGACGATGTCGCTCAGCACGTCGATGACTTGATCGGCGATCACATCCATGGCCGGCGAGTGGAACGCATAATCGAGACCCAGGCGGCGAACGAATACCTGACGCTCGGTCAGCGCGTGCTCCAGGGTTTCCAGCGCAGCCACCTGGCCGGCGACGGTCGCCCCCTTGAAACTGTTCTCGCCGGCGACGACCAACTCACAGTCCAGGTCGAGCGTCTTCAACAGGCTCGCAGTGTCCGCCCCCGACAACCCTACCGCCGACATGTTGCCGCAGCCCTTGGTCAAGCCTTGCAGGCGACTGCGATGGTAGATCACACGAGTGGCGTCGTTCAGCGTCAGTGCTCCGCATGCCCAGGCGGCAGCGACTTCACCCACGCTGTGGCCAATGACGGCCACCGGTACTACGCCTTTTTCGGCCAGCATGCGGGTGACACCCACTTGCAATGCAAACAACGCCGGTTGCGCAAACTCAGTCAACCGATAGCGGTCATCGCCCAGCTCGACCGCCAGTTCGGCGATCAACGAATAGCCGGATAGCGCATGGAAAATCGCGTCCACCTCGGCAACCGCCTGACGGAAAACCGGATCGACCAGCAACGACTTGCCCATGCCCTGCCACTGCGATCCATTACCGGAGAAGACGAACACGGGCCCTTTTGCCTGATCCAGGACACGGCCACTTTCCAGTATCGCCGACAACGCCGGAACGCCCGGTTCCGTGACGAAATCCAGTAGCGTCTGAGCGCTGCGTTGAGCATCCGCACCGAACACCACCACCCGTTGCGGGAGCAACTCGCGGCGAAACATCGACTGGTAGGCCACGTCGTAAAGGTTTGCCGCGTCCGGCCCGGACAAAAATTGCGCGAGCTGTTCGGACTGGGCCGCCAAGGCTGCGTTGTCCTTGGCAGAAACAATCAGCGGCACTGACTGACCCATCTGGCGCGGGGCCTGCGGCGCCTGCGGCGGACTTTCCAGGATGACGTGGGCATTGGCCCCGCCGAAACCGAAAGAGTTGACACCGACCACCAGTTTTCCGCTGGGTTTGAGCGCTTGGGTTTCAGTGACCACACTCAGGTTGAGGTCAGCGAAAGGAATGTTCGGATTGAGCTTCTTGATGCCGATGGTGGCGGGCACCTTGCGTTCGATCACGCAATACAGCGCCTTCATCAAACCGGCGACACCCGAGGCTGCCTCAAGGTGCCCGATGTTGCTTTTGATCGAACCGATCAGCAGTGGCTGATCCGCCGGGCGCTGCTGCCCCAGCGCCTCACCGATAGCCCGGCTCTCGATAGGATCGCCCACTGGCGTGCCCGTACCGTGAGCTTCCAGGTAGTCAATGTCTGCCGCACTGATGCCGGCACTGTCGTAGGCCTGTTTCATCAGGGCTATCTGCGCATCCGCGCTCGGGACGGTCAAACTCGACTTTCGCCCATCGGTATTAGCCGCACTGCCGGCAACGACCGCGAGGATCTGGTTTCCATCCTCGATCGCCTTGTCGTAATCCTTCAGATAGAAAAGCCCCGCGCCTTCAGAACGGACATAGCCATCTGCAGACTCATCGAACACATGACATTGCCCCGTGCGCGACAACATCGAAGCCTTGGAAAAGATCAAGAAGCCAAAAGGGTGAAGATGCAGGCTGACACCACCGGTGATCGCCTGTTCGATATCGCCGTTCTGAATGGCCTGGCAAGCCTGGTGAAAGGCCATCAGGGAAGAAGAGCACGCCGTGTCGATGGCCATGCTCGGGCCTTGAAGGTCATAAAAAAAAGATAGCCGGTTGGCCGCGATACTGAAGGTATTACCGGTGGCGGTTGACGCATCGATCGTCGACATGTCATGCGTCAGACGATAGCCGTAGTCGACACTGGCGATCCCCAGGTAAACACCGCAATCGCTGCCACGCAGGCTCGACGGTTTGACACCGGCGTTCTCGAACACTTCCCAGCCAAGCTCCAGCAATAAACGTTGCTGAGGGTCCATGACCGCCGCTTCACGAGGAGAAATATTGAAGAATCCGGCATCGAAAGTAGAAATATCGCCCAGGGAACCGGAAGCAAACGTGTACGACGTCGCAGGGTTTGCCTTGTCCGGGTGCAGGAACTCGTCCTTGGACCAGCGAGAAAAGTCCGCTTGGGTAATAAAGCTCTGCCTGTCCAGCAGGTGCGGCCAAAAAGTTGCAGAAGTAGAGCCTGGAAAACGGAACGACGTCCCTATGATTGCAACTTTCTTACGCATTGCTACTCGCCCTATTCATCCCCAGCCCTTTTCCAAAAGCTGAACAACAATCAAATTCCATTAATGTAAATGCAGTAAACCCGACGACACCCTGAATGTTATGTACAGCTTCCTGCCTGACCAAAAATAACGTCGCGCGCAAAATAGCCGCGAATCATACGCGCCGGGTTCATTAAGGGAAACCTGAAAAGTTCAACCGTTGGGCAGGTCAATCCTTTCAACGCAGGGCGAAATTGAGACACACGTCAGGCTCTTAAAAAACATTCAATAAATCCGCGACGCAGCCGACAACTCTTGAAAGCCTTGCGGATTGAAAAAGCCATGCGTAACAACCAGCCAATTACACAGCGCGAGCGGACCTTCCCGGCTCAGCAACGGTTGATTTCCACCACCGATGCCAAGGGCATGATCACCTACTGCAACGACGCTTTCGTCGAAATCAGCGGGTTTTCCCGGGAGGAGCTGATCCGTGCACCGCACAACCTGGTCCGCCACCCCGACGTCCCGGCCGCGGTGTTCGCGCACATGTGGGGCACACTCAAACAAGGCTTGCCATGGATGGGCATTGTCAAGAATCGTTGCAAGAGCGGTGATCATTACTGGGTGAACGCCTATGTGACACCGATCTTCGAAGGCAATCAGGTGATCGGTTACGAGTCGGTGCGGATCAAGCCCACTGCCGAACAGATCCGCCGCGCCGAAGCGCTCTACCAACGCATCAACCAGGGCAAGTCGGCCGTTCCCTCCTCGGATAAATGGTTGCCGATCCTGCAGGACTGGCTGCCGTTCATTCTGGTCAGCCAATTGAGCTTCATGATCGGTGCGTCGCTGAACTCCCATTGGGGGTTTGCCCTGGCAGCAGGACTCTCGGTGCCGCTGGGCCTGATGGGCCTTCAGTGGCAGCAGCGTGGTCTCAAGCGCTTGCTGCGTCTGGCCGAGCAAACCACCTCCGATCCGTTGATCGCACAGATGTACACCGACACTCGCGGCGCCCAGGCGCGTCTGGAAATGTCCATCCTCAGTCAGGAGGCACGCCTGAAAACCTGCCTGACCCGCCTGCAGGACACGGCCGAACACCTGACCGATCAGGCCAGGCAATCCGATGCCCTGGCGCACAACAGCTCCAGCGGCCTGGAACGCCAACGGGTCGAGACCGAACAAGTGGCCACCGCGGTCAACCAGATGGCCGCTACCACCCAGGAAGTCGCCAGCCACGTACAACGCACCGCCGACGCCACCCAGGAAGCCAATCGTCTGACCGGTCGTGGTCGTGATATCGCCGGGGAAACCCGCGAAGCCATCCAGCGCCTGTCAGTGGTGGTCGGTGAAACCGGCGTGACCGTGACCCAACTGGCCAAGGACAGCAACGAAATCGGTGGTGTGGTCGACGTGATCAAAGGCATCGCCGACCAGACCAACCTGCTGGCCCTGAACGCCGCCATCGAAGCTGCCCGGGCCGGCGAGATGGGTCGCGGCTTTGCGGTGGTGGCCGACGAAGTCCGTCAGTTGGCGCAACGCACCAGCGAGTCCACCGGGCAGATTCATGCGCTGATCGCCAAGCTCCAGCAAACCGCCAGTACTGCCGTGCAGACCATGGAAGCCGGGCACCGTCAGGCGGAAGAAGGCGTGGCGCGGGTACTGGAAGCGGACCAGGCACTGGTAGGAATCAGCGAAGCGGTGGCCAACATCACCGACATGACCACCCAGATCGCCGCCGCGACCGAAGAGCAAAGTGCCGTGGCCGAAGAAATCAGCCGCAACATCAGTAATATTTCCGACCTGGCGGACCAGACCTCGGAACAGGCGCAGAACTCGGCGTTGCTGAGTGAAGAGCTGACCAAGACGGCCAATACCCAGTATTCGTTGGTGGAGCGGTTTAACCGGTAAGGCTTCAGACCGCCTTCGCTGGCAAGCCAGCTCCTACATGGGATCGCAATATCCTGTAGGAGCTGGCTTGCCAGCGAAGAGGCCTTCTTCATCCCCCCCCATCAATGAATGAATGAAGCCACCTTCTGCGCCGCAGCCGCCAAATGCTGCTCATGGCTAAACCCCGAAGCCTTCAACGGTTTCAAGTCATGATCCCCCGCCACCAGCCAGAACACTTCGATACCCGGCGATAGCGCATACCCCTCGACCGCCTCGCGATTGCCCAGTGCATCGCGCTCGCCCTGCACGATCAAGGTCCGTGTCTTCAGCCCGGCCAGATGTTCGACCCGTGGTTTTTCCGGCTTGCCCACCGCATAGAACGGATAGCCCAGGCACACCAGCGCATCCGCGCCCAATTCATCCGCCAGCAGGCTAGCCATGCGACCGCCCATGGATTTGCCGCCAATGGCCAGCGGACCAGTGACATGGCGTCGCACCTGGGCATACACCTCGCGCCAGCATTGCAGCAATTTCGGCGCCGGGTTCGGCGGGCGTTTACCGCCGTCGAGGCGCCGCTGCGCCATGTAGGGAAACTCGAAGCGCAACACGTTGACGCCTTGCGCGGCGAGGCGTGCAGCCATGTCGCTCATCCAGTCGCTGTCCATCGGTGCGCCGGCGCCATGGGCGAGGATCAGCGTCGTCGCAGCCTTGCCAGCGGCGGCACTCCACAACCATCCATGATCACGCACGCACTGCGCCCATTGATCCCCGTCAATACCGGCCTTGTGCCCTTTGTCCATGCTTGCCTCGCTTTCAGTCTGCCTATAACTCCGGCCGAAGGGTGCGCTGCCAAGCGCTGCGTGCGCTCACTTCGGCTGAACCGTGGATGGGGAACCATGAACACTTCTATCAGTACCGCCTACAACTACAAGGTGGTCCGCCAATTCGCCATTATGACGGTGGTGTGGGGCATCGTCGGCATGGGGCTCGGGGTTTTTCTCGCGGCCCAATTGGTCTGGCCCGAACTCAACTTCAATTTGCCATGGACCAGCTTCGGCCGCCTGCGCCCGCTGCACACCAACGCGGTGATCTTCGCCTTCGGCGGCTGTGCGTTGTTCGCCAGTTCGTTGTACTCGGTGCAACGCACCTGCCAGACACGGCTGTTTGCACCGAAAATCGCCGCTTTCTGCTTCTGGGGCTGGCAGCTTGTGATTCTGCTCGCGGCCATCAGCCTGCCGCTGGGCTACACCAGTTCCAAGGAATACGCCGAGCTGGAATGGCCGATCGACATCCTGATCACCATCGTCTGGGTCGCCTACGCCATCGTGTTCTTCGGCACGATCATGCAGCGCAAGACCAAACACATTTATGTCGGTAACTGGTTCTTCGGTGCGTTCATCGTCACCGTGGCGATCCTGCATATCGTCAACAACATGGAATTGCCGGTCAGCTTCACCAAGTCCTACTCGCTGTACTCCGGCGCCACCGATGCGATGGTGCAATGGTGGTACGGGCACAATGCCGTGGGCTTTTTCCTGACCGCCGGTTTCCTCGGGATGATGTACTACTTCGTGCCGAAACAGGCCGAGCGCCCGGTGTATTCCTATCGCTTGTCGATCGTGCACTTCTGGGCGCTGATCACCTTGTACATCTGGGCAGGTCCCCACCACTTGCACTACACCGCGCTACCGGACTGGGCGCAGTCGCTGGGCATGGTGATGTCACTGATCCTGCTGGCACCGAGCTGGGGCGGGATGATCAACGGCATGATGACCCTGTCGGGCGCCTGGCATAAGTTGCGCAGCGACCCGATCCTGCGCTTCCTGGTGGTGTCGCTGGCGTTTTACGGCATGTCGACCTTCGAAGGGCCGATGATGGCGATCAAGACAGTCAACGCCCTCTCCCACTACACCGACTGGACCATCGGCCACGTACACGCCGGCGCCCTGGGCTGGGTGGCGATGATCTCCATCGGCGCGCTGTACCACATGATCCCGAAAGTCTTCGGACGCGAGCAGATGCACAGCATCGGCCTGATCAACGCGCATTTCTGGCTCGCCACCATCGGCACGGTTCTGTACATCGCCTCGATGTGGGTCAACGGCATCGCCCAGGGCCTGATGTGGCGTGCGGTGAACGAGGACGGCACGCTGACTTACTCCTTCGTCGAAACCCTGGTGGCCAGCCACCCTGGCTTCGTCGTGCGGCTGGTGGGTGGCGCGATCTTCCTCAGCGGCATGTTCCTGATGGCCTACAACACCTGGCGCACCGTGCGGGCCTCGCAGCCTGCCGAAGCCGCCGCTGCCGCGCAGATGGCCTGAGGAGTCCGCCATGAAACACGAAACTATCGAGAAAAACGTCGGCCTGTTGCTGCTGCTGATGATCCTGGCCGTGAGCATCGGCGGCCTGACCCAGATCGTCCCGCTGTTCTTCCAGGACGTGACCAACAAACCGGTGGAAGGCATGAAACCCTACACCGCGCTGCAACTGGAAGGTCGCGACATCTACATCCGCGAAGGCTGCGTCGGTTGTCACTCGCAGATGATCCGTCCGTTCCGCGCCGAGACCGAACGTTACGGGCATTACTCGGTGGCCGGCGAAAGCGTCTGGGATCACCCGTTCCTCTGGGGTTCGAAACGCACCGGGCCAGACCTGGCGCGAGTCGGTGCGCGTTACTCGGATGACTGGCACCGCGCGCACTTGTACAACCCGCGCAACGTCGTGCCCGAGTCAAAGATGCCCGCCTACCCGTGGCTGGTGGCCAATCAGCTCGACAGCAGCCACACCGAAACCAAGATCAAGGCCATGCGCACCCTGGGCGTGCCGTACACCGACGAAGACATCACCGGCGCCGTCGCTTCGCTCAAGGGCAAGAGCGAGATGGATGCGCTGGTCGCCTACCTGCAAGTGCTCGGCACTGCGATCAAGAGCAAGAGGTGAGCAATGTTTGAATTGAGCACTGCAATGATCCGTGGCCTGGGCACTGTCGTGGTGTTCGTGGCCTTCGTCGGCCTGACGCTATGGGTGTTCAACGGCAAGCGCAGCCCGGAATTCGCCGAAGCACGCCTGCTGCCGTTCGCCGACGAACCACAACCCGACATCACTGAAGAACCTGTCACAAGGAGTACCCGCCCATGACCACCTTCTGGAGTACGTGGATCTGCGTACTGACCATCGGCAGCCTGATCGGCCTGACCTGGCTGCTGATCGGCACGCGCAAGGGGGAAACCAAGGGCAGTGTCGACCAGACCATGGGGCACAGCTTCGACGGCATCGAGGAATACGACAACCCATTACCGCAATGGTGGTTCATGCTGTTCGCCGGCACGCTGGTGTTTGCCATCGGCTACCTGATCCTGTATCCGGGCCTGGGGAACTGGAAAGGCATCCTCCCCGGCTACGAAAACGGCTGGACCGGGGTGCACGAATGGGAAAAGGAAATGGCCAAGGCCGACACGAAGTTCGGGCCGATCTTCGCCAAATTCGCAGCGATGCCCGTGGAAGAAGTGGCCAAGGACCCGCAAGCGCTGAAAATGGGCGGCCGCCTGTTTGCCTCCAACTGCTCGGTGTGCCACGGCTCGGATGCCAAGGGTGCATACGGTTTCCCCAACCTGACCGACAGCGACTGGCGCTGGGGCGGCAATGCAGAAACCATCAAGACCACCATCATGGGTGGCCGGATGGCGATGATGCCGGCCTGGGGTGAAGTCCTGGGGGAAGACGGTGTGAAGAACGTCGCCGCGTATGTGCGCCATGGCCTGGCCAAGCTGCCATTGCCGGAAGGCAGCAAAGCCGACCTGCAGGCCGGACAGCAAGCGTTCAGCACCACCTGCGTCGCCTGTCATGGGGCAAACGGCCAGGGCACTGAAGCCATGGGCGCCCCTAACCTGACGCACCCGACCGGCTTCATCTACGGGACGAGCCTGACGCAGCTTGAACAGACGATTCGGCACGGCCGCCAGGGCCATATGCCGGCGCAGGCCGAGCTGCTCGGCAACGATAAGGTGCAATTGCTGGCCGCGTATGTGTACAGCCTGTCCCACGGTTTGAATACCGAGCGCTTACAGGCTGAAGACAACCGCAAATAAATCCCGACCGCTCTGCTGCCGCATTCTCCCGGATGCGGCAGTTCCCTGCCCCTTTGCGACGCATTGTCGCACCCTCTTTGACGCTTCCTTTCGGATCCCTGGATTCGGGTCTAAGCTTCCCCCGATGCGGACTGGCCGGTGCCGGTTCCAGGTCGACCCTGAACGATGTGTTCGACGAATCTGCCCGATGACAGGCCGCAAAGGCTGGTAGATACCGGCTGTCGCACCAATTGCCTTCGGTCAGCCAAACGTTGCGTTTGAACACACCCCGTTACATCCGACCTGACCCCCTCGCCTGATCAGTCCGCCAGGACGTTTTGCCCGCGGGCAATTTTGTCCTTACGCGGCGCATGGAAAGGCCGCAGAATCAGCTTTTGAAAGCATTGACCCAGGTCATGGCGCGTTGCAATGACCCCTTGCTTTCTCCATACTTGCGGCCGATTTTTAATCCTAATAAAACACCCAAACCGTGGAACCTTAGAATGAGCACAGCAATCAGTCCGACTGCTTATAACTATAAGGTAGTCCGCCAGTTCGCCATCATGACGGTGGTCTGGGGGATCCTTGGCATGGGGCTCGGTGTCTTCATCGCCTCGCAACTGGTCTGGCCGGAGTTGAACTTCGGTCTGCCATGGACGAGCTTTGGACGCCTGCGCCCGTTGCACACCAACCTGGTGATTTTCGCCTTCGGTGGATGTGCACTGTTTGCCACTTCTTATTACGTCGTGCAGCGAACCTGCCAAACGCGACTGATTTCCGACAGCCTCGCCGCCTTCACCTTCTGGGGATGGCAAGCGGTGATCGTCGGCGCGATCGTGACCTTGCCGCTGGGTTACACCACCACCAAGGAATACGCGGAACTGGAATGGCCCCTGGCTATCCTGCTGGCCATCGTCTGGGTTACTTACGGTCTGGTGTTCTTCGGCACCATCACCAAGCGCAAGACCAAGCACATCTATGTCGGTAACTGGTTCTACGGTGCCTTCATCGTCGTGACGGCGATGCTGCATATCGTCAACCACATGTCGCTGCCGGTCAGCCTGTTCAAGTCGTACTCGGCCTACTCGGGCGCGACGGACGCGATGATCCAGTGGTGGTACGGCCATAACGCCGTGGGTTTCTTCCTGACCACCGGCTTCCTGGGCATGATGTACTACTTCGTGCCGAAACAGGCCGAGCGTCCGATCTACTCCTATCGCCTGTCGATCGTGCACTTCTGGGCGCTGATCACCCTGTACATCTGGGCAGGTCCCCACCACCTGCACTACACCGCGCTGCCGGACTGGGCTCAGTCCCTGGGCATGGCGATGTCGATCATCCTGCTCGCGCCGAGCTGGGGCGGCATGATCAACGGCATGATGACCCTGTCGGGCGCCTGGCATAAGCTGCGCACCGACCCGATCCTGCGCTTCCTGGTCGTCTCCCTGGCGTTCTACGGCATGTCGACGTTCGAAGGCCCGATGATGGCCATCAAGACCGTCAACTCGCTGTCGCACTACACCGACTGGACCATCGGCCACGTACACGCAGGCGCCTTGGGCTGGGTGGCGATGATCTCGATCGGCGCCATCTACCACATGATCCCGAAACTGTTCGGTCGTGCGCAGATGCACAGCACTGCCCTGATCAACACCCATTTCTGGCTCGCGACCATCGGTACCGTTCTGTACATCGCCTCGATGTGGGTCAACGGCATCACCCAGGGCCTGATGTGGCGTGCCATCAACGACGACGGCACCCTCACCTACTCGTTCGTCGAAGCGCTGCAAGCCAGCCACCCGGGCTTCATCGTCCGTGCCCTGGGCGGTGCGTTCTTCGCCACCGGCATGCTGTTCATGGCCTACAACGTATGGCGTACCGTACGCGCCTCGAACCCGGCTGAAGCCGAAGCCGCCGCCAAGATTGCCGTAGTTGGAGCTCACTGATGAAGCATGAAGCAGTCGAGAAGAATATTGGCCTGCTGGCCTTCTTCATGGTCATTGCCGTCAGCATCGGCGGCCTGACCCAGATCGTTCCGCTGTTTTTCCAGGACGTGACCAACAAGCCGGTCGAGGGCATGAAGCCCCGCACCGCCCTGGAACTGGAAGGCCGGGACATTTATATCGCCAACGGTTGTGTCGGCTGCCACTCGCAGATGATCCGTCCGTTCCGTGCTGAAACCGAACGCTACGGCCATTACTCGGTCGCCGGTGAAAGCGTCTGGGACCACCCGTTCCTGTGGGGTTCCAAGCGTACCGGTCCGGACCTGGCCCGTGTCGGCGGTCGTTACTCCGATGACTGGCAGCGTGCGCACTTGTACAACCCGCGCAACGTCGTGCCTGAGTCGAAAATGCCGGCCTACCCGTTCCTCGTGGAAAACAAGCTCGACGGCAAAGATACCGCCAAAAAAATGGAGGTCTTGCGCACGCTCGGCGTCCCTTACACCGACGAAGACATCGCCGGTGCCAAGGATGCTGTGAAGGGCAAAACCGAAATGGACGCGCTGGTGGCCTATCTGCAAGGCCTGGGCACCATCATCAAAAGCAAACGGTGAATTGGATGGATATCGGGATGATTCGTGGCCTGGGCACCGTTGTCGTGATGGTGGCCTTCATCGGACTGGCACTGTGGGTGTTCAGTCCCAAGCGCAAGTCGGAGTTTGAAGACGCGACCTTGCTGCCTTTTGCGGATGATCCCGAAGCCATCAAGCACGTCGAGCAAGCTTCTAGGAGTAACAAAGAATGACTACATTCTGGAGTCTGTACGTCACAGTCCTCAGTCTCGGTACGATCTTTTCCCTGACCTGGCTGCTGCTGTCGACCCGCAAGGGCCAGCGCACCGAGCAGACAGACGAGACAGTCGGGCACTCTTTCGACGGGATCGCGGAGTACGACAACCCGCTGCCGAAATGGTGGTTCATGCTGTTCGTGGGCACCATCATCTTCGCACTGGGCTACCTGGCGCTGTATCCGGGCCTGGGTAACTGGAAAGGCCTGCTGCCAGGTTACGGCTACCTCGACAACGAGAAGCAGACCCCGTTCGCCAACGGCCAGACCGGCTGGACCGGCGTACACGAGTGGGAAAAGGAAATGGCCAGGTCGGACGCCAAGTTCGGTCCTATCTTTGCCAAGTTCGCGGCCATGCCAATCGAAGAAGTGGCCAAGGACCCGCAAGCGCTGAAGATGGGTGGCCGCCTGTTCGCCTCCAACTGCTCGGTTTGCCATGGTTCCGACGCCAAGGGCGCCTATGGTTTCCCTAACCTGACCGACGCCGACTGGCGCTGGGGCGGCGAGCCGCAAACCATCAAGACCACCATCATGGGCGGCCGTCATGCCGTGATGCCTGCGTGGGCTGAAGTGATCGGCGAGCAAGGTGTGGCCGACGTGGCCGCGTTTGTCCTGACCAACCTCGATGGCCGCAAGCTGCCGGAAGGCACCAAGGCCGACCCGGTTGCCGGGCAGAAACTGTTCGCCACCAACTGCGTGGCGTGCCACGGTCCGGAAGGCAAAGGCACGCCAGCGATGGGCGCGCCTGACCTGACTCACCCGGCCGCGTTCATCTACGGTTCGAGCTTCGCTCAACTGCAGCAGACCATCCGTTACGGCCGTCAGGGCCAGATGCCTGCGCAAGAGGCGATGCAGGGTAACGACAAGGTTCACCTGCTGGCCGCTTACGTCTACAGCCTGTCTCATGGCGAGAAGGCAGCGGACGCCCAGTAAGGCAAACGCTTGAAGCAACAAAAATCGGCCCTGCCAATGTGAATTGGCGGGGCCGTTTTGTTTAAAACAGTCTATTGGGATTCGACCGATGGTAATGCCCAACACCTTCTGCGAGGTTGTCGGATGCCGCACATAGTAGTAACGTTTCTACAAAGCTATTTCAGGAGGGCCAACCATGATGACCATCACCACGATTTCCAGCCGCGAATTCAACCAAGACACAAGCGGTGCCAAAAAAGCCACACGCCAGGGGCCTGTTTTCATCACTGACCGGGGCAAACCGGCCCATGTGCTGCTAAGCATTGAGGACTACCAAAAACTGACTGGCACTAACGCCGACATCGCCGAACTACTGGTCATGCCAGAAGCAGCCGATATCGAATTCGAAACCGAGCGTGCCGTGATCAAACATCGCCCTGTGGATCTGTCCTGATGTTTCTACTCGACACCAACGTAATTTCTGAACTACGCAAACCCCAGGCTGACGCGAACGTCGTTGCGTGGGCCAAAAGTGTCATCGCTCCACGCATGTTCATTTCGGCTATTACCTTGAAGGAACTGGAGACAGGCGTTCTACGAATGGAGCGTCGGGACCCCGTCCAAGGGAAAGTCTTGCGCACTTGGTTGAAGCATCACGTCATGCCGGCCTTCGACGCCCGAATCCTTCCGGTCGATGCCGCCGTAGCGATTCGCTGCGCCAGTCTGCATGTCCCCGACAGAGCCAATGAAAGCGATGCCTTGATTGCGGCCACGGCGCTGGTTCATGGTTTGACGGTGGTCACACGCAATGTCGCAGACTTTCAGTCCAGCGGTGTACAACTGATCAACCCATGGGCCGAATGACCGGCGACATACGCAAAACCGGCCATAATTTCCAAGTCAATTGATTCAAGTCATTACACCATCAAATGATTTTGCCAAACGTGACCAAAGGTCGCACCCGTAGTCTAGAGCGACAGGCGTATCATTGAGCCACTGCAACACCCCTTTTTGACCGCGGTCGGCACGTACTGACCGAGGCACTTTTCCACTGCCGTGGGATGCAATGATGAGCAACCAGATTCCGGTACACGATGTCACGCCACCTGCCAAGAACGCGAACAACAGCGTCGACCTCTACGCCTCCAGGGAAAAAATCTACACCCGCGCCTTCACCGGCCTGTTCCGCAATCTGCGGATGACCGGCGGCGCCCTGTTGTTCCTGCTGTACTTCGGCACGGTGTGGCTGAACTGGGGCGGTCATCAGGCCGTCTGGTGGAACCTGCCGGAGCGCAAGTTCTTCATTTTCGGCGCCACCTTCTGGCCCCAGGACTTCATTCTGCTGTCCGGCATGCTGATCATCGCCGCCTTCGGCCTGTTCTTCATCACCGTGTACGCCGGCCGGGTCTGGTGCGGTTATACCTGCCCGCAAAGCGTCTGGACCTGGATCTTCATGTGGTGCGAAAAAGTCACCGAAGGTGACCGCAACCAACGCATCAAGCTCGACAAGGCGCCGATGAGCGCCAACAAGTTCCTGCGCAAATTAAGCAAGCACACCCTGTGGCTGTTGATCGGTTTCGTCACCGGCATGACTTTCGTCGGCTACTTCTCGCCGATCCGCGAACTGGTGTTCGACTTCTTCACCGGCCAGGCGGATGGCTGGTCGTACTTCTGGGTCGGCTTCTTCACCCTCGCCACTTACGGCAATGCCGGCTGGTTGCGCGAACAGGTGTGCATCTACATGTGCCCGTACGCGCGCTTCCAGAGCGTGATGTTCGACAAGGACACCCTGATCGTTTCCTACGATCCGCGCCGTGGCGAAAGCCGTGGCCCGCGTAAAAAAGGCATCGACTACAAGGCTCAGGGCCTGGGTGACTGTATCGACTGCACCATGTGCGTCCAGGTCTGTCCGACCGGTATCGACATCCGTGACGGCCTGCAAATCGAATGCATCGGTTGCGCCGCCTGCATCGATGCCTGCGACGCCATCATGGACAAGATGGAATACCCGCGCGGGCTGATCAGCTACACCACCGAGCACAACCTGTCCGGGCAGAAAACCCATAAACTGCGCCCGCGCCTGATCGGCTATGCCGTGGTGCTGCTGGCGATGATCAGCTTGCTGGCGACGGCATTCTTCATGCGTGCGCTGGTGGGTTTCGATGTCAGCAAGGACCGCGTGCTGTACCGCGAGAACGCCGAAGGCCGGATCGAAAACGTCTACAGCCTGAAAATCATGAACAAGGACCAGCGCGACCATACCTACGTGCTCGAAGCCTCTGGCCTGCCGGATCTCAAATTGCAGGGCCGGCGCGAGATCAAGGTCGCGGCCGGCGAGATCGTCAGCCAGCCTGCCGAGTTGTCCGTTGCGCCGGAAAAACTGCCGTCGAGCACCAACGAGGTGAAATTCATCCTCAAGGATGCCGATGACGACAGCGTCCACATTGAAGCCAAGAGCCGGTTCATCGGCCCACAAATTCGTTGAGAGAACTGAACATGCCCGCAGCAACTGCCGCAAGCCCCTGGTACAAGCACCTTTGGCCGTGGATCATCATCGGGATCCTCGCCTGCTCGGTGGCCTTGACCTTGTCCATGGTGACCATCGCGGTGAACAACCCGGACAACCTAGTCAACGACAACTACTACGAAGCTGGCAAAGGCATCAACCGCTCCCTCGACCGTGAGCTGCTGGCCCAGACCCTGAAAATGCGCGCCAGCGTTCATCTCGATGACGTGACCGGCGAGGTTGACCTGCGCCTGAGCGGCGAGAGCCAGCCCAAGACCCTGGAGCTGAACCTGATCTCGCCGACCCAGCCGGAAAAGGATCGCAAGATCACCCTGGCCCGCAGCGAAACCGAACAGGGCCGCTACATCGGCCAACTGAGCGACAAGGTCGAAGGCCGGCGTTTTATCGAGTTGCTCGGCACCCAGGACGACCACATCTGGCGCATGTTCGAAGAGGAACTGGTCAGCCACGACAAGGATCTGCTGCTCGGCGACGAACCACTGCAAGGCGCCGAAGACCTGAAGAAGTAAAGCCGCGCTTCGCGCATCGCGAGCAAGCTCGCTCCCACAGTGGATCTCCTGTGTACCCGAATCTTGTGCACGACACCGATCAAATGTGGGAGCGAGCTCGCTCGCGATGAGGCCCTATCCGACGATAGAGATTCAGCAGTACCAGTGAATACTCCATGACCACCACCCCACACCCCTGCTACCACTGCGCCCTGCCCGTCCCGACCGGCAACCGCTTCATCGCCGTCGTACTCGGGGAGTCCCGCGAGTTCTGCTGCCCGGGTTGCCAGGCCGTGGCCGAGGCCATCGTCGCTGGCGGCCTGGAAAGCTATTACCAGCACCGCAGCGAAGCCTCGGCCAACCCCGAGGCGCTACCGGTGCAACTGGTGGACGAACTGGCGCTGTACGACCGCGCCGATGTGCAGCAGCCCTTTGTTCACCACGAAGGCGAAATGGCGCAAATCACACTGTTGATGGAAGGCATCAGCTGCGCGGCCTGCGGCTGGCTGATCGAAAAACACCTGCGTACCTTGCCGGCCGTGGCCGAAGCGCGCCTTAACCTGTCCAACCATCGCCTGCACGTACGCTGGGCCGACGCGCAGTTACCCCTGAGCCAAATGCTCAGCGAACTGCGCCAGATCGGTTATGCCGCACACCCGTATCAGGCCGACCAAGCCTGCGAACAACTGGCCAGCGAAAACCGTCTGGCCCTGCGCCAGCTCGGTGTGGCCGGACTGCTGTGGTTCCAGGCGATGATGGCAACCATGGCTACCTGGCCTGAATTCAACATCGACCTCAGCCCGGAACTGCACACCATCCTGCGCTGGGTCGCGCTGTTCCTCACCACCCCGATTGTGTTCTACAGCTGCGCACCGTTCTTCAAGGGCGCCATGCGCGACCTGCGCACCCGCCACCTGACCATGGACGTTTCAGTGTCGCTGGCCATCGGCAGTGCCTACATCGCCGGGATCTGGACCTCGATCACCGGGGTTGGCGAACTGTATTTCGATGCCGTCGGCATGTTTGCCCTGTTCCTGCTGGCCGGGCGTTATCTGGAGCGGCGCGCCCGCGAGCGCACGGCCGCCGCCACCGCGCAGCTGGTGAATCTGCTGCCTGCCTCGTGCCTGCGATTGACACCCGACGGCCAGAGCGAACGCATTCTGCTCAGCGAACTGCGTGTCGGCGATCAAGTGCTGGTTCATCCGGGCGCCATTCTTCCGGCTGACGGCAAGATCCTCGACGGTCAGTCGAGTGTCGACGAGTCGCTGCTGACCGGCGAGTACCTGCCGCAACCCCGCACCCTCGGCGATGCGGTCACCGCCGGCACCCTGAACGTCGAAGGCGCACTGACCGTCGAGGTTCAGGCCCTTGGCCACGACACTCGCCTCTCGGCCATCGTTCGCCTGCTCGATCGTGCCCAGGCCGAAAAGCCGCGACTGGCGGAAATCGCCGACCGCGCCGCGCAATGGTTCCTGCTGTTGTCGCTGATCGCCGCCGCCGCGATTGGCCTGCTGTGGTGGGAGCTGGACGCCTCGCGGGCCTTCTGGATCGTGCTGGCGATGCTCGTGGCGACCTGCCCGTGCGCCTTGTCGCTGGCGACACCCACCGCTCTCACCGCCGCCACCGGCACCTTGCACAAACTTGGCCTGCTGCTGACCCGCGGCCATGTCCTGGAAGGCCTGAACCAGATCGACACGGTGATTTTCGACAAGACCGGCACCCTCACGGAAGGGCGCCTGGCCTTGCGCTCGATCCGCCCGCTCGGAGCGCTCGACAGCGATCAATGCCTGAGCCTCGCCGCCGCCCTGGAAAATCGCTCCGAACACCCGATCGCCCGTGCGTTCGGACGCGCGCCGTTGGCTGCCGAGGAAGTCCACAGCACACCGGGCCTCGGCCTGGAGGGACTGGTTGACGGGCGACGCCTGCGCATCGGCCAACCTCGCTTCGTCTGCGAACTCAGCGGTGCCGTGGTGCCGTCGATGCCCGAAGAGGCTGGCCAATGGCTGCTGCTCGGCGACAGCCAGGGGCCGCTGGCCTGGCTCGTCCTCGATGATCGCTTGCGTGCCGACGCGTCTGCGCTGCTGGCCGCGTGCAAGGCGCGTGGCTGGCGCACGCTGCTGTTGTCCGGCGACAGCTCGCCGATGGTCGCCAGTGTGGCGACGGAACTGGGCATCGATGAAGCCCGCGGCGGTTTGCGCCCGGACGACAAACTGCAGGTCCTGCAACAGTTGCACAAGGAAGGTCGCAAGGTGTTGATGCTGGGTGACGGGGTCAACGACGTGCCGGTGCTGGCGGCGGCGGATATCAGCGTCGCCATGGGCTCGGCCACCGACCTGGCGAAAACCAGTGCCGATGCCGTGTTGCTGTCCAACCGCCTCGACGCGCTGGTGCAAGCCTTCGGCCTGGCGCGGCGTACCCGCCGGGTCATTATCGAGAACCTGCTGTGGGCGGGGCTGTACAATGGCCTCATGTTACCCTTCGCCGCCCTCGGCTGGATCACTCCGGTCTGGGCGGCGGTGGGCATGTCGATCAGTTCGTTGACCGTGGTGTTGAACGCCCTGCGCCTGACTCACATGCCGAGCGCGCCCGCCCCAGGCACCACGCCAGAAACCCGCCCGCTGCCGGCCTGAGCCGCGCGGGCATGGAGTCCAGATGCCAGCTCTATACGTGATGATTCCCGCTGCGCTGCTGATCGTGGCCATCGCCGTCTATATCTTCTTCTGGGCGGTCGACAGCGGCCAGTACGACGACCTCGACGGCCCGGCCCACAGCATCCTGTTCGACGACCAGGACCCGAACCACACCGCTGCCGTCGATGAGGCCAGCAGCCAACCGGCCAAAACGGACGACAAGGCCCCGCCCCATGTTTGAATTGGCGCCACTGCTGGTGTCTGCGGTCATCCTCGGCTTGCTCGGCGGCGGCCATTGCCTGGGCATGTGCGGCGGCTTGATGGGCGCGCTGACCCTGGCGATTCCCAAGGAACAACGCAGCCGCCGCTTTCGCTTATTGCTGGCCTATAACCTGGGCCGGATCCTGAGCTATGCCTGCGCCGGACTGCTGATCGGCCTGGCCGGATGGGCCGTGGCCAGCAGTCCCGCGGCGATGTTCCTGCGTATCCTCGCCGGCTTGCTGCTGGTTGCCATGGGCCTGTACCTGGCTGGCTGGTGGAGCGGCCTGACCCGTATCGAAAGCCTCGGTCGGGGTTTGTGGCGGCATATCCAGCCAGTCGCCAACCGGTTGCTGCCGGTATCGAGCGTTCCGCGCGCGCTGCTGTTGGGCGCACTCTGGGGCTGGCTGCCGTGCGGCCTGGTTTATAGCACCTTGCTGTGGTCGGCCAGCCAGGGCAACGCGCTGGACAGCGCATTGTTGATGCTCGCGTTCGGGCTCGGCACCTGGCCGGTGCTGCTGGCGACAGGCCTTGCCGCCGAGCGCATCACCGCATTGTTGCGCAAGCGCAGCGTGCGGATGGCGGGCGGACTGCTGGTGATGCTGTTCGGCATCTGGACTTTGCCGGGGCCGCATCAGCATTGGCTGATGGGGCACTAGATCGGCGGCGCGCCCATCGCGAGCAAGCTCGCTCCCACAGGGGGCTGCGGTGAACACAAATCCACTGTGGGAGCGAGCTTGCTCCGGGCGGCGTTCCGACGATGAGGCCCGCATAGCCACCGTTACTCTTGACCCTTGATGCAAATCAAGATGCCCCACCCCGCCCTCGCATAAAGTGGCTGACACTGCCAGCCTATCCGGGGGAATGCCCGCATGATGCTCGACGCCATTCGTTGGGACACTGATCTGATCCGCCGTTATGACTTGGCGGGACCCCGCTACACCTCGTACCCGACCGCCGCGCAGTTCAACAGCCAGGTCGGCACCTTTGACCTGCTTCATGCCCTGCGCGACAGCCGCAAGGCTCAACGCCCGTTGTCGCTGTACGTGCACGTGCCGTTCTGCGCGAACATTTGCTATTACTGCGCCTGCAACAAAGTCATCACCAAGGATCGCGGCCGGGCGCAGCCGTATTTGCAACGCCTGGAACAGGAAATCCAGTTGATCGCCTGCCACCTCGACCCCACGCAGAAAGTCGAGCAATTGCACTTCGGCGGCGGTACGCCGACCTTTCTCAGCCACGACGAACTGCGCCAGTTGATGGCGCATTTGCGCAAACACTTCAATTTGCTGGACGACGACTCCGGCGACTACGGCATCGAGATCGACCCGCGCGAGGCCGACTGGTCGACCATGGGCCTGCTGCGCGAACTGGGTTTCAATCGGGTCAGCATCGGCCTGCAAGACCTCGATCCGGAGGTTCAGCGAGCGGTCAATCGCCTGCAAAGCCTGGAAGAAACCCGCGCGGTGATTGACGCCGCCCGCACCTTGCAGTTTCGCTCGATCAACATCGACCTGATCTACGGATTACCGAAACAGACGCCGGAAAACTTCGCTCGCACTGTCGAAGAGGTCATCCACCTGCAACCGGACCGGTTATCGGTGTTCAACTATGCCCACTTGCCGGAACGCTTCATGCCGCAGCGGCGGATCAACAGCAATGAGCTGCCGACGCCTGCGCAGAAGCTGGAAATGCTGCAGCGCACCATCGAGCAACTGATCAGCGCCGGCTACCGCTACATCGGCATGGACCACTTCGCCCTGCCCGACGATGAACTGGCGATTGCCCAGGAAGAATCGACCCTGCAACGCAATTTCCAGGGCTACACCACCCACGGTCATTGCGACCTGATCGGCCTCGGCGTGTCGGCAATCAGCCAGATCGGCGACCTGTACTGCCAGAACAGCAGCGACCTGAACGAGTATCAGAACATCCTTGCCACGTCGCAACTGGCCACCAGCCGAGGCCTGCTGTGCAACGCGGATGACCGTTTGCGGCGCGCAGTCATCCAGCAATTGATCTGCACCTTCAGCCTGGAATTTTCCGACATCGAGCAGGCCTTCAACATCGATTTCCAGGGCTATTTCGGTGATCTCTGGCCCCAGTTGCAAGACATGGCCAAAGACGGGCTGATCGAACTCGATTGCGACAGGATCACCATCCTGCCCGCCGGGCGACTGTTGGTACGCTCGGTGTGCATGGTGTTCGACGCGTATCTGGAACAACACAGTCGCCAGCGTTTTTCACGAGTAATCTAATTCTGCAAGCAAGCGCCCCAGACTGGCCTCGATATCCTATGGTGAGTTACCCTTACGTCTTATGTGTGATTTCCCACAAGGATTGAAGAAATGTCCGAGCCAGTAAAACTGCGCGCTCATAATCAAGCCCATTGCAAGGATTGCAGCCTGGCCCCTCTTTGCCTGCCACTTTCGCTGAATCTGGAAGACATGGATGCGCTGGACGAAATCGTCAAACGTGGCCGACCGCTGAAAAAAGGCGAGTTTCTGTTCCGTCAGGGCGATACCTTCGATTCTGTCTATGCCGTCCGTTCCGGCGCCCTCAAGACCTTCAGCCTGAGCGACGCCGGTGAGGAACAACTCACCGGCTTCCACCTGCCCAGCGAACTGGTCGGCCTGTCGGGCATGGACACCGAAAAGCACCCGGTGTCGGCACAAGCCCTGGAAACCACCTCGGTGTGTGAAATTCCTTTCGAACGCCTAGACGAACTGGCCCTGCAATTGCCGCAGTTGCGCCGTCAGTTGATGCGAGTGATGAGTCGTGAAATCCGTGACGATCAGCAGATGATGCTGCTGTTGTCGAAAAAGACCGCCGACGAACGCATCGCCACGTTCCTGGTCAACCTCTCGGCACGTTTCCGCGCCCGGGGTTTTTCCGCCAATCAGTTCCGCCTGAGCATGTCGCGCAACGAAATCGGCAACTATCTGGGCCTGGCGGTGGAGACCGTGTCCCGCGTCTTCACGCGCTTTCAGCAAAACGAACTGATTGCGGCAGAAGGCAAGGAAATCCGGATTATCGACCCGATCCAGCTTTGCGCCCTGGCCGGCGGCTCGCTGGAAGGCTGAAACAAACCATTGCGGCTGCGCGAAACGGTTCAGCCGCCGTTATACTGGGTCGTTTGCAGCCCTGCCAGGATTCCTCGACTATGGCCTTCGATTCCTTCGACATCAAATCCCTCATCCGCCCTGTCATCGACTTCCCGAAACCGGGAGTGATCTTTCGCGACATCACCCCGCTGTTCCAGTCGCCCACGGCCCTGCGCCTGGTGATGGACAGCTTCGCCCACCGTTACGTCGAGGCTGACTTCACCCACGTCGGCGCAATGGACGCCCGTGGTTTCCTGATCGGTTCGGTACTGGCCTATCAGTTGAACAAGCCGCTGGTGCTGTTCCGCAAGCAAGGCAAACTGCCGGCTGACGTGCTGGCCGAGGGCTATGCGACCGAATACGGCGAAGCCTTCCTGGAAGTGCACGCCGACAGCCTGTGCGAGGGGGATTCTGTGGTGATGTTCGATGACCTGATCGCGACCGGCGGCACCCTGATTGCTGCCGCCAACCTGATCCGCCGCATGGGCGCGCGGGTGCATGAAGCGGCGGCGATTATCGATCTGCCGGAACTGGGTGGCTCGCAGCGTCTGGAAGACATGGGTATTCCTACGTTCTGCCTGACGCAGTTTGCCCTGAGCGACAAGTAAGCGGCGCCGTCCAGACCGCCATCGCGAGCAAGCTCGCTCCCACAGTGTTCTTTATCATGCACAAAATTTGTGTGCGCTGTAGATCCCTGTGGGAGCGAGCTTGCTCGCGATGGCGTCAGCGGCAGCACCACTAAATTCAAGATCGGTTCAAAGCCCCATCTGCTTGCAGATGATCTCGTTCATCACTTCCCGCGTTCCACCACCAATCGACAGGATCCGGTTATCGCGATACAACCGCTCCACCAGGCTCTCGCGCATGTAACCCAGCCCACCGAGTATCTGCACCGCATCGGTGACGATCCGGTCCGCGGTATCCGTCGCAAAGTTCTTGGCCATGGAAATTTCCTTGATCACGCTCTGCCCCGCCGCCATTTTCGCGGCCTGGCGATAAGTGAACTCACGGGACACTTCCAGCGCGGTCGCCATCTCGGCAAGGCGATGTTTGATCACCTGAAACTTGCCGATCGGTTTGCCAAAGGCTTCGCGCTGGCGCGCCCATTTCAAGCTCTCCTCCAGCGCCAGTTGTGCGGTCATGTTGGCCATCAATGCCAGGGCCAGACGCTCACTCTGGAAATTGCCCATGATGCAGGCAAAGCCCATGTTCTGGGTGCCGATCAGATTGCCTGCAGGCACCTGGCAATCATCGAAGAACAGTTCGGCCGTGTCTGACGCCCACCAGCCCATTTTCTTCAGCTGCCGCCCTACGGTGAAACCGGGCGTACCCTTCTCGATCAACAACAGACTGATGCCCGCAAAACCTGGCTCGCCCGTTCGCACCGCGACGGTATAGAAATCCGCGCGCACACCGCTGGTAATAAAGGTCTTGCTGCCACTGACCCGGTAGATATCGCCGTCGAGCACGGCACGGGTTTGCAGGTTGGCGACGTCGGAGCCGCCGCCGGGCTCGGTAATGGCCAGGGCGCTGATCTTCTCTCCCGACAGCACCTGCGGCAGCACACGATCACGTACTTCGGGCCGGGCCCACTTGAGAATGGGCGGCAAGCCGATATCCAGCGAGCCCAGGCCGGCAACCAGCCCGCCTGAGCCGCAACGCATCAACTCCTCACTGGCGGCCACCTTGGCGAACAGATCCCCTTCGTGGCTGCCTCCGTAGGCTTCGGGGTAACCGATTCCGAGAATCCCCGCTGCACCGGCCTTGAGGTAGAGCTCGCGAGGGAAGCTTTCGGCTTCTTCCCACTGCTCGATATCAGGAAGGATCTCGCGCTCGACGAAACGTCTGACGCTGTCGCGGACCAATTGGTGGCTGGGGTCGAAGTATTCCTGAAAGGCAGACATCGTCGAGCTCCACTGAAGGGGTCAGTGAAGTTAACCGAGCGCTTGCTTGGTTTTCAACAGAATAGTTGAACCGCGTCGCCTGCATCGCGAGCAAGCTCGCTCCCACAGGTTTTGTGTACGCCGCAATACCCTGTGGGAGCGAGCTTGCTCGCGATGGCGTCAGCATGGACGCCACATGAACTCAGAGCGAAATCGGCTTACGCCCGGCAAACGAATGCGCCAGCGTGCCGCCATCCACCAGCTCCAGCTCACCACCGAGCGGCACGCCATGGGCGATACGCGAGGCGATCAGGCCTTTATTGCTGAGCAATTGGGCGATGTAGTGCGCAGTGGCTTCACCTTCCACGGTCGGGTTGGTCGCGAGAATGACTTCGGTGAACGTGCCGGCCTCTTCGATCCGCGCCATCAATTGCGGAATGCCGATGGCTTCCGGCCCCAGACCGT
Organism: Pseudomonas sp. IT-196MI5; assembly: GCF_949767415.1. Taxonomy (NCBI): domain Bacteria; kingdom Pseudomonadati; phylum Pseudomonadota; class Gammaproteobacteria; order Pseudomonadales; family Pseudomonadaceae; genus Pseudomonas; species Pseudomonas sp. IT-196MI5. The sequence continues at coordinate 53,829 of NZ_CATKPZ010000083.1, forward strand.
CGAGCGGCGACAGATGACCCTTGAGCACGAAATAACGCCCGCGAAAACCAGTCTGCTCCACCGCATAGACGTCCATCGGGCCTTCCACCACGCAGAGCAAGGTGTCATCGCGACGGGTATCGGCGCATTGCGGGCAGAGATCATCTTCGGTCAGCGTTCGGCACAAGCGGCAGTGACCGACCCCCTCCATGGCCTGGCTCAGGGCCAGCGCCAGTCGTGAGCCGCCGCTGCGGTCACGCTCGAGCAACTGCAACGCCATGCGCTGGGCGGTTTTCTGACCCACGCCGGGCAAAATTCGCAGGGCGTCGATCAGTTGGCGAATCAAAGGGCTGAAGCTCATGGTGGAAAAGTCCGACAAAACAACGAGACGCGGTTTATACCCGCGCCTCGGTTGAGCGTCAAATTGCAGCGTCAATTACTCAGTCACGGGAAACCCGAACCACCAATTTACCGAAGTTGCGCCCTTCCAGCATGCCGATGAACGCATCTGGAGCCTGCTCCAGGCCATCGACCACGTCTTCGCGGAACTTCACCTTGCCATCGCGCACCCAGGGCGCCATGGCACTGAGGAATTCCGGCTGGCGATCACCATAGTCATCGAACACGATGAAGCCCTGGATGCGCACCCGCTTGGTCAACAGTGTGCGCTGCAACAGTGGCAGGCGATCCGGCCCGCTCGGCGTTTCATAGGCGTTATAGGAGGCAATCAGGCCGCAGAGTGGAATCCGCGCCTTGGGATTGAGCAACGGCACCACGGCGTCGAATACCTTGCCGCCGACGTTTTCATAATAGATGTCGATGCCCTTGGGGCAGGCCTGCGCCAGCTCGTCAGCAAAATCCGGACTCCTGTGGTCGATGCAGGCATCAAAGCCCAACTCGTCAACGACATAACGGCACTTTTTCGCGCCACCCGCCACACCGACCACGCGCAAGCCCTTGATCTTCGCCACCTGGCCGACCACCGACCCCACCGCCCCGGACGCCGCTGCAACCACCAGGGTTTCTCCGGCCTTGGGCTGGCCGATGTCCATCAGGCCCATGTACGCGGTCATGCCCGGCATCCCCAGCACCCCAAGGGCCATCGACGCACTTGGCAACCCCGACGGCACCGGGATGATGCTGCGCCCGTCATTGATGCTGTGGCTTTGCCAACCGGTGGCACCGACCACCAGATCACCTTCCTGAAACTTCGGATTGAGCGAGCGCTCGACCCGGCTGACAGCGCCGCCCGTCATGACTTCGCCGATTTCCACCGGTGCGGCGTAGGACGGTGCGTCACTCATGCGTCCGCGCATGTAGGGATCCAGCGACAGAAAAACGGTCTTGAGCAGCACCTGACCGTCGGTCAGGTCCGGCAGCGCCACCCGCTCCATGCGAAAGTTTTCCGGCGTTGGCGCGCCTATCGGGCGTGAAGCCAGGACAATGCGTTGATTGAGGGTCATGGGGTCGGACATGGCAGCGTCTCCTGTGATCGATGGGGCTCGGTGATATAGGGAGCAGACCTTTGTGGCGGTATGGCGTTCGATGTGTTTTCAGTTGCACCGGAGGTGACTTCATCGCGAGCAAGCTCGCTCCCACAGGTTTTGCGAGCGCCGCGAATCCTGTGGGAGCGAGCTTGCTCGCGATGACGGCATTTCAAACACCACATTTCCAATGCCAGAAACAAAAATGCCAGGCGCTATGCCTGGCATTTTTGTAACTCATCTGCCGTCTGAAGGCGAATCAGAATGGCAGTTTCATGCCCGGCGGCAGTTGCATGCCGGCAGTCATGCTGCCCATCTTGTCCTGGCTGTTGGCTTCGATCTTGCGCACGGCATCGTTGACCGCGGAGGCGATGACGGCTTCCAGCATTTCCTTGTCGTCTTCGCTCATGCCTTCAACCAGGCTTGGGTCGATGGTCACGCTCTTGACGTCATGACGACCGGTCATCACCACGGTGACCATATCGCCACCGGCCTTACCGGTGACTTCGGCGTTGGCCAGCTCTTCCTGCATCTTGGCCATTTTTTCCTGCATCTGCTGCGCCTGCTTCATCAGGCCGGCCATGCCACCTTTCATCATGGTAATCACCTCAAAAGTACTTGGATCAAAACAGCGCCTGGCCCAAGCGGCCGAGCGCCTTCAGTTATTAGCCCTGAGCGACCAGGGCGTCGACAGGTTCAATAGTATCGTTACGGACCACCGCACCGAACTGCTGCATCATTTGCTGGATGAACGGATCACCGTGGATCGATTCCTCCGCCTCGCGCTGACGGTTGGCGCGGCGGCGCGAAGCCGCTTGTGCCGGGGTTTCCTGTTCGGGCTTGATCAGCTCGATGCTCAGGGTCAGTGTGCGCTGATGATACTGGTTCAGCGCATCGTTCAGGCGACGCTGCTGAGTGGCGTTGAACAAGGCACTGTGGGCCGGGGCCAGGTGCATCAGCCAATTGTCGCCATCCACCGCGATCAGCGTGCAGTTGGCGGCGATACTGCCAGTCATGCCGGAGATCGGCAATTTCGGGAACAGTTCCAGCCATTGCAGGGCCAGACCGGTGGCCGGCATTGCCGCGGGCTCAGGCTCGGGCTCAGGAGCCGGGTCGGCGGCATGCTCGCTGGCCAGCTCGTCGAGGTAACTGTAGGCCGAATCCATGTCCGGCTCGATGTAATCCTCGTCCAGCGGCGGCTCGTCATCCAGGTCCATGCCCGGCGTCGCGGCATCGACGTCGGCCACCGAAGGTTCCGGGATCGGCGCGGCGGCCCACTCCGGGGCGTCCGGCACCACGCTGTCCGGTGTCGACATCGGCATCGGCGGTAATTCGGGTTGATCGCTGACGGTTTCCAGTACAGGCTCCACCGCCGCTTGCTGAACGGGCGCGGGTTCGACCGGGTCATTCCACGGCAGGTCGACAACTTCTTCGAGCACGACCGCTTCAACCACAGGCGCAGGCGCAGGCGCAGGTTCCGGCACAACGACCGGCGCAACCGGTTCCGGTTCCGGTGCAGGCGCTGGCGTCGCCACTGGCGCCGCCGCTATCGGTGCAACGGCCGCAGCGACTACCGGCGCAACAACCGGCGCGGCAGCCACTGAGTTTGCGGAATCAACTGTGGCCTGGCTGATCCCCACTGGCTTTAGCGGTTGCCTCGGGGCATCCGCGGTGTCTGCGGGCCGGAACGCCAGCATCCGCAGCAGCACCATTTCAAAACCGCCCCGGGGATCCGGCGCCAGCGGCAGGTCGCGGCGGCCGATCAGGCCCATCTGGTAGTAGAACTGCACGTCTTCGGCCGGCAACGCCTGGGCCAGCGCCAGCACGCGATCACGGTCGCCGTGACCGTTATCGACGCCTTCCGGCAAGGCCTGGGCGATGGCAACGCGGTGCAGCACATTGAGAATTTCCGAAAGCACGCCGTTCCAGTCCGGGCCTTGCTCGGCCAGGTGGCGGACAGCTTCGAGCAACGCCTTGGCATCGCCTTCGATCAGCGCATGCAGGACGTCGTAGACCTGCCCGTGATCGAGGGTCCCGAGCATCGCCCGCACATCGGCGGCCATGACTTTGCCTTCACCGAAGGCAATCGCCTGGTCGGTCAGGCTCATCGCGTCACGCATCGACCCGTCAGCCGCGCGGCCCAGCAACCACAGCGCATCGTCTTCGAACGGCACGTTCTCGACACCCAGAACATGGGTCAAGTGCTCGACCACGCGTTCCGGCGTCATGTTCTTCAGGGAGAACTGCAGGCACCGCGACAGAATCGTTGCAGGAAGTTTCTGCGGGTCGGTGGTGGCCAGGATGAACTTGACGTAGGGTGGCGGCTCCTCGAGGGTTTTGAGCAGCGCGTTGAAGGAATGGCTGGAGAGCATGTGCACTTCGTCGATCAGGTAGACCTTGAAGCGCCCACGGCTCGGGGCGTACTGCACGTTGTCGAGCAATTCACGGGTGTCTTCGACCTTGGTGCGGCTCGCGGCGTCGATCTCGATCAGGTCGACAAAGCGGCCTTCGTCGATTTCGCGACACACCGAGCATTCGCCACAGGGGGTCGAAGTGATACCTGTTTCGCAGTTAAGGCATTTGGCAATGATCCGCGCGATGGTGGTCTTGCCGACCCCCCGGGTACCGGTGAACAGGTACGCGTGGTGCAGCCGTTGGCTGTCCAAGGCATTGATCAGAGCCTTGAGCACATGGGTCTGGCCGACCATTTCGCGGAACGAGCGCGGACGCCATTTACGTGCAAGAACCTGATAACTCATCGAAAACCGTCGCAGCGAAGGAAGCAGAAGCGGCTAATGCTAGCGGAGCAAGGCACAAATTGCATCCGGTGCGCTCGTGTATTCTGGCTAAGCTGCACATCGGGGGCTATTAACGGAGTGTTTATGCGGCCGGCCTTGGGGGCATTGCTGTTGATCAGCCTGGACGGCATGGCTGCGCAAGCACCGCTGCGCTTCGTGATACCCGACAGCTGGACCATGCCCATGGTGCAACTTGAACAGGACAAACCGACCCAGGGCATCCTGTATGACGTGATGCTCAGCCTCGCGACCCAGGTCGGCGTACCGGCCGAATTCCATGTATTGCCCCGCGGGCGGGTGCAAAACGCCATGGAGCAAGGCGAAGTCGATGTCCGCTGTTATGCCGCGCAATCGTGGCTACCCAATCAGTCTGGCGATTATCTCTGGAGCATCCCGCTCTTTACCCAGCCCGACCTGTTGATCACCCGGAATGCGCGCCCCACCGCTGTGAACCCGGTGGATTTGCCGGATCAGTCCATCGGCACCGTGCTGGGCTACAGCTATCCGGCCCTGCAACCGCTGTTCGACGCCGGCCAACTGCAGCGCGACGACGCACGCAATCAGGAACTGGTGCTGGAAAAACTCATCGCCGGCCGCAACCGCTATGCCGTCAGCAATCAATGGAGCCTGGACTGGTTCAATCAGCGACTGCTGTCGGACCAACAACTGCACAGCGTGGCGGTACTGCAGGAGCAGAATCTCGGCTGCTATGTACGCAACGATCCGCAAGTGCCGGTGCAGCGCATTCTGCGCACCCTGGTGCAGATGAAAATGTCCGGGGAGATCGATGCGATTGTTCGGCTGTATATCGGTGACGAGCCTGCGCCTGTGGATAAACCGCAAACGACGAAAAACCGCCCCGGACAAGATCCTGGCAGCTAGCGAAAGTCTGTTTTCAGATAAATAACGCGAGAGAACACTCGCGTGGCGTTAAGGTGGTAACCCCACCAGCCACACCCCGGCACACAATGTCACCGCTGCGGCTGCTCCCTTCCAGGCCTGACCGGGTTCACGGTTGATCGTTGCGGGGGGACCGATGGGGTCACCATAACGACGCTCACCTGTCGGCGAGCCGCGTCATTGTACCTATCTGAGGCGAACTTACAACCGTTCGGGGATATTAAAAAATATGAGCTGCTTCAAGGACATGCGCTGGCCTTAAAGATCGCAGCCTGCGGCAGCTCCTGCATGGATCGGCGTACACCTGTAGGAGCTGCCGCAGGTTGCGATCTTTTGATCCTATTGTGCCAACACCTCATCCGCCCTGCCGCCTTGTTGCTGGATCACAGCTTGGCAATCAACTCGCGCGCCGATGCGACGCAGGCTGGATTTCCACGCTTGGGAAGATATCCAGAATTCTGCGCTTGCCAGCGAAGCTCACCAGGTTCACACCGGACAGATTACCTACAACCAGGGAAAAGGCTGGAGCCTTGAAACCGGGTCGCTCTCGAGCCATGAACGGAGTCCTTCTGACGCTGTTGTGGAAATAGTTGACCTATACAAACTTCCATATCACCGCAAACAAAAACTGGTATTTCTGACAGTCGACAAGGCCTGCATTGGAGATTAAAACTAACGGCCTTACTAACAGGTTTGGCCGGACAACTCGACAGCCCAGTACTGCAATAACGGCGATCGATACCCCGCCCCTTTTCTGGATGCAACTTCAATTACTCAAATCGAGAAAATCATGAATTCAATCGTTGAAAATTTTTCGAGCGCATTCCGGCCAGTTGAACTGGTGGTCACCGATCAGAACTCCATTCTTCGAGCTGATGCAGAAGTCGATGCTGATGCAGCCAGGAAAAGTGAGGGGCGGTGGTTTAACCACAGTAACTTGCAACCTACTGGCCGTTATGCCCGGACAGACACTCAATTAAACGTCATAGTTTCCCCATCGCTAAGCGGTCTCGAACTGGTCATCGGACTGTTTGGGATCTATGGGGAACATAATGGCGGGGTGCAGAAGTCACACGCACGGTTCGCCTTGAATCCGGGTGCGAACGTGATCGTGGCGCCGCTCGACGGCATGATCTACATTCAAAACCGGATATTCAACACCGTTGCGACCGTCGAAGTGAGCGGTGGAGAACCGGTTCCCACCTACATTAAAGGCGTGACAACAAACGCGGACTTCCGTGCGCAGGTCGATCGCTGGAAAACAGCGCCCTTTGTCGAGCTTATCGGTGACTATGTCATGGGGGACTTTCAGAGCCGCGGGGTTCTTCCGTGGATACTTGATATCGACCTCGACAGAAGAATCGGTGTGTTCGACGCGGTCGTCGCTCATACCAACGTCCTTTACGGATTATCAAAACATGCGCACGGTGTCGCACATAAATCTTCAAACCGCATCTACATATCCAATCCAGATAGCGGCCCCGGGTTTGCTTCAGCTACAGATGGGCGCATCACTTTCCAGGTTAACACTGGTGCTGGCAGGGCGATTCTAATGAACCCCGAAAACAATTTGTGGGGTCTATACCATGAGGTCGGCCACACCTATCAACCCTACGAAGTTCGCTGGTCTAGCATGACCGAAGTTTCGGTAAATATATCATCGCTTGCGGTACAAGAAGCACTGGGTTTTCCAAACGCTCTAGACGATACGCCGACACGAAATGCGGTGGCCGAGTTCCGCAAGACGCCCATTGCTGACCGTGACTATGCATCTATTTCCAATGTATGGCTCAAGCTGCTGATGCTCGACCAACTCCGCCGTGGTTTCGGAGGTAACTTTTACGCTCAACTTGCCCAACAGTTTCGCACCGAAAACTCGGCAGGCATTCCAGAGCCAGAAACGGCCCTAGGCATTCAGCGGCACTTCATGCTCACCTCAGGGAAAGTGGCTAACCGTAACCTGACCCGGTTCTTCGAGGAGTGGGGCATGCCGCTTGATGACGCGACCCGCTCGGAACTCGCCAAGCTTCCCGCGCTCAAGTACGAGATCTGGAACAACATGAACCGACCAACCGACGTCATCGAACGCACTGTTCCTCCTCTGCTGGTTCCTGCCACTTTGACGTCTCCAGCCAGGGGAGCTTCGTTTTGTGAGAGCCACGCACCTTTATATGAGGGCAAAGGTACGCCGGGGGCCACGGTTACCATCGAGCAGGGTCGGCTCGACGGCGCCTGGTATCCTGTTGGAACGACCACGGTCAGAGCTTCCGGTGACTGGTCGTTCCAAGGTCTTGCGCTCCCTGCCGGTAATCGGGAAGCGCGGGCAACATTGAGCAATGAGGGCACTGGCTTCGCAAGAAATCCCTTTACGGTCACGGAATTGGAGGCGATTGAGGTCACAATGACCTCGCCTGCGGAAGGTGCTTTGTTCGGTGAGGACCATGTACCTATCTACAGCGGCAAAGGCACTCCGGGCGCGACGGTCAGAATCGACGAGGGTCCGCGCACGGGCGCGTGGCGTCGGGTAGGCACGGCCACGGTCAATGATTCCGGAGACTGGTTCTTGATCGGCTCGCCACTCACTGCTGATGCACGGGAAGCACGGGCGACGCAAGGCGACGATGACACCGATTTCGCCAAGAACAGATTCACGGTTTCCGAGATAGTTGAGATTCCTCCGACCCTGACATTTCCCGCCGAAGGTGTTTCGTTTAATGAGGATCACAGACCTGTCTATGCGGGCAAGGGTACTCCCGGCGCCACGGTCACAATCGAGCAGGGGCTGCGTACTGCCCCCTGGCGCCTGGTGGGAGCAGCCATTGTCAACACGAACGGAGACTGGTCCTACGTTGGCATGAAACTATCTGCTGGCGAGCGGGAAGCGCGGGCTACACAAAGCAAGGGAGGCACTGGCGCTGTAAGGAACAGGTTCACCGTCACAATCCAATAACACCAGGCATCAAGTTGTGATGAGAGCGACTTGTTTTCCGCCAGGTAACAAAGCCCCCTCACGTCTAAACATGCAAGCGAGCTTACTTGCGATAGCGAAATCCCCATCAGCATTCATGCTGAATGTAAAATCGCTTTCGCGAGCAAGCCCGCTTTGGGATTGTACTTGTCCATCAAGAAGCGAGCCCCCACTGAAGACCGAGATCCAAGATGCAGCAGCTGCAGGTTGCGATCTTTTGATCCTATTGTGCCAACACCTCATCCGCCCTGCCGCCCTCCTGCTGAATCACCAGATGAATAAAGTGCAGCTTGGCGATTACCGCCGGCGGCAGGACGAACGGATAGAAATCCGGCTGTCCCATGCTGCGCGACAGTTCATTGAGCATGCCGGCCAGTTCGATCCAGGCGTTGACGAACGATAGAAATGCCGCGCCATCGGGATGCTGTGGATCGTAGAGGGTATCCAGCGGAAACGGCTGATAGTCGAAGTCCATGTCCCGGGCGCTCATGCCGAAGCCCAGCGCGGTGTCCACCGCATCCATCATGTGCAGGTAATGCGCCCAGGTCTCGGCCCAGTCTTCCCACGGGTGCATGGTGGCGTAGGCGCTGACGCAGTGCTGCTGCCAGTCGAGCGGCGCGTTCTGCTGATAATGTCGTTCGAGGGCTTCGGCATAGCTGGCGCGTTCATCGCCGAACAATCCGCGAAAAGGCTCAAGCCACTGGCTATTGGCGATCAATCGATCCCAGTAGTAATGCCCGGCTTCGTGACGAAAATGCCCGAGCAACGTGCGATAGGGTTCATGCATTTGCACCCGCACCTGCTCGCGGTGGGCGTCGTCGGCTTCCTTGATATCAAGGGTGATCAGGCCGTTGGCATGGCCCGTGGTCGGCAGCGTTCCTTCCAGGTCCACGCCAATAAAATCGAAAGCAAGGCCAGTCTCTTCATCGACTGTTTTGGGAGTTACCTGCAACCCTAGACTGACCAGTTGGGCGACCAGGCGTCGCTTGGCAATTTCCACCTTGCCCCAGCGCTCGTGGTTGTCGGCTATCGACAGGTCGGGAATGGTGCGATTGAGGCTGCAGGCAATGCACAAGACGTCATGATCATTGGCTGGCAGCAACCAATTGCAGGCTGCCGGGGAGTCGAGGTTGGCGCAGCGTCGAAACAGGCCAGCCTCGGGATCGACATCAAGCAGCCAGGTGTCCGTTTGTACACCCGCTTGCAGTGAGGACAAGCGACTCTGCGCCGACTGATAACCCAACGCTGCCGAACAGGCCAGGCACTGACTGTTGCGAAAGAACAGCGACTGCCCGCAACGACAGGACCAGACCTTGCTGTTGCGTGAACGCTCGCCCTTGAACGGCGCGGCGATGCGCGAGCTGAGCTGCTCGAAGAAAGGGTACATGTCGATCTCTCCCTGGGGTTTGCCAAGACTAGATCATTCCCCAGAGATGATCGTTCCCATGGTGCGAATGAAAGGCTTGCACCAATTAGCAAGTCGAGCGCAACACCTGTGGGAGCGAGCTTGCTCGCGATGGCGGCAGATCAGCCAATATTAATGTCGGCAGTAACGGCCTCATCGCGAGCAAGCTCGCTCCCACATTTAAATCGCGCCTTTAATCGAGCTTGCCGTACCCTCGCAATGTTTCAACAAATGCCTCCTCATCCAGCACCTTCAGCCCCAACTCGTTAGCCTTGGCCAACTTCGACCCGGCGCCAGGACCTGCGACCACGCAATGGGTCTTGGCCGACACCGAGCCCGCTACCTTGGCCCCCAGGCTTTCGAGTTTGTCCTTGGCCACATCGCGGCTCATCAGCTCCAGCGAACCCGTCAGCACCCAGGTCTGTCCGGCCAGCGGCAAGCCTTCGACGACCTTCTTCTCGCTCTGCCAGTGCATGCCGAAATCGGCCAGTTGCTTCTCGGCCGCTTCGGCCAATTGGCGATTTTCTTCGACCGCAAAAAACTCGCGTACCGAATTGGCCTGTTTCTCCGGCAGCGCCTGACGCATGTCCAGCCAGTCCGCGCCGATCACTCCTTGCAGCGAACCGAATTTGTCCGCCAGTTTCTGCGCCCCGCCCGGCCCGACCGACGGAATGTGCAGCTTGTCGAGGAAGCCGCCGAGTGTGGTGCTCGCCGAAAACTCGGCGCCCAACTCGCCCTGATCCTGAATCTGCATGCCATGCCTGAGCAAATCAGCGATCACCTGCTGGTTATGCGCATCCTCGAAGAAGCTGTGGATCTCGTGCGCGACTTCCAGCCCGACGTCCGGCAAGTACGTCAATACTTGCGGCAAGGCCTGCTGCACCCGCTCCAGCGAGCCCAGGGAGCGCGCCAGGACCTTGGCCGTCTCCTCACCGACATCGGGAATCCCGAGGGCGTAGATGAACCGCGCCAGGCTCGGCTTCTTGCTGTCTTCGATGGCGCCGAGCAGGTTCTTGCTCGACAGTTCGGCAAAGCCTTCCAGATCGACGATCTGCTCGAAGGTCAGGGCGTACAGATCGGCCGGCGAACTCACCAGGCCTTCGTCGACCAGTTGCTCGACGCTCTTCTCGCCCAGGCCTTCGATGTCCATGGCACGACGGGAAACGAAGTGAATGATGGCCTGCTTGAGTTGCGCGCCGCAGGCCAGGCGACCGACGCAGCGATACACCGCGCCTTCGCTGACCGTCTCGCGGCCCTTGCTGCGCTTGATCAGCTGCGTGCGCTCGACATGGGAACCGCATACCGGGCACTGCGCGGGAATCTGCACCGGCCGGGCGTTTTCCGGACGACGCTCCATGACCACTTGCACCACCTGCGGAATCACGTCCCCGGCGCGGCGAATGATCACCGTGTCGCCGATCATCAGCCCCAGGCGCGCGACTTCGTCCATGTTGTGCAGCGTGGCATTGGCCACCGTGACACCCGCAACCTTGACCGGTTTCAGGCGTGCCACCGGCGTCACCGCACCGGTGCGGCCGACCTGGAACTCCACATCGAGCAGTTCGGTGAGTTCTTCCATCGCCGGGAATTTGTGGGCGATGGCCCAACGCGGCTCACGGGCGCGAAAACCCAGTTCACGCTGGGAGGCAATGCTGTTGACCTTGAACACCACGCCGTCGATTTCATACGGCAGCGCGCTGCGACGTTCGCCGATGTCGCGATAGTAATCCAGGCATTCGGCGATACCCTGCGCCAATTTCAGCTCATGACTGATCGGCATGCCCCAGGCCTTGAGTTGCTGCAAATTGCCGATGTGCGTATCGGCAATGTCCGCCGACACCTGGCCGATACCGTAGCAGCAGAATTCCAATGGGCGATTGGCGGTGATCTTCGAATCCAGCTGGCGCAAACTGCCTGCCGCCGCGTTGCGCGGGTTGGCGAAGGTCTTGCCGCCGACTTCCAGCTGCGTGGCATTGAGCCGTTCGAAACCGGCCTTGGACATGAACACCTCGCCGCGCACTTCCAGGGTCGCCGGCCAACCGGTGCCGTGCAGCTTGAGCGGGATATTGCGCACGGTGCGCACATTGACGCTGATGTCTTCACCCGTCGTACCGTCGCCGCGCGTGGCACCGCGTACCAGTACGCCGTCCTGATACAGCAGGCTGACGGCCAGGCCATCGAGCTTGGGTTCGCAGCTGTACTCGACTGTCGCGCCGCCACCGAACAGATCGCCCGCTGGCAAATCCAGGCCCTCGGTCACGCGGCGATCGAACTCGCGCATGTCGGTTTCTTCGAAGGCGTTGCCGAGGCTGAGCATCGGCACTTCGTGACGCACCTGGGTAAACGCCGACAGCGCCGCACTGCCCACTCGCTGGGTTGGTGAGTCGCTGGTGATCAGTTCGGGATTGGCCGCTTCCAGCGCCTTGAGCTCGTTGAACAAACGGTCGTATTCGGCGTCCGGAATGCTCGGCTCGTCGAGCACGTGGTAGCGATAGTTGTGCTGATCCAGCTCAGCGCGCAGCTCTAAAATACGGTTCTTGGCGGCGGTCATGGGTGTTCTCTCATAAAGCAAAAGAGCAGCCGAGGCTGCTCAATTTTTTAATCACGATAGCCCGAAGGCTTGCACTTTGTGGCGAGGGGGCTTGCCCCCGTTCGGCGGCGAAGCCGTCGTAAAAACCGGCAAACTCGGTGTAGTTGAATGGGGCTGCTTCGCAGCCCAACGGGGGCAAGCCCCCTCGCCACAGAAGCCTGCCCAGCCATTCAATCAACGTTTCTGGGTCAGGGCGCGGCGTTCGAATTCCACGATGCGCTGACGGTAGTGCTCGATCGTCTGGGCGGTCAGTACGCTGCGCTGGTCGTCCTTCAGTTCGCCGTTGAGTTCCTGGGACAATTTGCGCGCCGCTGCCACCATCACATCGAAGGCTTGCTTGGGATGACGCGGGCCTGGCAGACCAAGGAAGAAGCTCACCGCCGGGGTGCTGAAGTGGTCGATGTCATCCAGGTCGAATACGCCAGGCTTGACCGCGTTGGCCATGGAGAACAGCACTTCGCCGTTGCCGGCCATGCTTTCGTGACGATGGAAAATATCCATCTCGCCGAAACGCAGGCCGCTCTCCAGAATGTTCTGCAACAGTGCCGGCCCCTTGAAGCCGGCAGCGTCGCGGCAGATCACGCTGATCACCAGCACTTCTTCAGCTTGCGGTTGTTCTTTGCCATTGACCGAAGGCGATGCCTTGGTGTCATCCGGGAAGTCGTCGTCGCGGCTGCTGAAGCTCGGGCCACCGTCCAGATCCAGACTGAGGTTCATGTCGCCCTGGGAAGGCTCGCCGTGGCCACGCTTGCCGCGCTTGGACCCCGACTCGCGAGGCTCGCGGGCCGGCATGCTCACCGACGGCAGATCCTGCTCGTCCAGTTGCGGCTCTTTATGTGTGTCCAGCACGCGCGGCGGGCCCAGCAGCTCGGCGCTGGTGCTGCCTTCCTCGTCCGGCAGGCTGGACAGACTTCGATCAAGACGGAACTTCAGTTTTCCCTTGCCGCCGCGCATACGGCGCCAGCCATCGAAAAGAATACCGGCAATGACAATAATGCCGATGACGATCAGCCACTCGCGCAGACCGATTTCCATGTAATCCCGTGCCTCTATGAAAAATGCTGAAAAATAAGGGGTTTACAACCTGCAAACCGCTTTAAAACGTGGCGCCAACTCTATGTTCTGACAGGCGTTTTGCCCACGTATACGAAAAATTGACATTAAACTAGCACGACCAAAGGTAACTTTACACCGTCTACCACATTGGCTAGCGCGAATATGTCGATTGGCCAGCAAGTCGAAGCCAGTAAAAGAGTCCTACAAACCGTAAACACTCTTTCCTGCAACCACGACTCAGGCATCCACCATTGCCATCGCCTCCTCGACATCCACTGCCACCAGACGCGAACAACCGGGTTCGTGCATCGTCACTCCCATCAGTTGCTCGGCCATTTCCATGGCGATCTTGTTGTGGGTGATATAGATGAACTGCACTGTCTGTGACATCTCTTTTACCAATCGCGCGTAGCGTCCAACGTTAGCGTCATCCAGTGGCGCGTCAACCTCATCGAGCATGCAGAACGGCGCCGGGTTCAACTTGAAGATCGCAAAAACCAGGGCCAATGCGGTCAGGGCTTTTTCGCCACCGGAGAGCAAATGGATGGTGCTGTTCTTCTTTCCGGGCGGCTGCGCCATGATTGTTACCCCTGTATCGAGTAAATCTTCGCCCGTCAGTTCCAAATACGCGCGGCCTCCACCGAAAACTTTTGGGAAAAGCGCCTGTAAACCGCCATTGATCTGATCAAAGGTATCCTTGAAACGGTTACGGGTTTCCTTGTCGATCTTGCGAATCACGTTCTCAAGGGTATCGAGCGCTTCCACCAGATCGTCGTTCTGCGCATCCAGATAACGTTTACGTTCCGATTGTTGCTGGTACTCATCGATGGCCGCCAGGTTGATCGCGCCCAGGCGCTGGATCCTCGCAGCGATGCGCTCGAGCTCTTCCTCGGCATCCTTCTCGCTGGCCTCGGCGGTCAACGTCGCGAGTACGCCATGGAGATCGTAGCCGTCTTCCAGCAATTGGTCCTGCAAGGTCTTGCGGCGTACGCTCAGGGCTTGCCATTCCATGCGCTGGGTTTCGAGCTGACTGCGAATCAACTGGGATTGTTGTTCGGCCTGGCTGCGGCGTTTCTCGGCGTCGCGCAGTTCGCGGTCGGCGTCTTCGAGGGCGATCTGTGCAGTCTTGAGTTCTTCGTCGACGGTCATGCGCTTGTCGAGCAACTCCTCGAGCTTCAGACGCAGTTCTTCCAGTGGCGCCTCGCCCTCCTCCAGATTGAGGCTCAGTTGTTCGCGCTTTTCGGTCAGGCGCTCGGACTGCATTTCCAGTCGCTCCAGCGCCTGGCGCGTCGAATCATGCTGCGCCTTGAGCGAGCCCAGACGCACCGCCAACTGATGGGCGTGATCCTTGTGCTGCCGGGCTTCCTGTCGCACCCGGTCCAGACGTTCACGCAGGCTGTCGCGCTGGGCCAACAGCAACTCACGCTGCTCGGTGTCCAGCGCCATGCTGTCGAGGGCTTCCTGCAACTGCAGGCGCGCTTCGCCGATGTTCTCGTGTTCCAGAGCCCGCTGCTCGTCCAGCTCGGTGAGCTCTTCGTCGAGGCGGGTTCGGCGCAGGGTCAATTGTTCGGCCTTGGCCTTGCCGGCGGACAACTGGGCTTTCAGCTCACCTTGCTGGCGGGCTTCGTCCTGCAGCAAACGGCGCAAATGTTCGCGACCGTTTTCCTGCTGACGCTGCTGCGCCCTGAGATTCTGCAGCCGGGTTTCCAGGGTTTCGACCGCGGCTTCGCGCTCTTCGCGCTCAAGGCCCAGTTGCTGGATTTCCTGACCACGGGCGAGCACGCCACTTTCGGCTTCACTGGCCCGACGCACCCGCAGAAAATGCCGACCGACCCAGTAACCGTCGCGGCTGATCAGGCTCTGCCCGGCAGCCAGTTGACCGCGCAAGGCCAGGGCCTGTTCGAGACTGTCGACCGGCTTGACCTGCCCCAGCCACGGCGACAGATCAATCTGCGCCTCGACCTTGCCCAGCAAGCTGCCCGGCACCCGTACGCCATCGCTGGCCGGGCTGAGCAAGCGCAAGTCGCCCTGGGCAAACCCGGACAAATCGAAATCGTTGAAATCGTCGACCAGCACCGCTTGCAGGTCGGCGCCAAGCACGGTTTCCACCGCCAGCTCCCAACCGGCCTCAACCTTCAGGCCTTCGGCCAGGCGCGGGCGATTCGCAAGATTCTGTTCACGCAGCCATTCGGCGGTGCCGGTACCCGGATCGAGCGCGGCTTGCTGCAAGGCTTCGAGTGAAGCCAGCCGACCGTTGAGGCGCTGCAAATCGCCCTGGGCCTGCTGTTGCGCCGTCAGCGCCTGCTGCAGTTCCTGACG
Source organism: Pseudomonas sp. IT-196MI5 (assembly GCF_949767415.1). NCBI lineage: Bacteria > Pseudomonadati > Pseudomonadota > Gammaproteobacteria > Pseudomonadales > Pseudomonadaceae > Pseudomonas > Pseudomonas sp. IT-196MI5. The sequence goes on from NZ_CATKPZ010000083.1 coordinate 69,328, forward strand.
CAACTGTTCGAGCTTTTCGACCTGCGCTTCTTCGCTGGTCTGCAAATCTTCAAGGGTCGCTTCGGATTCGGCGAGCTGCTCGCTGAGTTCCATGATCGCCGCGTCTTCCGGGTCCGCCGAGAGCAAGGCGCGCTCTTCGCCAAGACGCTTCTGGCGATCGGCCAGGCGCTCCAGGCTGGTTTCCAGCTGCTGGATCCGCGATTGCTGCACTTCAGCCTGACGTCGTGGTTCGGCCGCGGTGTGGTTGAACGTATCCCACTGCTCTTGCCAGCCGTGCATGGTGGTTTCGGATTCTTCCAGCGCGGCAGCGGCCTCTTCGGCGGCGGCGCTGGTGACTTCCTGCTCCGGGGTAAGCATGTCCAGCTCTTCGCCGAGGGTCAGCAGCAGCGTGCGGTCGTGGCCCAGGTGCGATTCGGTTTCCAGGCGTGCGCGCTCAGCCTCTTTCAGGTCGTCCTGCAACTGGCGCAAACGCTGCTGACCGTGCTGGATGCTCTGCTCGACCCGGGCAATATCGCCGCCGACCGAGTAGAAACGCCCCTGCACCAGATTGAAGCGTTCCGAGAGGTCGTGGTGGCCGTCACGCAGGCGTTCGATGCTCGCATCGGCATTGCGCTGTTCGGCCACCAGGGCTTCGAAAGAAACTTCCTGGTTGCCGATGATCGCTTCACGCTGGCCGACCTGATCGTTCAGCGCCTGCCAGCGCAGGGCGGACAGTTGGGCCTTGAGCTGACGCTCCTCGCCCTTGAATTCCTGATACTTCTTGGCGGCCTCCGCCTGGCGGTGCAAGCGTTCGAGCTGGCGCTCAAGCTCTTCGCGCAGGTCGGTCAGGCGCTCCAGGTTTTCATGGGTGCGGCGGATGCGGTTTTCCGTCTCGCGCCGGCGCTCCTTGTACTTGGAGATGCCCGCGGCTTCTTCGATGAAGTTACGCAGGTCTTCGGGCTTGGACTCGATCAGCTTGGAGATCATCCCCTGCTCGATGATCGAGTAGCTGCGCGGGCCGAGGCCGGTGCCGAGAAAGATATCGGTGATGTCGCGGCGCCGGCATTTGGTGCCGTTGAGGTAATAGGTGGTCTGGCTGTCGCGGGTCACTTTGCGACGAATGGAAATTTCCGCATAGGCGGCGTACTCGCCGAGCAGCGTCCCGTCGGAGTTATCGAACACCAGTTCGATGCTCGCCTGGCTCACCGGTTTGCGACTGGTGGAGCCGTTGAAGATGACGTCGGTCATCGACTCGCCGCGCAGGTTCTTCGCCGAACTCTCGCCCATCACCCAGCGTACGGCGTCGATGATGTTCGATTTGCCGCAGCCATTGGGCCCGACCACCGCCGCCATGTTACTGGGGAAGTTCACCGTGGTCGGGTCGACGAAGGACTTGAACCCCGCCAGTTTGATGCACTTGAGCCGCACGCTCAGGCGTCCGTCAGGGCAGAAACCACCAGATCGCAACTGCGCTGGGCGTAAGCCGTCAGCACTTCGCGAATCTGCGGAAAATCACGGGCCAGCACCGCAGCGAGCAAACGCTCGAACAGCTCGAGGAATTCGCTCATCGACGCTTTGCGCTGGTCCAGGGCAAGGAAATACGCGCGGCTCATGGCCGGCTGCAGATTCTCGACGGTTTCCTGCAAGTACGGGTTGTTGGCGAATGGATACGCGGCGCGCATCACATTGAAGCTGTCGTCGACGAAGGTGCGGATGTCCTGACGCTCGTAGCTGGCCGTCAGGCGCTGCTGGATCTGCACGAACGGCGCCATGTCGGCCTGGGTTTTCCAGCTACTGGCCACCGAGTTACCGAGCAGAATGTAGAGCTCGCTCATCAATGTGCACAGGCTCCGCACCTTGTGCGAGGTGAGTTCGGTAACGTGGGCGCCACGTCGCGGCAGGATCGCGATCAGGTGCCGACGCTCGAGGATCAGCAAGGCCTCGCGAACCGAACCACGGCTGACATTGAGGGCCAGCGTGACTTTCTGTTCCTGGATGCGCTCTCCGGGCTTCATTTCGCCGCGAATGATACGTTCGGCGAGGTGGTGAGCGATTTGCTCGGCGAGGCTGTCCGGCGCCTTGAACGTCATGGTTGTCCTTCAAACTCTTCGATCTGTACAAGCGGCGCAGTGTAGCGCAATTGCCGCATCAGGGCGGAGTGCCCGTCCGGAGGTTTTTGGCACGATTCAAGCTAAAAAGCAGGCGATCGAACCAGCGACAATAATTAGGGAACAGGTGGTTAATCGAAAAAATGCATTTTCCTGACCTTTAAGTCAGAAAATCATTGACCGAAAAGTCAGACCTGCTAAATTCGGTTTCTATCGGTTAACAACAATAATGAGTCTGCGAGGCCTTCCGTGATCCAGTTTTTACTAAACCAGGAACTCCGTAGCGAGCACGCCCTGGACCCGAACCTGACCGTGCTCAATTATCTGCGCGACCATGTGGGCAAGCCCGGCACCAAAGAAGGCTGCGCCAGCGGTGACTGCGGCGCCTGCACCGTGGTGGTCGGCGAATTGCAGACTGATGACGACGGCCGTGAACACATTCGCTATCGCAGCCTCAACTCGTGCTTGACGTTCGTGTCGTCCCTGCATGGCAAACAGCTCATCAGCGTTGAGGACCTCAAGCACAAGGGTGAACTGCACAGCGTGCAGAAAGCCATGGTCGAGTGCCATGGCTCGCAATGCGGCTTTTGTACCCCCGGCTTCGTGATGTCGCTGTTTGCCCTGCAAAAGAACAGCGACGCACCGGACCATGCCAAGGCCCACGAAGCACTGGCCGGCAATCTGTGCCGCTGCACCGGCTACCGGCCGATCCTGGAAGCCGCCGAGCAGTCCTGCTGCGCCAAGCAACCGGATCAGTTCGACGCCCGCGAGGCCGACACCATCGCGCGCCTGAAAGCCATTGCCCCGACCGATATCGGCGAACTCAACAGCGGCGACAAGCGCTGCCTGGTGCCGCTGACCGTGGCCGACCTGGCCGACCTCTACGACGCTTATCCACAGGCCCGCCTGCTGGCCGGCGGTACTGACCTGGCGCTGGAAGTCACACAGTTCCACCGCACCCTGCCGGTGATGATCTACGTCGGCAACGTCGCCGAGATGAAGCGCATCGAACGTTTTGACGATCGCCTGGAAATCGGCGCCGCCACCGCCCTTTCCGATTGCTACGAGGCGTTGAACGCCGAGTACCCGGACTTCGGTGAATTGCTGCACCGCTTTGCGTCCTTGCAGATTCGCAACCAGGGCACCCTTGGCGGCAACATCGGCAACGCTTCGCCGATCGGTGACTCGCCGCCCCTGCTGATCGCCCTCGGCGCGCAAATCGTGCTGTGCAAAGGCGAAACCCGCCGCACCCTGGCACTGGAAGACTACTTCATCGATTACCGCGTCACGGCGCGCCAGGAAAGCGAGTTCATCGAGAAGATCATCGTGCCGCGCGCCAGCGTCGAAAAACTGTTCCGCGCCTACAAGGTTTCCAAGCGCCTGGACGACGACATTTCTGCCGTGTGTGCAGCCTTCAACATTCGCCTGGAGAACGGCGTGGTCGCTGAAGCCCGCGTCGCCTTCGGCGGCATGGCGGCCATCCCGAAACGCGCCGCTGCTTGCGAAGCCGCGTTGCTCGGCTCGCCATTCAACAGCACCACTATCGAGCGTGCCAGCGCTGCCCTGGCCGAAGACTTCACGCCGCTCTCGGACTTCCGTGCCAGCAAGGAATACCGCCTGCTCAGCGCGCAGAACCTGCTGCGCAAATACTTCATTGAACTGCAAACACCGCACATCGAGACTCGGGTGACCGCTTATGTCTAATCATCACGCCGTAGAGAAGACCCAAGCCGAACTGGCTGAACTGTTCGCCAAGGACCTGACCACCGGTGTCGGCCGCAGCGTCAAGCACGACAGCGCCGCCAAGCATGTGGCCGGTGAAGCGCAGTACATCGACGATCGCCTGGAGTTCCCGAACCAGTTGCACGTTTATGCGCGCATGTCGGACCGCGCCCACGCCCGGATCATCAGCATCGACACTTCGCCGTGCTACGCCTTCGAAGGCGTGCGCATCGCCATCACCCACGAAGACGTGCCGGGCCTGAAAGACATCGGCCCATTGCTGCCCGGCGATCCGCTGCTGGCCATCGATACCGTGCAATTCGTCGGTCAACCGGTGGTCGCCGTTGCTGCGAAAGACCTGGAAACCGCGCGCAAAGCGGCCATGGCCGCGATCATCGAATACGAAGACCTCGAGCCCGTGCTGGATGTGGTCGAAGCCCTGCGCAAACGCCACTTCGTACTCGACAGCCACACCCACAAACGCGGCGATTCGGCCACGGCGCTGGCCACCGCCGAGCACCGCATCCAGGGCACCCTGCACATCGGCGGCCAGGAGCACTTCTACCTGGAAACCCAGATCTCTTCGGTGATGCCGACCGAAGACGGCGGCATGATCGTCTACTGCTCCACGCAGAACCCCACCGAAGTGCAGAAGCTGGTGGCCGAAGTGCTGGACGTGTCGATGAACAAGATCGTCGTCGACATGCGCCGCATGGGCGGCGGGTTCGGCGGCAAGGAAACCCAGGCGGCGAGCCCGGCGTGCCTGTGCGCGGTGATCGCGCACCTCACCGGCCAGCCGACCAAGATGCGCCTGCCGCGCGTCGAAGACATGCTGATGACCGGCAAGCGTCACCCGTTCTATGTCGAGTACGACGTCGGTTTCGACAGCACCGGCCGCCTGCACGGCATCAACCTGGAACTGGCCGGCAACTGCGGTTGCTCGCCTGACCTGTCGGCGTCGATCGTCGACCGGGCGATGTTCCACTCGGACAACTCGTACTACCTGGGCGATGCGACCATCAACGGTCACCGCTGCAAGACCAACACCGCGTCGAATACTGCCTACCGTGGTTTCGGCGGCCCGCAAGGCATGGTCGCCATCGAAGAAGTGATGGACGCCATTTCTCGCCATCTGGCCCTGGATCCTTTGGCCGTGCGCAAGGCCAACTACTACGGCAAGACCGAGCGCAACGTCACCCACTACTACCAGACCGTCGAGCACAACATGCTCGAAGAGATGACCGCCGAACTGGAAGAAAGCAGCCAGTACGCCGAGCGTCGCGAAGCGATTCGTCGCTACAACGCCAACAGCCCGATCCTGAAAAAAGGCCTGGCGCTGACCCCGGTGAAATTCGGTATTTCCTTCACCGCCAGCTTCCTCAACCAGGCCGGTGCCCTGGTGCACGTCTACACCGACGGCAGCATCCACTTGAACCACGGCGGCACCGAAATGGGCCAGGGCCTGAACACCAAGGTCGCGCAGGTCGTGGCCGAAGTGTTTCAGGTGGAAATGGACCGCGTGCAGATCACCGCGACCAACACTGACAAAGTGCCGAACACTTCGCCGACCGCCGCTTCCAGTGGTGCCGACCTGAACGGCAAGGCTGCGCAGAACGCGGCTGAAACCATCAAGAAACGCCTGGTGGAATTCGCCGCTCGCCAATACAAGGTCAGCGAAGAAGACGTGGCATTCCACAACGGCCACGTGCGGGTCCGCGATCACATCCTGACCTTCGAAGCACTGATCCAGCAGGCGTATTTCGCCCAGGTGTCGCTGTCGAGCACCGGCTTCTACAAGACCCCGAAAATCTACTACGACCGCAGCCAGGCCCGTGGCCGTCCGTTCTACTACTTCGCCTTCGGCGCGGCGTGCTGCGAGGTGCTGGTCGATACCCTGACCGGCGAATACAAGATGCTGCGCACCGACATCCTCCACGACGTCGGCGCCTCGCTCAACCCGGCCATCGACATTGGTCAGGTCGAGGGCGGTTTCATCCAGGGCATGGGCTGGCTGACCATGGAAGAGCTGGTGTGGAACGACAAGGGCAAGCTGATGACCAACGGCCCGGCCAGCTACAAGATCCCGACCGCGGCGGACATGCCGCTGGACCTGCGCGTCAGGCTGGTGGAAAACCGCAAGAACCCGGAAGACACGGTGTTCCATTCCAAGGCCGTGGGTGAGCCGCCGTTCATGCTCGGCATTGCCTCCTGGTGTGCGATCAAGGACGCCGTGGCGAGCCTGGGTGATTACAAACATCAACCGAAAATCGACGCACCGGCGACTCCGGAGCGGGTGTTGTGGGGTTGTGAGCAGATGCGCCAGCTGAAGGCGGCGAAGGCTGTCGAGTCTGAGACCGAGTTGGCTTCGCTCTAAGACCGAGGCGCGCCTATCGCGAGCAGGCTCACTCCTACAGGGGAATGCATTCCAAGTGTAGGAGTGAGCCCTGCTCGCGATGAGGCCCGAACAGACAACAGAGATGTTGAGGTGTTTATGTATAACTGGATCGACGCCCTCGCCGACCTGCAAAACCGGGGTGAGCCCTGCGTGCTGGTGACCATCATCGAAGAGCTCGGCTCGACGCCGCGCAACGCTGGCTCGAAGATGGTCATCAGCGCGAACCAGAGCTTCGACACCATCGGTGGCGGGCACCTGGAATACAAGGCCATGAAGATCGCCCGCGAGATGCTGGCCAGCGGCAAGCAGGACACGCATCTGGAGCGCTTCAGCCTCGGCGCCAGCCTCGGCCAATGCTGCGGTGGTGCGACGGTATTGCTGTTCGAACCGATGGGCCAGGTGCAGGCGCAGATCGCCGTGTTCGGAGCCGGTCATGTCGGCCGCGCACTGGTGCCGCTGCTCGCCAGCCTGCCCTGCCGGGTACGCTGGATCGATTCGCGGGAAGATGAATTCCCTGAGCAGATCCCCCACGGCGTGCGCAAGATCGTCAGCGAAGAACCGGTGGATGAAATCGATGACCTGCCCGCCGGCAGCTATTGCGTCGTGATGACCCACAACCATCAACTCGACCTCGAACTGACCGCTGCGATCCTCAAGCGCAACGACTTCGCCTACTTCGGCCTGATCGGCTCGAAGACCAAACGGGTGAAGTTCGAACATCGCCTGCGCGAGCGCGGTTTCGACAACAGCGTCGTGCAACGCATGCGCTGCCCGATGGGCATCGGCGAAGTCAAAGGCAAGCTGCCTGTGGAAATCGCCATCTCCATCGCCGGCGAAATCATCGCCACCTATAACGCGAACTTCGGGCAGCACACCGCCAGCGCCGGATCGATTGCCAAACTGCTGCCTGCGTCACGCCGCAGCCAGGCCTCCCATTGAGAATCCCCATGCCACTGACTCGCAAAGCCTACCGCGCCGCCATCCTGCACAGCATCGCCGACCCCGCCATCGTTGGTATCGAAGCCTCCTACGAGTATTTCGAAGACGGCTTGCTGGTTGTGGATAACGGCCAGATCAGCGCCCTCGGCCACGCCAGCGAATTGCTGCCGACCCTGCCGGCTGACGTCGAAATCACCCACTATCAGGACGCACTGATCACTCCCGGCTTCATCGACACCCATATCCATCTGCCGCAAACCGGCATGGTCGGCGCCTATGGCGAGCAGTTGCTGGACTGGCTCAACACCTACACCTTCCCGTGCGAAAGCCAGTTCGCCGACAAGGCCCACGCCGACCAGGTCGCGGACATTTTCATCAAGGAACTGCTGCGCAATGGCACCACCACTGCGCTGGTATTCGGCAGCGTGCACCCGCAATCAGTGAACTCGTTCTTCGAAGCGGCCGAGCAGCTCGACCTGCGGATGATCGCCGGCAAGGTGATGATGGACCGCAATGCCCCGGACTACCTGACCGACACCGCCGAATCCAGCTACGTGGAAAGCAAGGCGCTGATCGAGCGCTGGCACGGCAAGGGTCGCCTGCACTACGCCGTCACCCCACGCTTCGCACCGACCAGCACCCCGGAACAGCTGACCCTGGCCGGCCAGTTGCTGAGCGAATACCCGGATCTGTACATGCAGACCCACATCAGCGAAAACCTCAAGGAAATCGAGTGGGTCAAGGCGCTGTTCCCGGAGCGCAAGGGCTACCTGGACGTCTATGACCACTACCAGTTGCTCGGCGAGCGCTCGGTGTTCGCCCACGGTGTGCACCTGTGCGATGAAGAGTGTGCGCGGCTGGCAGAAACCGGTTCGGCCATCTCGTTCTGCCCGACCTCGAACTTCTTCCTCGGCAGCGGCCTGTTCAACCTGCCGATGGCCGAGAAGCACAAGCTCAATGTCGGCATCGGCACCGATGTCGGCGGCGGCACCAGTTTTTCGCTGCTGCAAACCCTCAACGAAGCCTACAAGGTCATGCAACTGCAAGGTGCGCGCCTGAGCCCGTTCAAGTCGCTGTACCTGGCCACCCTCGGCGGCGCCCGCGCGCTGCGCCTGGAAGACAAGATCGGCAACCTGCAACCGGGCACCGACGCCGACTTCCTGGTGCTGGACTACAACGCCACGCCGCTGCTGGGCTATCGCCTGAAGCAGGCCAATAACATCGCCGAGACGTTGTTTGTGTTGATGACCCTGGGTGATGACCGGACTGTGCTGCAGACGTATGCGGCGGGGAATCTGGTGCATCAGCGCTAAATTCTTCCGGGCATAAAAAAATCCCCCGTGATCATCAGATTCCGGGGGATTTTTTTGATCCTCTGTAGGAGCGAGCCTGCTCGCGATGAACCCGAGGGCGCCACGGGGTGTCAGGCTTCCCGCGTAATCGTTAACGACCATCGCGAGCAGGCTCGCTCCTACAGGGGCGGTGTTAGATTTTCGCCGGCGACCGCCCAGGCTTCTTGGTCTGCAGCAAATGCGAGAACACCGCATGCAGATCATCCGAAGCGCTTTCCTCGTCGAGGTTGAGCTTGCTGTCGATGTGATCCATGTGATGCATCATCAGGTTCACCGCCAGTTCACCGTCGCGCTTCTCGATGGCGTCGATCAACTGGGTGTGCTCGTCGTAGGAGCAGTGGGAGCGGTTGCCGCTTTCGTACTGGGCGATGATCAGCGAAGTCTGGGACACCAGGCTGCGCTGGAAACTGATCAACGGGGCGTTTTTCGCCGCTTCGGCCAGTTTCAGGTGGAATTCGCCCGACAGGCGGATGCCGGCACCACGGTCACCACGGGAAAAGCTGTCGCGCTCGTCGTTGACCATCTGGCGCAACTCGGCAATCTGCTCGGCGGTTGCGTGCTGCACCGCCAATTCGGTGATCGCGCGCTCGACCAGACGCCGGGCCATGAACACCTGGCGCGCCTCTTCGACACTCGGACTGGCGACGACGGCACCGCGGTTCGGACGCAACAGCACCACGCCTTCATGGGCCAGGCGCGACAAGGCGCGGCGAATGATGGTGCGGCTGACCCCGAAAATTTCCCCCAGCGCTTCTTCGCTCAACTTGGTGCCGGGCGCCAGGCGCTGTTCGAGGATGGCCTCGAAGATATGCGCGTAGACAATATCGTCCTGGGTACCGCTGCGGCCGGCTTTGCCTGCTCGCGGTTGTTTCTTTAGGGGTTGCAACTGTTCGTTCATGGGCACTCGAGTCGGAAGAATTGCGGCGAATTGACGGTGACTGTATGACGGCACGGTGGGTCGCTGGCAAGTATCGCGTAAATAACATATCGATTGTACACAATGGACGGTGGCAACACGACTGTACGGCTGAATGTTGCTTCGGCTGTATCGCAACGTCTGGTTACTTTTGAGTTTAGGCTTAAACCCGAAATCCGTGGATTGAACAGATCCATTGTAGGAGCCGGCAAGCCAGCTCCTACAGGGGCGAGCAGGATTTCGGATATTTTCATCCTTATAAGGAACACCCCCGTCATGAACGACGCCACGCACATGCAAATCCGCCCGTTGGCCGACACCTCGCCTTCGGCCATCGTCGCCGGATTCATCGCCATGATGACCGGCTACACCAGTTCCCTGGTGCTGATGTTTCAGGCCGGGCAAGCGGCGGGCCTGAGCAGCGGGCAGATTTCTTCGTGGATCTGGGCCATCTCGATCGGCATGGCGGTGTGCTCCATCGGCCTGTCCTTGCGATATCGCACGCCGATCACCATTGCCTGGTCGACCCCCGGCGCCGCGCTGCTGATCACAAGCTTGGGCGGCGTGAGCTATGGCGAAGCCATCGGTGCCTATATTACCTGCGCGGTGCTGGTGACGATTTGCGGGCTGACCGGCAGCTTCGAACGGCTGATGAAAAAGATTCCCGCATCCCTGGCCGCCGCCCTGCTGGCGGGGATCCTGTTCAAGATCGGCAGCGAGATTTTCGTCGCAGCGCAACACCGCACCGCCCTGGTACTGGGGATGTTTGTCACTTATCTGGTGGTCAAGCGCCTGTCGCCACGCTATGCAGTGTTGGCGGCATTGCTGATCGGCACGGCATTGTCAGGCTTCATGGGGCTGCTGGACTTCAGCGGTTTCCACCTGGAAGTGGCCACGCCGGTCTGGACCACGCCGCACTTCTCCCTGGCCGCGACCATCAGCATCGGCATCCCGCTGTTTGTCGTCGCCATGACCTCACAAAACATGCCCGGTATCGCCGTATTGCGCGCCGACGGCTACACGGTGCCCGCCTCGCCGCTGATCACCACCACCGGCATCGCCAGTTTGCTGCTGGCACCGTTCGGTTCCCACGGGATCAATCTGGCGGCGATCAGCGCAGCGATCTGCACCGGACCGCACGCCCATGAGGATCGCCACAAGCGCTATACCGCTGCGGTCTGGTGCGGGGTTTTCTACGGGATCGCCGGAGTGTTCGGCGCGACGCTCGCAGCATTGTTTGCCGCGCTACCCAAGGAACTGGTGCTGTCGATTGCGGCGCTGGCACTGTTCGGCTCGATCATCAACGGCTTGAGCATCGCCATGAGCGAAGTGAAGGAACGTGAAGCAGCGCTGATCACTTTCATGGTCACGGCATCGGGCTTGACGCTGTTTTCCATCGGTTCGGCGTTCTGGGGGATTGTCGCGGGGGTGGTGACGCTGCTGATCCTGAACTGGCGCAAGGCCCTGTAGGAGCGAGCTTGCTCCGGGCGGCGTTCCGACGAAGGTCGTCAACGATAACGCTGGAAACCTGACACCCCGCAGTGCTCTCAGGTTCATCGCGAGCAAGCTCGCTCCTACAAAAAAAAGCAAAAAAAAACGGCGACCCTTGGGTCGCCGTTTTTTTAGAACATCAAGCTACCGGATTGATCGGCTTTTCCGGGTACCAGACGTCCAGCAGCGGGCTGACTTCAACGCTGGTCAGCTCGGTGCGGCCTTTGAGCCAGGCTTCAACGGCAGCGCGCTGTTCAGCGCTGACCGAGCCACGCTTCTGCAGGCAAACCAGACCGTAGTCGTCGCCGCCAACATAACCCAGACCGTTGGCTTCCATGGCTTCTTTGAGGAACGCGTCGAGGAAAGCATCAATGGCTGCATCAGCCAAATCTTCTTTGAAATCCAGGTTCAGTTCGAAACCCAGCTCTTGAAATTCATCGACGCACAGTTTTTTGCGCAGACGCTGGGAACGGTTAGTCGCCATTGAAACAATCCTCTTAAGTAATAACGGCCGGCACTTTAGCAGTTTAAGCCGCCGATTGCCTGACTCTCTGGGCCACGATGCCTACCGTCGGTAAAAAAATAGCCGATCAGAATGCCCGCGCACGGCACAAGCGGTGACACCTTGGGGCATAATGCCGACACTTTCATGACCATTGAGGGAATTTATCTCCATGCCCTCACCTTATTTCCCCTCGACTGTAGGGTTTTATTTCAGATGATCAAATCTTTGCGTCCATTGCTGTTGGCCGGTTTTCTTCTCCCCCTGGCCCTTCCCGTTTGCGCAGCTCCCATCAATACCGCGTTGTCGCCCAACGTTGAAAAAGCCCTGAAAGCCAGCAAGTTGCAGGACAACGCCCTGTCGCTGGTGATGATCCCGCTCACCGGCCCTGGCACCCCGACAGTGTTCAACGCAGACGTCTCGGTCAACCCGGCGTCGACCATGAAACTGGTCACCACCTACGCGGCCCTGGAAATGCTCGGCCCGAACCACCAGTGGAAAACCGAGTTCTACACCGACGGCACCTTGAGTGGCGGCATTCTCAACGGCAACCTCTACCTCAAGGGTGGCGGCGATCCGAAGCTGAACATGGAAAAACTCTGGCTGCTGATGCGTGACCTGCGTGCCAACGGCGTGACCCAGGTCACCGGCGACCTGGTGCTGGATAAAACCTTTTTCGTGCAACCGCAACTACCGGAGTTCAATGACGACGGCAACGACGAGAACAAGCCGTTCCTGGTCAAACCCGACTCGCTGCTGGTCAACCTCAAGGCGCTGCGCTTCGTCGCACGCAATGACTTGGGCAAGGTGCTGGTCTCGGTGGAACCGCCGATTGCGAGCATCCGCATCGACAACCAGGTCAAGGCCCTCAATTCCAAACAATGCACCGGCGGCGTGCGCTACAACCCGGTGACGCAGGCGGATGGCAGCATGACCGTGACGGTCGGCGGCCAACTGGGTGAAGGCTGCAGCTCGCAGACTTACCTGTCGCTGCTCGACCACGCGACCTACACCGCCGGCGCCGTCCGCGCGATCTGGAAGGAACTGGGTGGCAGCATTCAGGGCAAGGATGTGCTGGCACCAACACCTAAGGACGCCAAGGTACTGGCCCGGGCGTTCTCGCCGGACCTGGCGGAAATCATCCGCGACATCAACAAGTACAGTAACAACACCATGGCCCAGCAGTTGTTCCTGAGCCTGGGCCAACGCTTCCGCACCGATGCCGATGGTGACGACGCCAAGGCCGCCCAGCGGGTCGTGCGTCAGTGGCTGGCGAAAAAAGGCATCACCGCGCCGCACCTGGTGATGGAGAACGGTTCCGGCCTGTCCCGTGCCGAGCGTGTCAGCGCCCGGGAAATGGCCTCGATGCTCGAAGCTGCCTGGCACAGCCCGTATGCCGCCGAGTACATCAGTTCGATGCCGATTGCCGGCACCGACGGCACCATGCGCAAGCGCCTGAAGACCACGGCCATGCGCGGTGAAGCCCACGTCAAGACCGGCACCCTGAACACCGTGCGGGCGATTGCCGGTTTCAGTCGCGACGTCAACGGCAACACCTGGGCGGTGGTGGCGATCCTCAACGACAAGGCCCCGTTCGGCGCCTCTTCGGTGCTCGATCAGGTGCTGCTGGACCTGTACCGCCAACCGAAAATGCCGCAGACGGCTTCGGTACTTTAAGCACAACGCAGTCCCCTGTGGGAGCGAGCTTGCTCGCGATTGCGACAGTTCAGTCAGCATTGATGTGACTGACTGACCGCCATCGCGAGCAAGCTCGCTCCCACAGGGTCAGTAGACTGCCCGTCTAATTCAGCTCCGCCTCAACCCGATCCCTTCCCGCCTGCTTCGCCGCATAGACCCCCGAATCCGCGCGCAACAGCAAGGCATCGGCGCCCTCCCCGGCCCGCCAACTGGCAATCCCGAAACTGGCGGTGACCGTACCGACATCTTCAATGGGTGAACTGCGCAAGCCTTGCCACAATTGCCGGGCCAACACGTAGGCATGTTCGCCGCTGATATCCGGGCACAGCACCATGAACTCCTCACCGCCCAGGCGGCAGAACACATCGGTACGGCGCAGCCGGCGACCGATCCGTTCGCACACTGCCTGCAACACCCGATCACCGATGGCATGGCCGTGCAGGTCATTGATGCGCTTGAAATGGTCGATATCGAGCATGATCACCGACAGATTCCCACCGCCACGCTCCACCCGGGCCATTTCGGTGGTCAGGCGTTCCTGGAAATAACGCCGGTTGTGGATACCGGTCAGCGAATCGGTGACCGACAACGCGCGCAGTTCTTCTTCCACCCGCTTCATATCGGAAATGTCCGAGATGTAGCCGTGCCACAGCACGCCGCCACCGGGCAGTTCCTCCGGAGTGGCTTCGCCGCGCACCCAACGCAAACCACGTTGCGGCAGTTGCACCCGGTATTCCTCGCGCCAGGGGCTGAGGGTGTCGGCCGAGGCGCGGATCGAGGCGCGGACACGGGTGGTGTCCAGAGGGTGAATCCGGGTGAAGATCGCTTCGGCATTGAGCACCAGCACGTCGGGTTCGAGTTCGTAGATCTCGCGAATGCCGTCGCTGGCATAGATCACACTGAAGCGTCCGTCGAACTCCATCTTGAACTGGTAGATGCCACCGGGCACGTGGGCACTGAGTTTCTTCAACAGCAGGTCCCGCGCCGCGAGCGCTTCGTGGACCCGTTTGCGTTCGGTGATGTCGATGCACACCGCCAGGTGCCCGACCCACAGGCCTTGCTCGTCGAGCACTGGCGTGGCGAGCATGTTGACCATCAAATGGCTGCCATCGCCGCGCGTCAGCGTCCACTCCCGCGCCTCGTGGGCGCCCTCCACGTCGCCTTCGACCAGCATCGCGTGGCAGGTTGGCACCGGCTTGCCATAGCGTGCGCTCAACTCCGCCGAGCGAGCGACCAGCTCCCGGGACAGGTGCAGGTTCTCCAGGGTCATGCGCCCCACCACCTCGGCACTGGTATAGCCGAGCATCTGCTCGGCACCGGCGTTGAAGGTGCTGATGACGCCACGCAGGTCGGTGGCGATGATCGCAACCTGAGTGGCGGCATTCAGCACGCCACGCAACTGGCCATGGGTGCCACGCAGTTCCTGTTCTCGATCCCGCAGCTCCCGGGTACGTTGCTCGACCAGTTTCAGCGCCCGCTGCCGCTGACTGACCAGCACATACAGCAAGGCACTGAGCAACACGCTGAGCAAACCACCCAACACCACCAGACTGGTCACGGAGGAATGGTTGGCCTGCACGAACGCGTCGCTGGGCTGTATATCGACTTGATAGTCATGGTCGGCCATGCGCAGCAGGCGCGTGGCGGACAACTCGCTGATAGCCGGCGGGTTGGCCGACTCGAACAGCACCTCGTGCTGCTCGGCGCTCGACAAATCGAGGATGCGCACCGAGAGATAGTCACGGCTCACTTCCGGCAGTCCGTCCGCCAGCAACTGGCGCATGCTGATCACTGCCATGACATAACCGTAGGGTTTCGTGGCTTTGTGGTCCTGACTGTTATGTTGCGTGACCGGCGCGACCAGCAGCACGCCGCGCGCATAAGTCGGCTCGATATTCACCAGTTGCATCGGTTGCGACACTGCCATGCCACCACGCTGATCGGCCCGATCGAGCGTGGCACGCCGTAGCGGCTGGGCCAGCAAGTCGTAACCGAGGGGGGAGCCGAGTCTGCTTTGTGTCTGGCTATACAGGACCGCTACGTATTCATCTCGCTCGCCGGCCAGTTGCAATTGGCCGTCAGCGTTGAGTTCTCTCAGGGTGAAGCTGCTCAAGCCTTCGTCACGCACTCGCCCCTCGAACGCCGCCCGCTCGTCACGAGTGACCCGTTTGGCAAAGGAATAAGCCTGGGTTCGCAGCAGTAAAGGCTGGGTGTAACCGTCGAAATCCGCTCGAGAAACCGAATCGGAGTTGGCGAAAAACCGGCGCAGGCCATCGAGACGCTGCTCCTGATCTTCAAAACGCTCTTCGATACGGCTGTAACGCTCACTGGCCAGCAGTTGGAAACGTTGCCGCAATTGATGGTGAAACAGGTTGAGCGTCGACCACGCCAGTAACCCGGTAAGCACCCCGCCGACCAGCAATACCAACAGCGCGACCAGCCAGGCCGAAATATCTTCGCTGATAAATCCCAGAATCTTGGGGCGCACGGCGTGCAACGACATAAAACGCAAACTCAAAACGCCAGGTGCGGAGAAGCCCTTTGGCCATGGACTGAGTTATAGCTATTAGCCACTAATTTGACCAGCACTGTAGGAGCAGCCGGTCGACGCTCGATCGCTCGCGATGGACTCAAGAACACCGCGTGCATTCAGAAAGCACGCGTTATCGTTGTCGACCATCGCGAGCAGAGCTCGCTCCTACACAGATCCAGGTGTCAACGAGCCATGATTTTCCAGGCGCGATGGATCTTGGCGTTGCGGGAAAAATCCGCGTCGATGGTCTGGGCAGTGATCTCTTCGACCGCATAACGCTCGCCGAGGTTGGCCTCCAGTTCGAACTTGCGGAAGTTGTTGGAGAAGTACAACACGCCGCCGGGTGCCAGTCGCGCCATGGCCAGGTCAATCAGTTGCACCTGGTCACGCTGCACGTCGAACACGCCTTCCATGCGCTTGGAGTTGGAGAACGTCGGCGGGTCGATGAAGATCAAGTCGTACTCGTCACGACTGGCTTCGAGCCACGCCATCACATCGCCCTGCTCCAGGCGGTTCTTGTCGGAAAAACCGTTCAGCGACAGGTTGCGCCGCGCCCAGTCGAGATAGGTTTTCGACAGGTCGACACTGGTGGTGCTGCGCGCGCCGCCCTTGGCTGCATGCACACTGGCCGTTGCGGTGTAGCAGAACAGATTGAGGAAGCGTTTGCCGGCCGCCTCCTTCTGGATACGCATGCGCATCGGCCGATGGTCGAGGAACAGACCGGTGTCGAGGTAGTCGGTGAGGTTCACCAGCAGCTTCACACCACCTTCATTGACTTCGACGAACTTGCCCTGCGCCGCCTGGCGCTCGTACTGTTTGGTGCCGCTCTGACGCTCGCGGCGCTTGACCACCACACGGCTCTTGTCGATGCTCAATGCCTGCGGGATGGCTGCCAGGGCATCGAACATACGGCCCGAGGCCTTTTCCGGATCGATGGATTTCGGCGCGGCGTATTCCTGGACGTGAACCCAATCGTGATACAGGTCGATGGCCATGGAATATTCCGGCATGTCGGCGTCATACACGCGGTAGCAGTCGATGCCTTCACGCTTGACCCACTTGCCCAGGGCCTTGAGGTTCTTTTGCAGGCGGTTGGCGAACATCTGCCCGCCTTCGCTCAGGCGCGGCTGCTCGATCACCGGAGCCGGTACCGGCGTCGGTTTGATCGGGTTGCCATTCTTGTTGAACTTGCGTTCCTGCGGCTCGTTCGGCGCCTGATCGTAGGCGGCCTGTTCACGCTCGACCTGGCGTTGCTCCGGGGTACGACGCTCGCCGGTGACGAACTGGTCCGGTAGCACCTTGATCAGCAGCAGCTTGCACGGCAAGGCGCCGTTCCAGAACGAATACTGCTTGTGGCTGCGGATACCCATGCGCTTGCCCAGGTCCGGCGCGCCGGTGAACACCGCCGCTTCCCAGTTCAGGCAGGCCTGACGCAGGCGCTCGCCAAGGTTCTGGTAGAGGTAGAGCAGGCTCGCCTCGTCACCCAGACGCTCGCCGTATGGAGGGTTGCAGATCACCAGGCCTTTCTGGTTCTGGTCCGGGCGCGGCTCGAAAGTCGCGACCTCACCCTGGTAGATTTTGATCCACTCGCTCAGGCCGGCACGCTCGACGTTGTTACGACCCGGCTGGATCAGCCGTGGATCGGCTTCATAGCCGCGAATCCACAATGGTGTTTTGGCCAGACCGGCAGCGGCGCGCTCGGACGCTTCTTCGTGGAGTTTTTTCCACAGCGCCGGGACGTGACCGAGCCAGGCGGTGAAACCCCACTGCTCGCGACGCAGGTTCGGCGCGATGTCGGCGGCGATCATCGCGGCTTCGACCAGGAAGGTACCGACACCGCACATCGGGTCGGCCAGCGCGCCGCCTTCAGCCGCGATACGTGGCCAGCCGGAACGGATCAGGATGGCGGCCGCGAGGTTTTCCTTCAGCGGTGCCGCACCTTGCTGCAGGCGATAGCCGCGCTGGTGCAGGCTGTGGCCGGACAGGTCAAGGGACAGAATGGCTTCGCCACGGTCCAGGCGCAGGTGAATGCGCAGGTCCGGGTTGAGCTTGTCGATGGACGGACGGTCGCCTTGCGGGGTACGCAGCTTGTCGACGATGGCGTCCTTGACCTTCAGCGCGCCGAAGTGGGTGTTGTCGATACCCGAGCCATGGCCGCTGAATTCGACGGCCAGGGTGCCGTCATTGAGCATGTGGTCTTGCCACTCGATGTCCAGCACGCCGTGGTACAGGTCTTCGGCGTCCTTCATCGGAAAACGCTTGAGCACCAGCAGCACACGGTTGGCCAGGCGCGACCACAGGCACAGGCGATAAGCGGTTTCCATGGTGGCCATGCCGCGCACGGCCGAGGTGTGCTCCCGCGCTTCCTCAAGGCCAAGCCCGACGGCTTCCTCGATGAGCAGGCCTTCAAGGCCTTTTGGGCAAGTGAGGAAGAGTTCGAAACGATCGGACATGGGAATTCCAGAACCTTTAGCTGAGTGACCGGGCAACGCATTGCCGGTCCGGTTTTCAATCAGGCGCTTTTCTCGAAGAGCGCCCGCGTGGCACGAAGGTGTGCCGTTCCACCCTTGCTGCCCAGGTTAAAAGAGCTTAGATGCAAGGACAGATAAAAAAGTTGATGCAACAAAATGTCATAAGTTGACCCTTCGTCGAATAGTGCTTCCCGGCAACAGGAGCCATTCTCACTAAAGGATTAAGCCCATCATCCAGCGCAGGGCCGATCATACCGGGGTTTGGCCAATAAATACGGTAAAACACGCTGTTACTTATGGCCTTAACACATGAACAGTTACGTCCTTATGACAAAACGATCATTCCCTCGATGTGACGCATTGGTTAGAACTCAACTCAGGTTGGCGCCGCAATGACGCCAACACCTTGGCTCGTCACGCCGGCAACGAGCCCCCAACGGCAGAGTTTTCTGCCAGACCTCAATTGAGGTCGACGCGATAAATACAGTCAACAAGTGAGGGCAACACCCTATGAGAAGACTTAAGCGTGATCCGTTGGAAAGAGCATTTTTGCGCGGATATCAATATGGCGTTGGTGGTAAATCCCGTGAGCTTTGCCCATTTACTCTACCGTCGGTACGTCAAGCCTGGATCAACGGCTGGCGAGAAGGACGCGGCGACAACTGGGACGGTATGACCGGCACTGCGGGAATCCACAGACTCAACGAACTTCACGCCGTCGGCTAATTACAGGGCAAAACACTCCGACACGACAATCTGATTTTGTACTGAATTAACCATGCGCGTCCCATCCGGACGGCGGGCTCCGGCCCAGGGGCTCCTTTTAAGGAGCCCTTTTTTATGCCTGCGGATTACTCACCTTGAACTACACACTTACCTGTGGGAGCGAGCTTGCTCGCGATGAGGCCAGCACATCCAACATCCATGCCGCCTGACACACCGCCATCGCGAGCAAGCTCGCTCCCACAGGGGTTCAGCGTAGCGCTGCGATTGCGTCCACAGACTCACGAATCAGCGCCGGGCCTTTGTAGATGAAGCCCGAATAGATCTGCACCAGACTCGCGCCTGCGGTGATTTTTTCTGCGGCGTGCTTGCCTTCGGTAATGCCGCCGGCAGCGATGATCGGTAGCCGACCACCCAGCTCCGATGCCAGCACTGTCACGGTGTGGGTGCTCTTGTCGCGAACCGGTGCACCAGACAAACCACCGGCTTCGTCACCATGCTCCAAGCCTTCGACGCCTACGCGGCTCAGGGTGGTGTTAGTCGCAATGACGGCATCCATTCCGGTTTCGATCAGCGCTTGCGCAACCTGTGCGGTTTCTTCGTCGCTCATGTCCGGCGCAATCTTGATCGCCAGCGGTACATGTTTGCCATGACGCAACGCCAGTTCCGCGCGGCGCTCGGCCAGATCGGCCAGCAACTGCTTGAGCGAGTCGCCAAATTGCAGGCTGCGCAGACCCGGCGTATTCGGCGAACTGACGTTGATCGTCACATAGCTGGCGTGGGCGTAAACCTTGTCCAGGCAGATCAGGTAGTCGTCCACGGCGCGCTCGACCGGCGTATCGAAGTTCTTGCCGATGTTGATACCCAGCACGCCCTTGTACTTGGCCGCCGCCACTCGAGCCAGCAGGTGATCGACGCCGAGGTTGTTGAAGCCCATGCGATTGATGATCGCCTCGGCTTGCGGCAAACGGAACAGGCGTGGCTTCGGGTTGCCCGGCTGCGGACGCGGCGTGATGGTGCCGATTTCGACAAAACCGAAACCCAGTTGGGCGAGACCATCGATGGCCGCACCATTCTTGTCCAGACCGGCGGCCAGTCCCACGGGATTCGGGAAGTCCAGGCCCATGACATTCACCGGCATCTTCGCCGGGGCCTTGCACAGCAAGCCGTTGAGCCCAAGACGCCCGCCCGCGCCGATCAGGTCCAGGGACAGATCGTGGGAGGTTTCCGGGGAGAGTTTGAACAACAGCTGACGGGCCAGGGTGTACATGGGCGGATTTGACTCGATTGACGGCGAATTGAGGCGGCGATTATAGCCGGGCATCGGGGCTGCAAGCGAGGCGCGTGAGCAAATCTGCGGTTAATGGCATATGCCTTGCACCAATCCAGGTACCAGCACCCATGCCGACGACGGAATGTGTGCAAAGACAATGGCGTCGTCCACGGCCTGCTCATGCAAGGACTCGGGTCGACGTTTTTTTTTGCAAGGTAAACATGCGATGAACGAACCGTCAGCCGGCCCTCTGGCCTGGGTCAATGGCAGCGATGCCCCGGAAAAAACCGAAATCAATCTCGGCTTCATGGCCCTGAGCGACTGCGCCTCGGTGGTGGTCGCCGCCACCCAGGGCTTCGCCCAACCCCACGGCTTGACCCTGAACCTCAAGCGCCAGTCGTCCTGGGCCAACCTGCGGGACAAACTGGTCAGCGGCGAACTCGATGCAGCCCACAGCCTCTACGGTCTGATTTACGCCGTACACCTGGGCATCGGTGGCGTGGCGGCGACCGACATGGCCGTGCTGATGGGCCTGAATCAGAACGGCCAAAGCATCAATCTGTCCGGCGGCTTGCAGGCGCTGGGAGTGACCAGTCCTGAAGCACTGGATCGGCACGTGCACCAAACTCGCTCAAAACTCACCTTCGCCCAGACTTTTCCAACCGGCACCCACGCCATGTGGTTGTATTACTGGCTCGCCAGCCAGGGCATTCACCCATTGCAGGATGTCGACAGCGTGGTGGTGCCGCCACCGCAAATGGTCGCGCACCTGCGAGCCGGGCGTATCGACGGGTTCTGCGTCGGCGAACCCTGGTCCGCCAGCGCCGTGCAACAGGACCTCGGCTTCACCCTGGCCACCACCCAGACCCTCTGGCCCGATCATCCGGAAAAAGTCCTGGGCTGCACCCGCGCGTTCGTCGAGCAATACCCCAATACTGCCCGGGCATTGGTGATGGCGGTTCTCGAGGCCAGCCGTTTCATTGAAGAAAGCACCGAGAATCGCCGCAGTACCGCACAATTGCTCAGTGCCGATCAGTACCTTGACGCGCCACTGGACTGTATCGAACCGCGCCTGCTGGGCGAATACGCCGACGGCCTTGGCCATCGCTGGCAAGACCCGCACGCACTGCGCTTGCACGGGGATGGCGAGGTCAACCTGCCGTATCTGTCCGACGGCATGTGGTTCATGACCCAGTTCCGCCGCTGGGGCTTGTTGCGCGATGACCCGGACTATCTCGCGGTGGCCCGGCAGGTCCAGCAACTGGACCTCTACCGTGAAGCCGCCAGTGCCGTCGGCGTCGCCTCACCCGCCGAGGAAATGCGCAGCAGCCAGTTGATCGACGGCAAAATCTGGGACGGCTCGGACCCGGCCGGTTATGCCCGCAGTTTCAAACTGCACGCCATGAGCGACAACTCCCCTCGATCCGCCAGCCGCTGACAGGAGACCACGAACATGCTGCGTATCCTGCTGATCAACGACACCGCAAAAAAAGTCGGACGCCTGAAGGCCGCCCTGACCGAGGCCGGATTCGAAGTGATCGATGAATCCGGCCTGACCATCGACCTGCCCGAACGCGTCGAAACGGTGCGTCCGGATGTGATTCTGATCGATACCGAGTCACCGGGTCGCGATGTCATGGAACAAGTGGTGCTGGTGACTCGCGACCAGCCACGACCGATTGTGATGTTCACCGACGAACACGACCCCGGTGTGATGCGACAGGCGATCAAGTCCGGAGTCAGTGCCTACATCGTCGAAGGCATTCACGCACAACGCCTGCAGCCGATTCTCGATGTGGCCATGGCGCGCTTCGAAAGCGATCAGGCCTTGCGTGCCCAATTGCAGGCCCGCGACCAGCAACTGGCCGAGCGCAAGCGCATCGAACTGGCCAAGGGACTGCTGATGAAAATGAAGGACTGCAACGAAGAAGAGGCCTACACGCTGATGCGCCGCCAGGCGATGAGCCGCCAGCAGAAGCTGATTCAGGTGGCGGAGCAGATCATTGCCATGAGCGAGTTGCTCGGCTGAAGTCCTGTGCCACCTGTCCGAGCGCCATCGCGAGCAAGCTCGCCCCCACAGGTGATTTGTGTTCGACGCCATTCCCTTGTGGGAGCGAGCCTGCTCGCGAATGGCGGCGACTCGATTTCGAGTGTTGGCACAGATCTCGCTAAGTAATCACCACAGGTAACCAACGGCGGTTGCCCCACCTACGACAAAGACGTCGCGCACCTCATTCGCCCCTGGCGGATCGGGTGGCGGCGTTTTTTCGTTTTGGCCCCACAGCACGGGGCCGGTGGTGCGGCCGTAACGGCGCCCCACCTGCAAGCTCATGACTCCTTTCGAGACTCTTCACAGCTGAGGTGCGCGATGAATTCAAGCTTCTGGAAATCTGGCCATACACCCACATTGTTCGCAGCCTTCCTCTACTTCGACCTGAGCTTCATGGTCTGGTACCTCCTCGGTCCGTTGGCGGTACAGATCGCCGCCGACCTGCACCTGACGACGCAGCAACGCGGGCTGGTGGTCGCCACGCCTATCCTGGCCGGGGCGGTCTTGCGTTTCGTGATGGGGATGCTGGCTGATCGCCTGTCGCCCAAAACCGCCGGGCTGATCGGTCAGGTCATCGTGATCTGCGCATTGTTTGGCGCCTGGAAACTCGGTATCCACAGCTACGAGCAAGCGTTGCTACTGGGTCTGTTCCTCGGCATGGCCGGCGCTTCTTTCGCCGTCGCCCTGCCCCTGGCATCGCAGTGGTATCCGCCGCAGCATCAAGGCAAGGCCATGGGCATCGCCGGTGCGGGGAACTCGGGCACGGTGTTCGCCGCATTGATCGCCCCGGTGCTGGCGGCGGCGTTTGGCTGGAGCAACGTGTTCGGGTTCGCCCTGATCCCGCTGATTCTGGCCTTGATCGTCTTCGCCTGGCTGGCCAAAAACGCCCCCGAGCGGCCAAAAGCCAAAGCCATCGCCGACTACTTCAAGGCCCTGGGCGATCGTGACAGCTGGTGGTTCATGTTTTTCTACAGCGTGACGTTCGGCGGCTTCATCGGCCTGGCCAGTGCCCTGCCCGGCTATTTCAACGACCAGTACGGCCTGAGCCCGGTCACTGCCGGCTACTACACCGCCGCCTGTGTGTTCGGCGGCAGCCTGATGCGCCCTCTGGGCGGCGCGCTGGCCGACCGGTTCGGCGGCATTCGGACCTTGTTGGCGATGTACACCGTCGCGGCGATCTGCATTACCGCTGTCGGCTTCAACCTGCCGAATTCCTACGCCGCACTGGCACTTTTCGTCTGCACCATGCTCGGTTTGGGTGCAGGCAATGGCGCGGTGTTCCAGTTGGTGCCGCAGCGTTTTCGTCGGGAAATCGGCGTGATGACCGGTCTGATCGGCATGGCCGGCGGCATCGGTGGATTTGCCCTCGCGGCCGGCATGGGCGCGATCAAGCAAAGCACCGGCAGCTATCAACTGGCGCTGTGGTTGTTCGCCAGCCTCGGCGTACTCGCCTGGTTCGGTCTACATGGGGTGAAACGTCGCTGGAGAACCACTTGGGGTTCGGCAGCCGTCACCGCTGCACGGGTGTGAGGACTGCATGAGCCTGCAACTGAGCTTCGCCGAACACAGCGCCATCGGTCCCCGCGAGGAGAACCAGGACGCTCTGCGCCTGGTCACTCCGGCCCCGGCGCTGGCAGCGAGCAAAGGTTATCTGTTCGCCATCGCCGACGGCGTCAGCCAATGCGCCGATGGCGGGCTCGCCGCCCGTTCGACCTTGCAGGCCCTGGCACTGGACTACTACGCCACCCCGGAAACCTGGGGCGTCGCCCAGGCATTGGATCGCCTGCTGCTGGCGCAAAATCGCTGGTTGCAGGCTAACGGTGGCGGCCAACCGCTGCTGACCACAGTCAGTGCCTTGGTGATGCGCGGCCGGCGTTTTACCTTGGCTCACGTTGGCGATTGCCGGGTATATCGCTGGCACGCCGACACGCTGCAACGAGTGAGCGAGGATCACGTCTGGGACCAGCCGGGCATGCAGCATGTGCTTAAACGGGCCCTCGGGCTGGATCAACACTTGGTGCTGGACTTTCTCGATGGCGAACTTCGGCTGAACGAGAGTTTCGTGCTGCTCAGCGACGGCATCTGGGCCGTGCTGGGCGACACGGCCATTGCGGCGATTCTGCGGGATCAGCCTGATTTGGACAGTGCCGCGCAAACGCTGGTCAGCGCCGCGCACCTGGCCGGCAGCCAGGACAATGCCAGCGCCCTGCTGGTGCGGGTCGATGCCCTTGGCGAAACCAGCATTGGCGATGCACTGATTCATTTGCAGCAATGGCCACTCCCGCCTGCACTGAAGCCGGGCCAGACCTTCGAAGGCTGGCACGTGGAAGGGATCCTCGGCCAGAGCCAGCAATCGCTGCTGTATCGGGTGAGCGACGCGCAGCAACAACCCTGGTTGCTGAAAACCTTGCCCGGTGCGCTCCGTGACGATCATCAGGCCGGGCAGGCATTGTTATCGGAGGAATGGTTTCTCAAGCGTGTGGCCGGGCGGCATTTTCCCGAAGTCCATGCCTCCAGTCAGCGTCAGCATTTGTACTACGTGATGCGTGAATATTCCGGGTCTACCCTGGCTGAGCTGCATGAGCGTGTCGCAACGCTGCCACTGGCTCAATGGCTGGACCTGGCCGAACGCCTGCTGCGGGCCGTCGGCATACTGCATCGACGGCAGATTCTGCATCGCGATATCAAACCGGAGAACCTGTTGCTGGGGGACGACGGCGAGTTGCGCCTGCTGGATTTCGGCCTCGCCTACTGCCCTGGGCTGTCCGAAGATCAAGCTTGCGCCCTGCCCGGAACGCCCAGCTATATCGCGCCGGAGGCTTTTCGAGGCGACCCTCCTACGCCACAACAGGATTTGTATGCAGTCGGCGTGACCTTGTATTACCTGCTGACCGGGCATTATCCCTACGGCGAAATCGAAGCGTTCCAGCGACCACGGTTTAGTGTGCCTGTCAGCGCCAGTCGCTACCGGCCCGACCTGCCGGAATGGATCGCGCAAAGCCTGGAGCGCGCGGTGGCTGCGGCTCCGGATCAGCGCTTCGAAACGGCGGAAGAATGGTTGTTGCTACTGGAACAGGGAGAACGTCGTAACTTGAGCGTGCGCCCCAGACCGTTGCTGGAGCGCGAGCCGCTGAAAGTCTGGCGGACATTGGCGCTGGTGTCGTTACTGGTGAATCTGGTGCTACTGTTTTTGCTGTTTCATGGCTGAGTTTTTCTGCTTCAAAACCGGGCACTACGCCTTGAACCGGTGCACGCCAACCCTCTCCTCCCACGGTGAGAGCCCATAAATCAGGCCCTTGCGAGAGTTGGCACAACCACTGCATTACCTCATTCAACAGACATAAAGCGCGGGCTTCAACGACGAAGGCTGCACTTCCCGAGAGAACGGGACCAGGACAAAGGCGTCCTCGCTAGGCAACTAGCGGGACGCCTTTTTTTGTTTGCGCAAAATTTTGTCGAGCATGGCCTGAACCCTGATGAGGCAGGCCTGAGCTCCCCGGAGAACCTGATGAAAAAACTAAAACTGGTGATGATCGGCAACGGCATGGCCGGGGTCCGGACCCTGGAAGAACTGCTCAAGCTGAGTAATGAACTGTACGACATCACGGTCTTCGGCGCCGAACCCCATACCAACTACAACCGCATCCTGCTGTCGCCCGTACTGGCGGGCGAACAGACGTTCGAAGAGATCGTGCTCAACGATCTGGACTGGTATCTGGAAAACAACATCAAGCTGCTGCTCAACCGCAAAGTGGTGGAGATCGATCGGGTCAAACGCCGGGTCATCGCCGAAGACGGCACCGAAGCCGAATACGATCGCCTGCTGATTGCCACCGGCTCGACCCCGTTCATCCTGCCAATCCCCGGCAATACCTTGCAGGGCGTGATCGGCTACCGCGACATTGCCGACACCCAGGCGATGATTGACACCGCCAAGACCCACAAGCACGCCGTGGTCATCGGCGGCGGCCTGCTGGGCCTTGAAGCCGCCAACGGCCTGATGCTGCGCGGCATGCACGTCACCGTGGTGCACATCGGCGAATGGCTGCTGGAACGGCAACTGGACAAAACCAGCGGCCAACTCCTGCAAACCGCCCTGGAAGCTCGTGGCCTGCACTTTCGCCTGTGCGAACAGACCCAGGCCCTGCACGACGCCGGCAACGGCCGGGTCGGCTCGGTGCAGTTCAAGAACGGCGACATCATCCCCGCCGACCTGGTGGTGATGGCCGCCGGCATTCGCCCCAACACCGAACTCGCGGAAAAATCCGGCATCCCTTGCAGCCGCGGGATTCTGGTCAACGACACGATGCAAACCTACGACCCCCGGGTCTACGCCATCGGCGAATGCGCCAGCCACCGCGGCATCGCCTATGGTTTAGTGGCGCCGCTGTTCGAACAGGCCAAAGTCTGCGCCAACCACCTCGCCCAACTGGGTTTTGCCACCTACAAGGGGTCGGTGACTTCGACCAAATTGAAGGTTACCGGTATCGACCTGTTCTCCGCCGGCGACTTCATGGGCGGTGAAGGCACCGAGACCATCACCCTCTCGGACCCGATTGGCGGGGTCTACAAGAAACTGGTGATCAAGGATGACGTGCTGGTCGGCGCCTGCCTGTATGGCGATACGGCAGACGGCGGCTGGTATTTCCGGCAGATCCGTGAAAATCACGCCATCGACGAGATCCGCGATCACTTGATGTTCGGTGAAAATGCACTGGGTGACGTAGGACATCAAGGCCAGGACAAAGCCATGAGCATGGCTGACACGGCCGAAGTCTGCGGCTGCAACGGCGTGTGCAAAGGCACCATCGTCAAGGCCATTCAGGAACACGGGCTGTTCAGCGTCGACGAAGTGAAGAAACACACCAAGGCCGCCAGCTCCTGCGGTTCCTGCGCCGGCCTCGTCGAACAGATCCTGATCAACACCGTGGGCGGTGCCGCCGACGTCAAACCGAAAAGCGAAAAGGCCATCTGCGGCTGCAGCGACCTCAACCACGGGCAAATCCGTCAGGCCATCCGCGAACAGCACCTGCTGACCATCGCCGGCACCATGAGCTACCTGAACTGGCGCACCCCCAATGGCTGCGCCACCTGCCGGCCGGCGCTCAACTACTACCTGATTTCCACCTGGCCGGGGGAAGCCAGGGACGATCCGCAATCGCGCCTGATCAACGAAAGGGCTCACGCCAACATTCAGAAAGACGGCACTTACTCTGTAGTCCCGCGGATGTGGGGCGGTGTGACCAATCCTTCGGAACTGCGGCGCATTGCCGATGTTGCCGACAAGTACAACGTGCCGATGGTCAAAGTCACCGGTGGTCAGCGCATCGACTTGCTGGGCATCCGCAAGCAAGACCTGCCGGGGGTATGGAAAGACCTGGACATGCCGTCCGGCCACGCCTACGGCAAATCCATCCGCACGGTGAAAACCTGCGTCGGCAGCGAGTTCTGCCGCTTTGGCACCCAGAACTCCACACAGTTGGGCATCGAACTGGAACATGACCTGTTCAACATGTGGTCACCGCACAAGGTGAAACTGGCTGTCTCCGGTTGCCCGCGCAACTGTTCGGAAGCCGGCATCAAGGATGTGGGAATTATCGGCGTGGACTCCGGCTGGGAGATGTACATCGGTGGCAACGGCGGGATCAAGACCGAAGTCGCGGAATTCTTCGTCAAACTGAAAACCGCCGAAGAAGTCCGCGAATACAACGGTGCATTCCTGCAACTGTATCGCGAAGAAGCCTTTTACCTCGAACGCACCGTGCACTACCTGCAACGGGTTGGCATGGACCATATCAAGAAAGCCGTGCTCGAGGACCCGGAGCGGCGCAAGGCGCTCAACGATCGCCTGCAGTTCTCCCTGTCGTTCGAACAGGACCCGTGGAAGGAACGCCTGGAACAGCCCCAGCTGAAAAAAGAATTCGACGTCATCCCCGTGAAAAACCTGGAGGTGCTGGCATGAACTGGCTGGATATCTGCGCACTGGAAGAGATCAATGCCCTGGGCTCACGGATCATCGCCGGGCCAAAGGGAGACATCGCGATTTTTCGTACCAGCGACGACGAAGTGTTCGCCCTTGACGACCGCTGCCCGCACAAGGGCGGCCCGTTGTCCCAAGGCCTGGTCTACGGCAAGCGGGTGGCCTGCCCGTTGCACAACTGGCAAATCGACCTGCAAAGCGGCGAAGCACTGGCCCCGGACATCGGCTGTGCCCATCACCATCTCGCCCGGGTGGAAAATGGCCGGGTGATGCTGGCCCTGCGGGATGCAGGCTGATGGACCGCCAGATCACTGCATCCACCTGCTGTTACTGCGGGGTCGGCTGCGGCGTGCTGATCGAGCACGACGGTTCACGCATCCTCGGCGTCAGCGGCGATCCGACGCACCCGGCCAATTTCGGCAAACTGTGCAGCAAGGGTTCGACCCTGCACCTGACTGGCGACTTGACGGCGCGGGCGCTGTATCCCGAACTGCGCCTCGGTAAAGGACTGGCCCGCACCCGTACCGACTGGGATACCGCCCTCGATCACGCCGCCAGCGTATTTGCCGCGACCATTGCCGAACATGGCCCGGACAGCGTGGCGTTTTACATTTCCGGGCAACTGTTGACCGAGGACTACTACGCCTTCAACAAGCTGGCACGTGCCCTGGTGGGTACCAATAACATCGACAGCAATTCGCGGCTGTGCATGTCCTCGGCGGTAGTCGGCTACAAGCGCAGCCTGGGTGCCGACGCGCCGCCTTGCAGCTACGAAGACCTGGAATCGAGCGATTGCGTGATGATCGTGGGCAGCAACATGGCCTACGCCCATCCGGTGCTGTTTCGTCGCCTGGAGGAAGCCAAAGCCCGCCGGCCGCAGATGAAGGTCATCGTCATTGACCCACGTCGTACAGACACCTGCGATCTGGCTGACCTGCACCTGCCGATCTTGCCGGGCACCGATGTCGCTTTATTCCATGGGATTTTGCATTTGCTGCTGTGGGAAGACTGGATCGATCGTGACTTCATCAAAGACCACACCGAAGGTCTGGCTGAGCTGAAAAGCCTGGTGCGTGACTACACCCCGCCAATGGTTTCGCAGCTCTGCGGAATCAGCATCGAGCAATTGCAGCAATGTGCCGAGTGGATCGGTACATCCCCAAGCTTTCTGTCGCTGTGGTGCATGGGCTTGAACCAGTCCACCGCCGGCAGCGCGAAAAACAGTGCACTGATCAATCTGCACCTTGCCACCGGGCAGATCGGCCGCCCCGGCGCCGGACCTTTCTCCCTCACCGGTCAGCCAAATGCCATGGGTGGGCGGGAAACCGGCAGTTTGTCCAACCTGCTGCCCGGCCATCGTGATGCCGCCAATGCGCAACACCGTGAGCAAGTTGCGTCCTATTGGGGCGTCGAGCAACTGCCGGAAAATCCCGGGCTCTCGGCGATCGAGCTGTTCGAGCAAGTGCGCAGCGGCAAGATCAAGGCGTTGTGGATCGCCTGCACCAACCCCGCGCAATCCATGCCGGACCAGACGGCCGTGCGCGCCGCCTTGCAAGCCTGCCCGTTCGTGGTGTTGCAGGAAGCCTTTCGCACTACTGAAACCACGAAGTTTGCCGACCTCCTGCTGCCCGCGGCCAGTTGGGGAGAAAAGGAAGGCAGCGTGACCAATTCCGAACGGCGCATTTCCCATGTACGCCAGGCAATCGTCGCACCGGGTGAGGCACGGCCGGACTGGGCAATTACGGTAGATTTCGCACAACGCCTGGAGAAATACCTGCGCCCCGGCCAAACCAGCCTGTTTGCATTTGATAGCCCCGCCCAGGTCTTTGATGAATACAAACACCTGACTCACGGTCGCGACCTGGATCTGTCCGGTATCAGCCATGCACTGATCGATCGTCTCGGCCCGCAGCAGTGGCCCTTCCCTGCGGGTGCCGTCGAAGGCACGGCACGGCTCTACGTCGACGGGATATTTGCCACTGCCAATGGGCGCGCACAGTTCGTGGCCGATCCGTACCGCGCCGCCAAAGAACAACGCGATGCACGCTTCCCGCTGACCCTGATCACCGGCCGCTTGCGCGATCAATGGCATGGCATGAGCCGCACCGGCACCGCCGCGCAGCTGTTCGGTCACGTCAGTGAAGCCGTATTGAGCCTGCACCCGGATGAGCTGCGCCGGCATCGCCTGCAAACGGGCGATTTGATCAGCCTGAAAAGCCGCCGCGGCGCGGTGATCGTGCCGGTCGCCAGTGACGACAGCGTGCGTCCGGGCCAAGCCTTCTTGCCGATGCATTTTGGTGACCGTTTCCTCAAGGGGGGCGTGAACAGCCTCACCCTGCCTGCCTTCGACCCGTTGTCGAAACAACCGGAACTCAAACACAGCGGCGTGCGCCTGGAACCGGTGCATTTACCTTGGCACCTTTTCGCGCTGATAGAGGGCGATGTCCAACAACACTTTGAGACTCTGCGCCCCCTCTGCGAGGCGTTTTCCTACGTCAGCCTCAGTTTGACCGGCCGTGAGCGCCCTGCACTGCTGATACGCGCTGCCAGCGCCATGCCGCCAGATCCGCAACTGCTGCGCGATATCGATCAATGCCTGGGGCTAAACGATGGACCGGTACTGGCCTACGACGATCCACGACGCTCCATCGGTAAGCGGGTGCGGATCGAGAACGGCCGGATCACCGCGATCCGCTTGGCGGGTGAAACCCTCGCCCGGCACTGGCTGCAAAACCTCTGGCTCGAAGGTCGCACCGATGAACAACTACGGCGCTGGCTGCTCGCGCCACTGAGCGCCCCACCGGGCCAGGTTGACGCCGAAGCGACCGGCAACAAAACCCTGTGCAACTGCAAAAACGTCAGCCAAAACGCGGTCTGCGCTGGCATCCGCCGCGGCCTGGACTTGCCGGGTTTGAAACAAGAATTGGGTTGCGGCACGCAATGCGGCTCCTGCGTCCCGGAAATCAAGCGTTTGCTGGCCGCCACCGCGCAGCCGCAAGCCACCATCTCGTGAGGAAAACACTATGAGCGCAAAAGTCTGGCTGGTGGGTGCAGGTCCCGGCGATCCTGAATTACTGACCCTCAAAGCTGTTCGGGCGTTGAGAGAAGCGGATGTAGTGCTGATCGACGATCTGGTCAACGACGCGGTGCTGGAGCACTGTCCCGGCGCGCGGATAATTCCGGTGGGCAAGCGCGGCGGCTGTCGCTCAACGCCGCAAGCCTTTATCCATCGCCTGATGTTGCGCTATGCCCGTCAGGGCAAATGCGTGGTGCGCCTCAAGGGTGGCGACCCGTGCATCTTCGGGCGTGGCGGTGAAGAAGCGCAGTGGTTGCGTGAGCGCGGGGTCGAGGTTGAGCTGGTCAATGGCATCACCGCCGGCCTGGCGGGCGCGACGCAATGCGATATTCCATTGACCCTGCGCGGCGTGGCACGAGGGGTGACTCTGGTGACCGCCCACACTCAGGATGACAGCAGCCTGAACTGGCAAGCGCTGGCCCAAGGCGGCACGACACTGGTGATCTACATGGGGGTGGCGAAGCTCAGCGAGATCCGTGAGCAACTGCTGGCGGGGGCAATGGCGGCAGATACGCCGGTGGCAATGATTGAAAATGCATCGTTGCCGCATCAACGGGAATGTCGAAGCAGCCTGATGGCAATGGAGGAAGATGCCTGTGCTTTCGAGTTGAAAAGCCCGGCAATCCTGGTGATTGGCGCAGTCGCAGCCAACGCCATCCCCTCCTGTGGGAGCGAGCCTGCTCGCGAAGAGGTTCTGTCCGTCGACATCAATGTTGGATATCAACGCGCCTGACGCGTCCCTCCTCACTAAATCGCAGACAAAGAAAAGCCCGGCTTAAGCCGGGCTTTTCTCAGAGCTGCGAGCTAATTACTTAGCTTGAGCTTCAACCTGCGCTTCTACGCGACGGTTAACAGCACGACCAGCTTCAGTTTTGTTGTCAGCAACCGGGCGGGATTCGCCGTAGCCAACGGACTGAACGCGGGACGATTCAACACCGTACTGGTTGGTCAGAACTTGCTTAACGGCGCTTGCACGACGCTCGGACAGTTTCTGGTTGTAAGCGTCAGGACCGACGTTGTCAGTGTGACCTTCAACAGTAGTGGTGGTGGATGGGTACTGCTTCATGAAGTCAGCCAGGTTCTTGATGTCAGCGTAGCTGCTTGGCTTGACTGCCGACTTGTTGAAGTCGAACTTCACGTCCAGCTCTACACGAACGACTTCAGCAACTGCTGGGCAACCATCAGCGTCAACAGTAACGTTGGCTGGGGTGTCCGGGCACTTGTCAACGTTGTCGCAAACGCCATCGTTGTCGCTGTCGGAGCAGACTTCTGGAGCTGGAACCGGAGCAGCAGCAGGCTTGTTGCCGCCGCCGAAGTTCACGCCCAGACCTACGGACGGGATGTAGTCCCAACGGCCGTTGTCCAGCTTGTAGTCAGCTTCTACGCCAGCACGAGCGTAAACGTTTTCAACGAAGTAGTACTTAACGCCAGCGCCAGCAGTCAGGAAAGTCGACTGGTCACGACCGGTGTGGCCGTCAGCAGCTACGTTGGTCAGGCTGCCGTGCTTGACACCACCTTGAACGTAAGGACGCAGAGCGTCGCCAGCGTTGTTGAAGTGGTACTGGGCGTTCAGACCGAACTGGTCGCCTTCGATTTTCTGGTTGCCGGTGTTGTTGTTCGAACGGGTGTAGTCATCGTTGTTGTAGGTGAAGTTCAACGATACGTCGTCGGTCAAGAAGTAACCGATGGAGGCGCCAGGAGTGTAGCCGTCTTCAACGTTGTTAACGCTGTCGTTGTACTTCTTCCCGTAGTTGAGCTCGCCTTCAACTGCGCCTTGGCCTTGTGCCAGTGCGCCGAACGAAGTAGCGGCAATAAGAGTACCAATGGCCAAGCCCAAGGTGTTTTTCAGTTTCATCCGTTAAATCCCCATCTGGTGATTGTGAAGCAGTCCCGCAAACCGGGGGACAACTCGGCGGCAAGTCTAACAGAACTTGCCTACGCGTAAGAGATATTTGCGCTGAACTAAGTTTCAGCAATGCCTGCAAATTTCTCACGCAATTTATCTAGAGCGCGCTTGTACCGCATTTTTGTTGCACTCAAACCCATGTGCATGATGTCTGCGATCTCCTGAAACTCCAGCTCTGCGACAAAACGTAGCACCAGAATTTCGCGGTCAATCGGGTTCACATACACCAACCAGCGATCAAGTCCACCCTTTTCCTCAGGTTTCGGCGCCTTTTCTTCGGACGCTTCCTCAAGGGGATCAAGACTCAATGCGTCCATCAAGCGACGCTTTCGCCGTTCCTTTCGATATTGTGTGATGCATTCGTTGTACGTGATGCTATATAGCCACGTCTTGAACTTCGATTTACCTTCGAAGTTCTTCAGGCCATACAGCACCTTCAACATGACCTCCTGACAGACATCGTCTGCGTCGCGATCGTTCCCGAGATACCGTGCACACACGTTAAATAATGTTCGCTGGTAACGCCGCATCAGTTCTTCATAGGCGCGTGTTACGTGAAACAGTTCGGTATGCGAGCGCGCGACCAACTCCTCATCAGAGAGCTCGCGGGGGTCGTAGCGCATGGATAACGATTGGGTTTTATTCAAAACAAGTCGGGCCGACAGTCAGGTCAATGTCCACCGCAGCCAGCATCAACAGGCATTTTGCGGCGGCATACATTAGCAGGGTTTGCCGGGTTAGCGGCTACTCACATGCTGCTCAAGGAGGATCCGATTGGAAAGAGAGACTAGCTCACCCTCATCGGTCAGCAATGTGGTTTTAACCGTGCCGATCTCCTCGATCTGGCCTTCGACCTCGCCAACACGCACTTGTTGCCCAACCTGGTACAGCTCACGCACATAGATTCCCGCAAGAATCTGGCCGGCAATTTCCCGGCTTCCCAACCCCATGGCCAGCGCTACCGCCAGACCAACGGTTATCAACACGATCACGATCACATGGTTCAGCAGGTCAGTCTTGACCTCAAGCTGGCTGATCGCAACCGAAATACTGATGATGATCACCAGGCCCTGGGCAATTCGACCAAGCCCTGAAGCATAGTCCAGGCCCACGCCTTCTGCCGCTCCACGCACCAGCCCGTTGGCCAGTTGCGCCAGCAAAACACCTACCAGCAACACCAGCGCCGCGCCGAAAACCTTCGGCAGATACAACGCGAGCATATCCAGCGTAGCTGAAACCCGCTCAAGCCCAAGAGATTCTGCGGCAGAAACCAGAAAAATAAGCAGAATGAACCAATAGACGATCTTGCCGATCAGGGTCGAGATAGGAACTTGCAATCCAGCGCGGGACAGCAGCTTGGTCAGGCCAGTGCCGCCCATCAAGCGATCAAGGCCCAGTTTGGCGAGCAACTTGGAGAGCAGGGTGTCCAGCAGTTTGGCCACGACAAAACCCAACAGCAGCACAACCAGTGCGCCGAACAGGTTCGGAATGAAGTTCGCAACCTTGGTCCACAACGCAGTCATTGCAGTGACGAGGCTCTGAGTCCAGAGATCAAGTTCCATATTCAATCAGCCTTATCAGCAGTGCGGGCAGCAGGTTTACGAAGACGGGATACCGGCGCGACATGGGCCGATCCGTTATTCAGGGCGATCATCAGTGCGGGCAACCAGCGCCCCAGCAGACTGAACAGATCACCGGCGCCAACCTGGCGGTTGGCGGTTTTCAGCACACGCCCCAGGCACGCATCGTCGTCCCGGGTGGACGGTGAGGCCTTGAGCATGTCGCGTAAAGACTGTTCAAACGGATCGTGCATACGCACCTCTCGTAATGTCTGTGGGAGACGCGGTCAGTTTTGATCGGGTCACATTGATTCCCTCAGACCCAGCGCAAACGTCGGAATAACCACCATTGCCCCAGCGCCACCGAGACCATCATCAGGCAGGCGATCAGAAAGCCATAAGGGCTTGCAGAGAATGGAATTCCACCGACGTTAATCCCCAAAAGCCCGGTCAGAAAACTCATTGGCAAAAAGATCCCGGTGATGATGCCAAAGCGATACATCGTGCGGTTCATGCGCACGCTCAAACGACGGTCTTCAGCCTCCAGGACCAGCCCCACCCGCTCCCGGGTCAATTCCAGCTCTTCGAGGTAGCGGGTCAGGCTGTTGTTCAATTCGTTCCAGTAATCGCCATCGTCCTCCACGAACCAGGGCAACTTGATTCGCGTCAACTGCCCGAAAATGTCTCGCTGCGGAGCAAGAAAGCGCTTCAACGCAGCCGCCCGGCGACGAATCTGCAAAACCGATCCGTGCTCAGGAGTATACCGTTCGTCGGCATCCAGTTTTTCTTCTTCCTCATCGACCACTTCCGACAGACAGCTGACCAGATCCTGCACCTTGTTGGTGAGGTACTGTGCCATGCACAGGATGAGTTCGGAGGCAGTTTTCGGCCCCTTGCCCTCGGACAGTTGCACCAGCAACTCGTCAGTGGCACGCAACGGACGCAAACGCAGGGAAATGACACGCTGGGCAGAGCCGAAGATCCGCACCGACACCATGTCCTCGGGCTCGGCACCGGGGTTCAGATTGACCCCGCGCAAAAATAGCAGCAGTTCGCTGTCGGAAAGCTGTAAAAGTCGCGGACGGGTGTTTTCTTCGAGCAACAGGTCACAACTGAATTCGCTCAGACCGCTGGATTTGCGTAACCAGGTCCGGGTTTGCGGATGACTGCGATCCCAGTGCAGCCACAGGCTTTCATGGGCCTGCAACTGCAAGTCATCGAGTTCAGTCCGGGCAATCGAACGCGCGCCGCCTCTACCGTCCAGCACCAGGGCATGTACCAGCCCCCATTGCGCGTTTTCTTCCTCGAACATCCGCACTCCTTTGGTCGACCAGCGCTTTATTCAGGCATTTTCAGCGGGCTTGGCGAGATGATCACGCCGTTGTTGTCCGCATAGATGTAATGACCCGGGTGGAAGGTCACGCCGGCGAAGGTCACGGCAACGTTGAGATCGCCGAGCCCGCGCCTGTCGGATTTCCTCGGGTGGCTGGCGAGGGCCTGAACGCCCAGATCGGTCTGTGCGATGATATCGACGTCACGGATGCAACCGTAGATCACCAGCCCTTCCCAACCGTTTTTCGCGGCTTTCTCGGCCAGCATGTCACCCAGCAACGCATGACGCAGTGAACCGCCACCGTCTACCACCAGCACTTTGCCATTCCCCTTGAGCTCGACTTGCTCCTTGACCCGCGAGTTGTCTTCGAAGCACTTGATGGTCACGATTTCGCCGCCGAACGAATCACGGCCGCCGAAATTGCTGAACATCGGTTCCAGCACCTGCACCAGTTCCGGATAGGCGTCGCACAGGTCAGGCGTGAGGTAATGGATCATCGAGAAACTCCTGAAAAGAGGAAGACAGCACGAACATCGGTGATGACTCAGTCACGCAAAGTGACCGGAACAGCTCAATGCGTCATATCTTAGCCGCAAGCCGATCAGAGCGAAATGCCCTTGTTAGAGCGTCAGGCTCAGATTGCCGCGGCCAAATCCTGTTGTGCTCCCGGCAAAGGTGTCTGCTGATCAGCCAGCCAACGAGTCACCAATGGCCAGACTTCAGCCTGGGCTGCCTTGCTGACGAGCATTTCCACGTGACCGAAATTGTCGCCGAAGCCCTGCTCACGCCCCAGATTGATGAATTGCTTGTGCTGCGAACCGACCTGATCGAACAACTTGCGACACGCCCAGGCCGGGTCCTGATGATCACCCGCGGCACTGACCGCCAGTACGGGCAACTTGACCTCGGCCAGGCCTGCCCACCAGTCCTTGTCGGCATCGCCGAAGCGCCCGAACAAGCCAAACCAGCGCATGCTTTCCAGGGCCAGGCCGATGGGCTCGTCCTCCGGGCCGCGCTTGAGGCGTGAACCGGACAATTGAGCAAAACGCTTGAGAATGAAGCGACCGCTCCACTCCACCGGTGGAATCTTCAATGGCCAGTAAGTGCGACTCACCTGGGTGCCGAAAAACGCCGCGGAAGCCACCACCGGCTCACCGATGTACTCGCCGCCCAGCGCTGCGGCCAGTGTAGTACCGCCCAGTGAGTGACCGATCCAGTGCGGCACCTGCCCGCTCTGTTCACGGACAAATGCACCGATGGCCGGCAGGTCATAGCGTGCGTAGTCGGCAACACGATTCTTGCGGTAATCGTGGTTACGCTGGGACAAGCCGTGACCGCGCATTTCCGGAATCCAGACGTCGAACCCCAGGCGAGCCAGGTAAGCGCCAAGCCCGATGCCTTTGGGAGAAAACCAGAACCGGCGATTGGAAAAGCTGCCGTGCAGCAGGATTACCGGCACGCCACGGGAGGACGACTCATCGGCCATGCCAAGACGCGTCACAGCCAGTTCGACGGTGAAGTCGGGGCTGTTACCGGGTTTCAAACGATAGACATCTTCGCTCAGATCACCGCGCCGTTCGGCGCTGATCAGAGCGACAGGAAATAGGTTGCTGCTGCTTTGCATAATCTCTTGCACAAAAAAGGGCGGCATCCAGATGGAGCCCGCCCTGCTTGAATCTTAAAGGCACCGCCCCGTGTGGGAGCGAGCCTGCTCGCGATGGACTCCAGAACAACGCGTTTATCCAGAAAACACGCGTTATCGTTTACGACCATCGCGAGCAGGCTCGCTCCCACAGAGAGCGGATCAAGCCGAAGCTTGACCTTCCGCCAGGAAGAACCAGGTTTCCAGTACGGAGTCCGGGTTCAACGAAACGCTTTCAATGCCCTGCTCCATCAGCCACTTGGCCAGGTCCGGGTGGTCCGAAGGACCCTGACCGCAGATGCCGATATATTTGCCGGCCTTGTTGCACGCGGCAATGGCATTGGCCAACAGCTTCTTGACTGCCGGATTACGCTCGTCGAACAGGTGCGCGATGATCCCGGAGTCACGGTCC
This sequence comes from Pseudomonas sp. IT-196MI5, assembly GCF_949767415.1. Lineage (NCBI taxonomy): Bacteria > Pseudomonadati > Pseudomonadota > Gammaproteobacteria > Pseudomonadales > Pseudomonadaceae > Pseudomonas > Pseudomonas sp. IT-196MI5. The sequence continues at coordinate 107,388 of NZ_CATKPZ010000083.1, forward strand.
AGGCCCAGGGTCAGCTGGGTCAGGTCGTTGGAACCGATGGAGAAACCGTCGAAGAATTCGAGGAATTCTTCCGCCAGGATCGCGTTGGACGGCAGTTCGCACATCATGATCACGCGCAGGCCGTTCTGGCCACGAGCCAGACCGTTTTCCGCCAGCAGATCGACCACCTGGCTCGCTTCGCCCAGGGTACGGACGAACGGCACCATGATTTCGACGTTGGTCAGGCCCATCTCGTTGCGCACGCGCTTCAGAGCGCGGCACTCGAGTTCGAAGCAGTCACGGAACGATTCGCTGATGTAGCGCGACGCACCGCGGAAGCCCAGCATCGGGTTCTCTTCTTCCGGCTCGTACAGCTTGCCGCCGATCAGGTTGGCGTATTCGTTGGACTTGAAGTCCGACAGGCGCACGATGACCTTTTTCGGCCAGAACGCAGCGGCCAGGGTGCTGATACCTTCAACCAGCTTCTCGACGTAGAAGCCGACCGGATCGTCGTAACCGGCGATGCGCTTGTCGACGCTTTCCTTGATGTCCAGCGGCAGGCCGTCGTAGTTCAGCAGTGCCTTGGGGTGCACGCCGATCATGCGGTTGATGATGAACTCCAGACGGGCCAGGCCCACACCGGCGTTTGGCAGTTGCGCGAAGTCGAAGGCGCGGTCCGGGTTGCCGACGTTCATCATGATCTTGAACGGCAGCTCCGGCATGGCGTCCACGGAGTTCTTCTTGATGTCGAAGCCCAGTTCGCCTTCGAAGATGAAACCGGTGTCGCCTTCAGCACAGGAAACGGTCACGCCCTGGCCGTCTTTCAACAGCTGGGTGGCGTTGCCACAACCTACTACTGCCGGGATACCCAGCTCACGGGCAATGATCGCCGCGTGGCAAGTACGGCCACCACGGTTGGTGACGATCGCGCTGGCGCGCTTCATGACCGGTTCCCAGTCCGGGTCGGTCATGTCGGAAACCAGTACATCGCCTGGCTGGACCTTGTCCATCTCGGACACGTCCTTGATGATGCGGACCTTGCCGGCGCCGATGCGCTGGCCGATGGCGCGGCCTTCCACCAGCACGGTGCCGGTTTCTTTCAACAGGTAACGCTCCATGACGTTGGCCTGGGTGCGGCTCTTCACGGTTTCCGGACGGGCCTGCACGATGTACAGCTTGCCGTCGTCACCGTCCTTGGCCCACTCGATGTCCATCGGGCACTTGTAATGCTTCTCGATGATCATTGCCTGCTTGGCCAGCTCGCTGACTTCGGCGTCGGTCAGGCAGAAACGCGCGCGTTCAGCCTTGTCCACGTCGACGGTCTTCACCGAACGACCGGCCTTGGCTTCGTCGCCGTAGATCATCTTGATGGCCTTGCTGCCCAGGTTGCGACGCAGGATGGCCGGACGACCGGCAGCCAGCGTGCCCTTGTGGACGTAGAACTCATCCGGGTTCACCGCGCCTTGTACGACGGTTTCACCCAGGCCGTAGGCGCCGGTGATGAACACCACGTCACGGAAGCCCGATTCGGTATCGAGGGTGAACATCACGCCAGCGGTGCCGGTTTCGGAACGGACCATGCGCTGCACGCCAGCGGACAGGGCAACCAGCTTGTGGTCGAAGCCCTGGTGCACGCGATAGGAAATGGCGCGGTCGTTGAACAGCGAGGCGAACACCTCTTTGGCGGCGCGAATGACGTTTTCGACACCACGGATGTTCAGGAAGGTTTCCTGCTGGCCGGCGAAGGAAGCGTCCGGCAAGTCTTCGGCGGTGGCGGAGGAACGCACGGCCACGGCCATGTCAGGGTTGCCGGCGGACAGCGTGGCGAACGCGGTGCGGATTTCGGCATTCAGCTTTTCAGGAAACTCGGCTTCCATGATCCACTGGCGGATCTGGGCACCGGTCTTGGCCAGGGCATTCACGTCATCGACGTCCAGGGCATCGAGGGCGTCATGAATCTGCTGGTTCAGGCCGCTCAACTCCAGGAAATCACGATAAGCCTGAGCGGTCGTGGCGAAGCCACCGGGCACCGATACACCGGCGCCTGCCAGATTGCTGATCATCTCGCCGAGGGATGCGTTCTTGCCCCCCACATGCTCTACATCATGGACGCCGAGCTTATCGAGGGAAACTACGTACTCTACCAAGGTGATCTCTCCACTAACTGTGTTGGAAAAGCTCAAAACCGGCTGCTCGGGGGAGCGTTTGCCGGCCATATGGCCTGGACCTGGAAAATAAGTGAGAATGCGGGCCAATGGCGGCCGACAAATCGCGCCTATCATATCCAAGATTCGTCACTAGCTTAAGGCCCAAGGTGCAAATGAAACGATCTGCTTTCTTTATCTCCGATGGTACCGGCATTACCGCCGAAACCCTGGGTCAAAGCCTTCTGGCGCAGTTCGAAAACATTGCCTTCAACAAAGTCACGCGGCCGTATATCGACAACGTGGACAAAGCGCGGGCCATGGTACAACAAATCAACAAAGCCGCCGAAACCGACGGCTTCCGTCCGATTATCTTCGACACCATCGTCAATCAGGACATTCGTGAGATTCTCGCAACCTCGAATGGTTTCATGATCGACATATTCTCGACGTTCCTGGCACCACTTGAACAGGAACTGACCGAGCATTCTTCCTACACCGTGGGCAAATCCCACTCCATCGGCTCCAACACCAATTACATGGAGCGTATCGAAGCGGTGAACTTCGCCCTCGACAACGACGATGGCGCCCGCACGCACTATTACGACAAGGCCGATCTGATACTAGTGGGCGTGTCGCGATGTGGTAAGACACCGACGTGTCTGTACATGGCGATGCAATTCGGTATCCGCGCAGCCAACTACCCGCTGACCGAAGACGACATGGAACGCCTGCAACTTCCAAACGCCCTGCGCGCCCACCAGCACAAGCTGTTCGGCCTGACCATCGACCCCGACCGCCTCACCGCGATTCGCAACGAGCGCAAGCCCAACAGCCGCTATTCGAGCTACGCCCAGTGCGAGTTCGAAGTGCGCGAGGTCGAGAACCTGTTCCGCCGCGCAAACATTCCGCACATCAACTCCACGCATTTTTCCGTGGAAGAAATCTCCGCGAAGATTCTCGTGGAGAAAGGTGTGGAGCGGCGTTTCAAATAAATCTCTATTGCTCGTTCTGGCCTCATCGCGAGCAAGCTCGCTCCCACAGGTTTTGTTGGTGTTCGCAAATACTGCATTCACAACCGCACCCTGTGGGAGCGAGCCTGCTCGTGAAGAACGATAACGCGGTCTCCTAGATAACAAACAAATCCACGAACCGGTTCACCGCTGTCGCCTCAAGTTTCTGTTGATCCTTGCACAGCGCAAAAATCTCTTCGCTGCGCTGACCGGTGAATCGTGTCAGCAAGTTCGCCCTGAATTTCTCCTCCAGCAACGGGATACCTTCAGTCCGGCGCCGCCGATGCCCGATCGGATACTCCACCACCACGTTCCCGGTACTGGAGCCATCCTTGAAAAACACCTGCACCGCATTGGCTATGGAGCGTTTGTCGGCCTCCAGATATTCACGGGTGTAACGTGGTTCCTCGACGATAACCATCTTGTCGCGCAGCACGTCGATGATCGGATGCGCCTTGTGGAAATCGTCCTCGTAGTGCTCCGCCACCAGATTGCCGAAGGCCAGCGGCACGGCAGTCATGTACTGGATGCAGTGATCGCGGTCGGCGGCGTTTGCCAATGGACCGACTTTGGAAATGATACGAATCGCCGATTCATGGGTGGTGATGACGATCCTGGCGATTTCGTGCAGGCGATTACGCACTTGCGGATGCAAGGTCACCGCCGCTTCGCAGGCCGTCTGCGCATGGAACTCCGCCGGAAAACTGATCTTGAACAGCACGTTTTCCATCACATAACTGCCGTACGGCCGCGAGAAACTGAACCCGCGCTTGTCTTCAGGCTTGAGTGCCAGATCGCTATTGGTGTGGCTGAACAGTACGTCGTAAAAACCCCACTGTTTGGCACTCAATACGCCGGGGATGCCCATCTCGCCGCGCATCGCGATGTCCGCCAGGCGCACGCCACGACTGGACGCATCGCCCGCCGCCCAGGACTTGCGCGAGCCGGCATTCGGCGCATGCCGGTACGTGCGCAAGGCCTGACCGTCGGCAAAGGCATGGGACAACGCCGACAACAACTGCTCGCGATTGGCGCCCATCAGCTTGGCCGTAATGGCGGTCGAGGCGACTTTCACCAGAATCACGTGATCGAGGCCGACGCGGTTGAACGAATTCTCAAGGGCGATCACGCCTTGAATCTCGTGGGCCATGATCATCGATTCAAGCACCGTGCGAACGGTCAGCGGCGCCTCGCCATTAGCCAGGCGCTTTTGCGACAGGTGGTCGGCCACCGCGAGAATGCCGCCGAGGTTATCCGACGGATGTCCCCACTCGGCGGCGAGCCAGGTGTCGTTGTAGTCAAGCCAGCGCACGATGCAGCCGATGTCCCACGCCGCCTTCACCGGATCGAGCCGGTAACTGGTGCCCGGCACACGGGCGCCAAACGGTACGACGGTGCCTTCGACCACAGGCCCCAGATGCTTGGTGCACTCCGGAAAACGCAGGGCCAGCAAGCCGCAACCCAAGGTATCGATCAGGCAGTTGCGCGCGGTATCCAGCGCCTCTTCGGACTCGATCTTGAAGTTGAGAACGTAATCGGCAATGTCCTGCAGGACCTTGTCGTAGTCGGGGCGGTTGTTCAGGTCGACGTTGGCACTCATGTTCGATTCACTCTATGAAGTGGGTCGTTGATGGGACCTCGGTTCAGGGACCAATCTCAGTCGGTGACCAGTTTCTTATTATCGAAATACAGTTCCCTGTGGGAGCGAGCTTGCTCGCGATGACGTCAGCACATCCAGCATTGATGTTGCCTGACACTCCGCTATCGCGAGCAAGCTCGATCCCACAGGGTTTTGTGTTCAGTTCAAAATCGGATTAGAACGAGTCGCCTGGCACGCGAACGAAACCTTCCATCAACACCCGCGCACTGCGGCTCATGATCGCCTTGTTCACGGTCCATTCGCCATTGACCTGACTGGCCTCGGCGCCGACACGCAAAGTACCGGACGGGTGGCCGAAGCGCACCGCATTGCGTTCGATACCGCCCGCCGCGAGGTTGACCAAAGTGCCGGAAATCGCTGCCGCCGTACCGATCGCCACCGCCGCCGTGCCCATCATCGCGTGGTGCAATTTACCCATGGACAGTGCACGTACCAGCAGATCGACATCACCTGCCGCAATCGCCTTGCCGCTTGAGGCCACGTAGTCCGCAGGCTTGGCCACGAAGGCCACCTTCGGCGTGTGCTGCCGCTTGGCCGCTTCGTCGATGTTCGAAATCAGCCCCATGCGCAGCGCGCCGTAGGCACGGATGGTTTCGAACATCAGCAAGGCTTTCGGGTCGCCATTGATCGCGCCCTGCAACTCCGTGCCCTTGTAGCCGATGTCTTCGGCATTGACGAAAATCGTCGGGATGCCGGCGTTGATCATGGTCGCCCTGAAGGTACCGACGCCGGGCACTTCCAGGTCATCCACGAGGTTACCGGTAGGGAACATCGAACCGCCGCCCACTTCATCCGCCGCCGGATCGAGAAACTCGATCTGCACTTCGGCTGCCGGGAAGGTCACGCCGTCGAGTTCGAAATCGCCGGTTTCCTGCACTTCACCGTTGGTGATCGGCACGTGGGCGATGATGGTCTTGCCGATATTGGCCTGCCACACGCGAACCACCGCCACGCCGTTGTGCGGGATGCGGCTGGCGTCCACCAGACCGTTGCTGACGGCGAACGAACCGACCGCCGCCGACAGGTTGCCGCAGTTGCCGCTCCAGTCCACGAACGGCTTGTCGATCGACACCTGACCGAACAGGTAGTCGACATCGTGATCGGCCTTGATGCTTTTCGACAGGATCACGGTTTTGCTGGTGCTGGAGGTCGCGCCACCCATGCCGTCGATTTGCTTGTCGTACGGGTCGGGGCTGCCGATTACGCGCAGCAACAAAGCGTCGCGGGCCGGGCCTGGGACCTGTGCCGCTTCAGGCAGGTCTTGCAGGCTGAAGAACACACCTTTGCTGGTGCCGCCGCGCATGTAGGTGGCGGGTATCCTTATTTGCTTTGGAAAAGTAGCTGCGTGAACCATGGTGCTCGTTACTCCTTGAAATGAGACACGGGACCTGAAGTCCCGTGCCTGCACTGCTTGTGTTAAACGGCAACCGCCGATTCTTCGAGGAAGTCCTGGGCGAAGCGTTGCAACACGCCACCGGCTTCGTAGATCGACACTTCTTCAGCGGTGTCGAGGCGGCAGGTCACCGGCACATCGACGCGTTCGCCGTTCTTGCGATGGATCACCAGCGTCAGGTCTGCACGCGGAGTGCGGTCGCCAATCACGTCGTAGGTTTCGCTGCCGTCGATGGCCAGGGTGTGACGGTTGGTGCCTGGCTTGAATTCCAGCGGCAACACGCCCATGCCCACCAGGTTGGTGCGGTGGATACGTTCGAAACCTTCGGCGGCAATCGCCTCCACACCCGCCAGACGTACACCCTTGGCCGCCCAGTCGCGGGACGAACCCTGGCCGTAGTCGGCCCCGGCGATAATGATCAACGGCTGCTTGCGATCCATGTAGGTCTCGATGGCTTCCCACATGCGCATCACGTTGCCTTCCGGCTCGACACGGGCCAGCGAACCCTGCTTGACCTTGCCGTTTTCCTGAACCATTTCGTTGAACAGTTTCGGGTTGGCAAAGGTGGCGCGTTGCGCGGTCAGGTGGTCACCACGGTGAGTTGCGTAAGAGTTGAAGTCCTCTTCCGGCAGGCCCATTTTCGCCAGGTATTCGCCGGCGGCGCTGTCGAGCATGATGGCGTTGGATGGCGACAGGTGATCGGTGGTGATGTTGTCCGGCAGTACCGCCAGAGGGCGCATGCCCTTGAGCGGACGAGCGCCGGCCAGCGCGCCTTCCCAGTACGGCGGACGGCGGATGTAGGTGCTCATTTCGCGCCAGTCGTACAGCGGCGCGACTTTCGGGCCGGTGTCTTCGTGGATGGCGAACATCGGGATGTACACCTGGCGGAACTGCTCAGGTTTCACCGAGGCTTTCACCACCGAGTCGATTTCTTCGTCGCTCGGCCAGATGTCTTTCAGGCGGATTTCCTTGCCATCCACCACGCCCAGCACATCTTTTTCGATGTCGAAACGGATGGTGCCAGCGATGGCGTAAGCAACGACCAATGGCGGCGACGCGAGGAACGCCTGCTTGGCGTACGGGTGGATCCGCCCGTCGAAGTTGCGGTTACCGGACAACACGGCCGTGGCGTACAGGTCGCGGTCGATGATCTCTTGCTGGATCACCGGGTCCAGTGCGCCGGACATGCCGTTGCAGGTGGTGCAGGCGAAAGCCACGACGCCGAAGCCAAGTTTGTCCAGCTCATCGGTCAGGCCGGCTTCGTCGAGGTACAGCGCGACGGTTTTCGAACCCGGTGCCAGGGACGACTTGACCCACGGCTTGCGGGTCAGTCCAAGCTTGTTGGCGTTGCGCGCCAGCAGGCCGGCGGCGATCACGTTGCGCGGGTTGCTGGTGTTGGTGCAACTGGTGATGGCGGCGATGATCACCGCGCCATCCGGCATTTGACCCGGCACATCGTCCCATTGGCCGGAGATGCCTTTGGCTGCCAGATCCGAAACCGCGACACGAGCGTGCGGGTTGCTCGGGCCGGCCATGTTGCGCACGACCGAAGACAGGTCGAAGGTCAGGCCGCGCTCGTATTGCGCGCCCTTCAAGCTGTCGGCCCACAGGCCTGTGATCTTGGCGTAGTTCTCGACCAGCTGCACCTGCTCGTCTTCACGGCCGGTGAGTTTGAGGTAGTCGATGGTCTGCTGGTCGATGTAGAACATCGCCGCGGTGGCGCCGTATTCCGGAGCCATGTTGGAGATGGTCGCACGGTCGCCGAGGGTCAGCTTTGATGCGCCTTCGCCGAAGAATTCCAGCCACGCGCCAACGACTTTTTGCTTGCGCAGGAACTCGGTCAGCGCCAGCACCATGTCGGTGGCGGTGATGCCCGGTTGCAGCTTGCCAGTCAGTTCGACGCCAACGCTTTCCGGCAGACGCATCCACGATGCGCGGCCGAGCATCACGCTTTCGGCTTCGAGACCACCGACACCGATGGCGATCACGCCCAATGCATCGACGTGCGGAGTGTGGCTGTCGGTGCCTACGCAGGTATCAGGGAAGGCCACGCCGTCTCGCACCTGGATCACCGGAGACATTTTCTCCAGGTTGATCTGGTGCATGATGCCGTTGCCCGGCGGAATCACATCGACGTTCTTGAACGCCTTCTTGGTCCAGTTGATGAAGTGGAAACGGTCTTCGTTGCGACGGTCTTCGATGGCGCGGTTCTTCTCGAACGCCTCTGGATCGAAACCGCCGCGCTCGACGGCCAGGGAGTGGTCGACGATCAGTTGCGTCGGCACCACCGGGTTGACTTGCGCAGGATCGCCACCTTGCAGGGCGATGGCGTCACGCAGGCCGGCGAGGTCGACCAGCGCGGTCTGGCCGAGAATGTCGTGGCATACCACTCGGGCCGGGAACCACGGGAAATCGAGGTCGCGCTTGCGCTCGATGAATTGCTTCAGGGATTCGCTGAGCGTGGCCGGGTCGCAGCGACGCACAAGGTTTTCCGCCAGCACGCGGGAGGTGTACGGCAGGGTGTCGTAGGCGCCAGGCTGGATCGCCTCGACCGCTGCGCGGACGTCGAAATAATCCAGGTGGCTGCCAGGCAGCGGTTTACGGAATTGTGTGTTCATCGTCAGGACTCGGTCACGGTAGTTACAAAAGGCGGGGCCTGGCACCAGCTCTGAAGATCACACCATCCACTGTGGGAGCGAGCTTGCTCGCGATAGCGATATTACTGCTGACATTGATGTTGAATGTCAGCCCGTCATCGCGAGCAAGCTCGCTCCCACAGGGATCTGCGTTGATTTCAGCTCCCGGTGCCGGCCTCCACCATTCAGCGTTGTTCGATGGGTACGAACTTGCGCTGTTCAACGCCGACGTACTCGGCACTTGGACGGATGATGCGGTTGTTGGCACGTTGTTCGTACACGTGGGCGGCCCAGCCGGTCAGGCGCGAGCAGACGAAAATCGGTGTGAACAACTTGGTCGGAATGCCCATGAAGTGGTACGCCGAGGCATGGTAGAAGTCGGCGTTCGGGAACAGTTTCTTCTGCTCCCACATGGTCTTGTCGATGGCTTCGGACACCGGGAACAACACCTTGTCGCCCACTTCGTCAGCGAGCTTTTTCGACCAGCCCTTGATCACCTCGTTACGCGGATCGTTGTCCTTATAGATCGCGTGGCCGAAGCCCATGATCTTGTCCTTGCGCTCGAGCATGCCGAGGGTGCCTTTGATCGCGTCTTCCGGCGACGAGAAACGCTCGATCATATCCATCGCCGCTTCGTTGGCGCCGCCGTGCAGCGGACCGCGCAGCGAGCCGATGGCTGCGGTGATGCAGGAGTAAAGATCGGACAGGGTCGATGCGCAAACACGTGCGGTGAAGGTCGACGCGTTGAATTCATGCTCTGCGTAGAGGATCAGCGAAACGTTCATCACCTTGACGTGCAGCTCACTCGGTTTCTTGCCGTGCAGCAGGTGCAGGAAGTGGCCGCCGATGGACTGCTCGTCGCTCACGCAATCGATGCGCTTGCCTTCGTGGCTGAAGTGATACCAGTAAGTCATGATCGCCGGGAACGCAGCCAGCAGGCGGTCGGTCTTGTCGTGCTGCTCAGAGAAGTCGTTCTCCGGTTCCAGGTTGCCGAGGAACGAGCAACCGCTGCGCATAACGTCCATCGGGTGGGCATCGGCGGGGATACGTTCCAGCACTTCCTTCAAGGCTTGCGGCAGGTCGCGCAGCTTGCTCAGCTTGTCGATGTAGGCGTTCAGCTGTGCTTTGTTCGGCAGCTCGCCGTACAGCAGCAGGTAGGCCACTTCTTCGAACTGTGCGTCAGCCGCCAGTTCACGAACGTCATAACCACGATAGGTCAGACCGGCACCCGACTGGCCCACGGTGGACAACGCGGTTTGCCCGGCTACCTGGCCACGGAGCCCGGCGCCACTGAGTACTTTTGCTTCGGCCATTTTTGTCTCCAGTATTCTTGAATTTTTTGGGAAACCTGTAGGAGCGAGCCTGCTCGCGATGGTGGTTCTGACACCACGGTGTGTCAGAAGGGCCACGTTTCCGTTAGCGTCCTTCGCGAGCAAGCTCGCTCCTACAATTACTTCTTGGCTGCGAACAACGCATCGAGCTTCTGCTCGAAGGTGTGATAGTCGATGCGATCGTAAAGCTCCATGCGGGTCTGCATGGTGTCGATGACGTTTTGTTGAGTGCCGTCGCGACGGATCGCGGTGTAGACGTTTTCTGCGGCCTTGTTCATGGCACGGAACGCCGACAGCGGGTACAGCACCAGCGATACGTCGGCAGCGGCCAGTTGCTCGGTGGTGTACAGCGGCGTCGCGCCGAATTCGGTGATGTTGGCCAGGATCGGCGCTTTCACGCGGTTGGCGAACAGCTTGTACATTTCAAGTTCAGTGATGGCTTCCGGGAACACCATGTCGGCGCCGGCTTCGATGCACGCGGCGGCGCGATCCAGGGCAGACTCCAGGCCTTCCACCGCCAGGGCGTCGGTACGGGCCATGATCACGAAGCTGTCATCGGTACGCGCATCGACGGCGGCCTTGATGCGGTCGACCATTTCCTGTTGGGTCACAATCTCTTTATTAGGACGGTGCCCACAGCGCTTGGCGCCAACCTGGTCTTCGATGTGAATCGCCGCGGCGCCAAACTTGATCATCGACTTGACGGTGCGAGCGACGTTGAACGCCGAGGAACCGAAACCGGTATCCACGTCCACCAGCAATGGCAGGTCGCAAACATCGGTGATACGGCGCACGTCGGTCAGCACGTCATCCAGGCCGGTGATGCCCAAGTCAGGCACGCCGAGGGAGCCGGCGGCCACCCCGCCACCCGACAGGTAGATCGCCTTGAAACCGGCGCGCTTGGCCAGCAGCGCGTGGTTGGCATTGATCGCGCCGACCACTTGCAGTGGGTGTTCGCTGGCGACCGCATCGCGGAAACGCTGGCCTGGTGTGCTCTTGTTCAAACTCATGACTCACCTCGTTTGGCTGTCGGGTTAGCGCCGTCCTGGTAATGACGGGCGATATTGCGTTTGGAGGCGCCGATGTGACGGCGCATCAACAACTCGGCCAGTTCACCGTCACGGTCGGCGATGGCATCGAGAATGCGGTGGTGCTCGGCGAACGCCTGGTGCGGGCGATTGGGCGTCGTGGAAAACTGGATGCGGTACATGCGCACCAATTGATACAGCTCGCCGCAGAGCATTTGGGTCAGCGTGCGGTTGCCGCTGCCCTGGATGATTCGGTAATGGAAGTCGAAATCGCCTTCCTGCTGGTAGTAGCCTCTCCCGGCCTGAAACGCTTCATCGCGCTCGTGGGTTTCCAGGACCCGACGCAGCTCGTCGATTTCTTCGAGGCTCATGCGCTCGGCGGCCAGGCGACAAGCCATGCCTTCCAGGGATTCGCGGATTTCGTAGAGCTCAATCAGTTCGGCGTGATTGAGCGACACCACACGAGCGCCGACATGCGGCACGCGAACCAGCAGGCGCTGGCCTTCCAGACGGTGGATGGCCTCGCGCAACGGGCCACGGCTGATGCCGTAGGTGCGCGCCAGCTCCGGTTCGGAGATTTTGCTGCCCGGCGCAATCTCGCCTTTGACGATAGCCGCCTGGATGCGACGGAAGACGTTCTCGGACAGGGTCTCCGTATCGTCTTGCGTTGAAACGGGGGGATCGAGTTGATCCAGCATATTGTCGACACCTTGTGAGCCAATGCCGCAAAAACTAACGAATACAGGCGAGACAGTCAAAGGTTAAATCGATATTGTCGACAATCTTCTGATAACCGGCTGCACCATAACGAAGCAACCCCTCTGTTTATAGCCACCGGCCAGCGCTGGCGCCATCAAACTACCGTGCTAGAATGCCGCCCGCATTTGTTTGTCACATCTGCACTGCCTGTCATGAAAACCTGACAGGCATACGAGGGAGCTTGCGCAGCGATGCCAGGGCCTTGAATCAAGTCGGACCGCTGCGCACCAGGATTTATGAGACTCAAGCCCTTCCCTGCCTTCCTTTATTTCCTTTGCCTGCCCGGTTTTACAATGGCCGGGGAAAAAACCCTGTATGGCCTCAATGAGTATGCGTCGCTCAATGGCATTGACCTGGAAGTGGCGGCCAAACTCGACACCGGGGCAAAAACCGCATCCCTGAGTGCACGGGATATCAAACGTTTCAAACGCAACGGCGAGTCGTGGGTGCGTTTTTATCTGGCCATCGACACTGCCCATTCGCACCCGATCGAACGCCCGCTGGCCCGTGTCAGCAAGATCAAGCGCCGGGCCGGCGACTACGACCCGGAGGAAGGCAAGCAGTACACTGCCCGCCCGGTGATCGAACTGGATATCTGCATGGGCTCGGCCCTGCGCAGCATCGAAGTGAACCTGACCGACCGCAGCGCTTTCCAATACCCGCTACTGATTGGCTCCGAAGCCCTCAAGCGCTTCGATGCACTGGTCGACCCCAGCCTTAAATATGCTGCCGGCAAACCCGCCTGCACCACCGACGCTTATACCGCCGAGTAATTCAAATGCGCTCTCTTACCCTTCATCTGAAACTGCTGATCGCCATCCTGGTGGTGCTGGGCATTTCAGTTACGGCCTATCAGATCTTCGTGCTGGGCATCCCGGTGACCGAAGACGCAACCGACGACCTGTGGAACATCGACGCCAAGGTCGAGTTCGTCGCCAGTGCCAAGGACCCGGTCAAGATCCAGATGTTCGTGCCACCGCTGAGCCGCGACTTCGTCAGCCTCAACGAGAGCTTCATTTCCAATAACTACGGCGTGGCCGTGAACCGGGTCGACGGCAACCGCAAGGTCACCTGGTCGGCGCGCCGGGCCAAAGGCAATCAGACGCTGTATTACCGCCTGGTGCTGACCAAGCGTTATTCCGGTGAGAAAGCCAAGATCAAAGGCCCGACCTTTCGCGACAGCATGACCATCGAAGGTCCGGAAAAAATCGCCGCCGAAGCCCTGCTCGCGCCGATTCGCCAGCACTCGGCCGACGTCGAAACCTTCGTCGGCGAATCCATCAAGCGGGTCAACAACCTCAACGACGACAACGTGAAGCTGTTGCTGGCCGGTGATCCGTCCACCGCACACAAGGCAAAAATCGTCGAGTTGCTGCTGTCCATCGCCCACGTGCCGATCGAGAAGGTCCACACCATCCGTCTGGTGGCCGACCAGCCGCAAATACCGGAACTGTGGCTGCGCAGTTTCAATGGCACCGACTGGCTGTACTTCAACCCGGAAACCGGTGAACAGGGCCTGCCGACCGACCGCCTGCTGTGGTGGACCGGCGACGAAAACCTGATCACCGTCGACGGCGGCAAGAAAGCCAACGTGACCTTCAGCCTGAACAACAGCGAAATGAACGCCATTCGCTTGGCCAAGCTGACCGACGAAAACACCGACGCCAACTTCCTCGAATACTCGCTGTACGGCCTGCCGCTGCAAACCCAGCAGACCTTCATGATCATGGTGATGATCCCGATCGGCGTGCTGGTGATCCTGATCCTGCGCAACCTGATCGGCATCCAGACCCTGGGGACCTTCACCCCGGTACTGATCGCCCTGGCCTTCCGCGAAACCCAGCTCGGCTTCGGCATCATGCTGTTTACCATCATCACGGCGCTGGGACTCTCGCTACGGTCCTACCTCGAACACCTGAAGCTGCAAATGCTGCCGAGACTGTCGGTGGTGCTGACCTTTGTGGTGGTGTTGATCGCGGCCATCAGCCTGTTCAGCCATAAACTCGGCCTGGAGCGCGGCTTGTCGGTGGCGCTGTTCCCGATGGTGATCCTGACCATGACCATCGAACGCCTGTCGATCACCTGGGAAGAACGTGGCGGCGGCCATGCGATGAAAGTCGCTATCGGCACTCTGTTCGCCGCGTCCCTGGCGCACCTGATCATGACCGTGCCGGAACTGGTGTACTTCGTGTTCACCTTCCCGGCGATCCTGTTGATCCTGGTGGGCTTCATGCTGGCCATGGGCCGTTATCGCGGTTATCGCCTGACCGAACTGGTGCGCTTCAAGGCCTTCCTGAAAAAGGCTGACGCCTGATGTTCGGCCTCTGGAAGACCTGGAAGGCCCTGGAAGCCCGGGGCATCATGGGGATCAATCGGCGCAACGCAGACTACGTGCTCAAGTACAACAAGCGCAGCCTGTACCCGATCGTCGATGACAAGATCATCACCAAGGAACGCGCCATCGCCGCCGGCATCCATGTGCCCGAGCTGTATGGCGTAATCTCCACCGAGAAGGAAATCGACAATCTCGAAGAGATCATCGGCGCACGCAGTGACTTCGTGATCAAACCGGCCCAGGGTGCTGGCGGCGATGGCATCCTGGTCATCGCCGACCGTTTTGAAGGCCGCTATCGCTCGGTGTCCGGCCGAATCATCAGCCATGAAGAAATCGAGCATCAGATTTCCAGCATCCTGACCGGCCTGTATTCCCTGGGCGGCCACCGCGACCGGGCGCTGATCGAATACCGCGTGATTCCGGACCAGATTTTCAAGAGCATCAGTTATGAAGGCGTGCCGGACATTCGCATCATTGTTTTGATGGGCTACCCGGTGATGGCCATGTTGCGCTTGCCGACCCGCCAGTCCAACGGCAAGGCCAACCTGCACCAGGGCGCCATCGGCGTCGGTGTGGATCTGGCCACCGGCCTGACCCTGCGCGGCACCTGGCTGAACAACATCATCAACAAACACCCGGACACCACCAATGCTGTGGATGGCGTGCAACTGCCCTACTGGGACGGTTTCATGAAACTCGCCGCTGGCTGTCATGAGTTGTGCGGGTTGGGCTACATCGGTGTCGACATGGTCCTGGACCAGGAAAAAGGCCCGCTGATTCTTGAGCTCAACGCCCGGCCCGGGCTGAATATCCAGATTGCCAATGACTGCGGGCTGACGTTGCGTACTCATGCGGTGGAAGCACGACTGGAAGACCTGAAGGCTCGTGGCGTGACCGAGTCGGTCAAAGAGCGCGTGGCGTTCGTGCAGGAGATGTTTGGGCATATTCCTGCGGTCGAGGGCTGATCCGAAACCGAGTCGCCTCTTTCGCGAGCAGGCTCGCTCCCACAAGAGCAGCACTGAACCCTGTGGGAGCGAGCCTGCTCGCGAAGACCATCTGACAGATTCCACAGCACTCATGCCTGCCTCCAATCTGCCAATCCCCGACATCCCCTCTAGGAGCAATTCCCCGAGGGGACTACAATCGCCACCCCGCCTCGATGGCTGATCTCCCCCGCCCATGTTGACCTGCTCCGTACACCCGCTGCCCTATCGCGCCAACCCCGCCGAGTACTTCGCGGCGATTCGCCATGCCCCCGGCGCCGTGCTGCTCGACAGCGGCCGCCCCAGTGCTGATCGCGGCCGCTATGACCTGCTCAGCGCCTGGCCACTGGAGCAATTGACGGTATCGCCCGACGAAAGTGGCGACGCCTTCCTGCAACGCCTGCGCGACAACCTGACACGCCTGGGCGAAGCGACTCTGCCGGTACCTTATGAGTTGCCGTTTGCCGGTGGATTGATCGGCTACCTGAGTTACGATTTCGGCCGACATCTGGAGCGCCTGCCGAGCCAGGCACAGGACGACCTGCGACTGCCTGACGCGCGCTTCGGCCTGTACGGCTGGGCATTGGTCAGCGATCACCTTTCACTGACCAGTCAATTGGTGTTCCACCCGATATTGCCCACCGGCGAACGCCAACGCCTGATCGATCTGTTCAGCCAGCCTGCTCCGGAAGTGGTCGCGCCCTTCAAACTGCTCACCCCGATGACTGCCGACTTGAGCGTTGAGCAGTATCAACAGGCAATCGAGCGCATCCAGCAATACATTCAGGCCGGCGACTGTTACCAGGTCAATTTCGCCCAACGGTTTCGCGCACCCTGCCGGGGTGATCCGTGGGCTGCCTACTGTGCGCTGCGTGCTGCTTGCCCGACGCCGTTTTCCGGTTTCCAGAGCCTGCCTGACGGCGATGCCGTACTCAGCCTGTCACCGGAACGCTTCGTCAAAGTCAGCCAGGGTCATGTGGAAACCCGCCCGATCAAGGGCACTCGACCTCGGGGCCTGACGCCTGAACAAGACGCCGCGAACGCCGCCGAACTGCTGGCCAGCCCCAAGGATCGCGCGGAAAACCTGATGATCGTCGACCTGCTGCGCAATGACCTCGGCCGGACCTGCCGCACCGGTTCGGTTCGGGTGCCGGAACTGTTCAGCCTGGAAAGCTATCCGAACGTGCACCACCTGGTGAGCAGCGTCACCGGTGAATTGGCAGATGACCGCGATGCCCTTGACCTGATCGCCGGCAGTTTTCCCGGCGGCTCTATTACCGGCGCACCAAAGATTCGCGCCATGCAGATCATCGATGAGCTGGAACCGACCCGACGCGGACTGTATTGCGGTTCGTTGCTGTACCTGGACGTGCGCGGCGAGATGGACAGCTCCATCGCCATCCGCAGTTTGCTGGTCAAGGACGGGCAGGTGTGTTGCTGGGGCGGTGGTGGGATTGTCGCCGATTCGGAGTGGCAGGCTGAGTATCAGGAATCGATTACCAAGGTGAAGGTGTTGCTCGATACCCTGCAAAACCTCTAAAAGCTTCGCCGGCAAGCCGGCTCCTACAAGGATCGCAGAGTTCTCGTAGGAGCTGGCTTGCCAGCGAAGGCGTCATTTCAGACAACTACAAACTCAAGGTCCGATTCGAAGCCTTGATGAACTCCTGCTTCAGCTCTTCAAACGTGTGCACCGCCGGAAACTGCGGGAACTGCGCAATCACGTTTTCCGGCGCATGGAACAGAATCCCGGCATCGGCCTCGCCCAGCATCGTGGTGTCGTTGTAGGAATCCCCCGCCGCGATCACCCGGTAGTAGAGGCTCTTGAAGGCCAGGACCGACTGACGCTTGGGATCTTTCTGACGCAACTGGTAGCCAGTGACGCGCCCGCTGTCATCGGTAAGCAGACGATGGCAGAGCAAGGTCGGGAAGCCCAGTTGGCGCATCAGTGGCTGGGAGAACTCATAGAAGGTGTCCGACAGGATCACTACCTGGAAGCGCTCGCGCAGCCAGTCGACGAACTCGAGGGCGCCGTCCAGTGGCTCGAGCGTGGCGATCACTTCCTGAATGTCGGAAAGTTTCAGGCCGTGCTCGTCGAGAATCCGCAGGCGCTGCTTCATCAGCACGTCGTAGTCGGGAATGTCCCGAGTGGTGGCCCTGAGGGATTCGATCCCGGTTTTTTCGGCGAAGGCAATCCAGATTTCCGGAACCAGCACACCTTCAAGATCCAGACAGGCAATTTCCACAAGACACTCCCATTTGTATTGATTATTGAGTCGAGCGAGCATAAAGCCTGCCGAACTCTAGCGACTCGGACCTGCCTGCGCAACGCAGAGGATGCCCCGGCCCGTGCAGCTTTTTGTTACCATCGACCCCATAGAGAGCGCCCAGCGCCACCGACCTGTAGGAAGCCGCCCTGATGAGCCCAACGTTCGACGTCGTGGAACTCGCCACGACCTATGCCAACAAATCTGCTCAGGACATCCTGAAGCTCGCGTTTGCCGAGTTCGGCGATGACCTGTGGATATCTTTCAGCGGCGCCGAGGACGTGGTGCTGGTGGACATGGCCTGGAAGCTGAACAAGAACGTCAAAGTGTTCAGCCTCGACACCGGCCGCCTGCACCCCGAGACCTACCGCTTCATCGATCAGGTGCGCGAGCACTACAAGATCGACATCGAGCTGGTGTCGCCGGACCACACGAAACTTGAACCCTTCGTGAAGGAAAAAGGCCTGTTCAGCTTCTACAAGGACGGCCATGGCGAATGCTGCGGCATCCGCAAGATCGAACCGCTGCGCCGCAAGTTGTCCGGCGTGAAAGCCTGGGCCACCGGCCAGCGCCGCGACCAGAGCCCCGGCACCCGCAGCGCCGTCGCGGTGTTGGAAATCGACACCGCGTTCTCCACCCCGGAACGCACCCTGTACAAGTTCAACCCGCTGGCGCAAATGACCAGCGAAGAGATCTGGGGCTACATCCGCATGCTGGAGCTGCCTTACAACAGCCTGCACGAACGCGGCTTCATCAGCATCGGCTGCGAACCCTGCACCCGCCCGGTATTGCCGAACCAGCATGAGCGTGAAGGTCGCTGGTGGTGGGAAGAAGCGACGCAGAAGGAATGCGGGCTGCATGCGGGGAATATCATCAGCAAGTCGAAAGCCTGATCCCGAGCCTTGTGAAATCCCCCCTGTGGGAGCGGGCTTGCTCGCGAAGACGGCGGTACATCCAGCATCAATGTGATTGACACTCCGCTTCGCGAGCAGGCTCGCTCCCACACTGGATCTGCGGCACTCATGGATCCCCTGTGGGAGCGAGCCTGCTCGCGAAGGGGGCACCTCGGTCCTGAGCCTGCCTCAAACAGCACTAAACCGCTGCCCCAACCCCCGCTCGGCAAACTGCTCAATGATGAAATCGACAAACGCCCGGGTCTTGCCGGGCAGCAGTTTGTGTTCGGCGTAGTAGATAGAAATGTTGCCGTCGTCGACATACCAGTCCGGCAACACCCGCTGCAACGTCCCCACCTCCAGATAACCCACGGCAAACGGCATGCTCACCAAGGCAATGCCCAAACCCTGGGTCGCCGTGGCGCAGGCAGCTTCCGAATCGCTCATGGTCATCCGCGCCTTGAGCGTCAATGGACTGTGTTGCTGACTACGACTGGTCAATTGCCAGGAACGCACGCGACCGGTCTGCGGCGAGCGAATGAGGATGCCATCGTGATACTTGAGATCGTCCGGCTCGACGATTGCCTCCCGCGCCGCCAGATACTCGGTGGAAGCCACCAACACGCGATGGGCCGGTGTCAGCTTGCGCGCCACCACACCCTGAGGCAGTTCGAATCCGCCGCCAATCGCGGCGTCGAAGCCTTGGGCAATCAGGTCGACCTGTCGGTTGTCGAAATGCCAATCCGGGTTGATTGCCGGAAAGCGCCGCAGAAACTCCCCGAGCAACGGCACGATGTACAAGCGCCCGAACACCGTGCCCATGCTGACTTTTAATGTTCCGGCAGGACGCCCTCCGGCACTGGCGAGATTGGCCACGGCATTCTGGATGGTGTGCAGGCTGCCGCTGACTTCGCCGAGAAAAAGCTGACCGGCTTCCGTGAGCGTCAGGCTGCGGGTGCTGCGCTGGAACAGCCTTACACCAAGGCGCGCCTCCAGTTTGGCGACGCTCTTGCCTACCGCCGCCGGTGTCAGGCTCAGACGCCGCGCGGCCTCGGCGAAGCTGCCGACCTCAGCGCTGCGCACAAAGCATTCGATACTGCTGAAGGTTTCCATAGGAGCCACTATAAACTTTTGGTTTACACAGACTATCGCAATTATGCTCTACACAGCATGGAATCCTGAATCGATACTAGCCTCCATCAACCGGGACATCTCGCCTCGGGACTTGGAGATCGACATGACTACTCAGAACCTCAGCGGCAAAGTGGCATTGATTCAAGGTGGTTCCCGCGGCATCGGCGCAGCCATCGTCAAGCGCCTGGCTTCTGAAGGCGCGACCGTTGCCTTCACCTATGTCAGCTCCACGGCGAAAGCTGAAGAACTGCAAGACAGCATCACCGCCAAAGGCGGCAAGGCCCTGGCCATCAAGGCTGACAGCGCCGACGCCGAGGCTATCCGTAACGCCGTCACTGCCACGGTAGACGCCTTCGGTCGTCTGGATATCCTGGTCAACAATGCCGGCGTACTGGCCGTCGCACCGCTGGCCGAGTTCAAACTCGAAGACTTCGACCAGACCCTGGCCATCAACGTGCGCAGCGTGTTCATCGCCACCCAGGCCGCCGCCAAATACATGACCGAAGGCGGACGCATCATCAACATCGGCAGCACCAACGCCGATCGCATGCCTTTTGCCGGTGGCGGCCCATACGCCATGAGCAAGTCGGCACTGGTCGGCCTGACCAAAGGCCTGGCCCGTGATCTCGGCCCGCAAGGCATCACCATCAATAACGTACAGCCCGGCCCGGTCGACACCGATATGAATCCGGCCCACGGTGACTTTGCGGAAAGCCTGATCCCGTTGATGGCCGTGGGTCGTTACGGCAAGGCCGAAGAAATCGCCAGTTTCGTCGCCTATCTTGTCAGCCCTGAAGCCGGCTACATCACAGGGGCCAGCCTGACCATCGACGGTGGCTTTGGCGCCTGATACGCGTCAGTCAACTGCAATAACTGTGGGAGCGAGCCCTGTGGCGAGGGGGCTTGCCCCCTCGCCACAGGGCTCGCTCCCACATTTTTGTCATCAGACCCGCTCCAGCGCCGGCAAACCAAAAGCGCCCGGCTCGAACGCCTTCAACGTACGAAGAATGCCATCGGCGTGGGCGTACCTGGCATCGGCCATCGCCGCATCCGGAATTGCAATCGCCGTCATCCCCGCTGCTTTCGCCGCCGTAACACCAAAGGGCGAATCCTCGAACACCAGGCAATCTTCGGGTGCAACACCCAGACGCCGCGCCGCCGTCAGGAAAATATCCGGCGCCGGTTTGGCGGCACCCACCTCGGGGTCATCAGCGGTGACAATGAAGTCGAACAAGGCGAACCAGTCGCGGTGCAGGGTGGTTTTCTGGCCGAACGACTGGCTCGAAGAACTGGTGCCCACGGCAATGGGAATGTTGTTGGCCTTCAGATGCCGTACCAGTTCCTGTGCACCAGGCATCGCTTGCGCTGTAGGAAAGCGCTCGCGCATCAACGGCTCACGGATCACCAGAAACTCTTGTGCCGTAATCGGCAAATCCAGCGCTTCAACCACATAGCGCGCCAGATCGCCCGCGCCCCGGCCAATGATGTTCTGTTTGATGCTCCAGTCGAAGGTTCGGCCGTAACGCGCAGCGATGATGGACGTGACTTCGGTGTAGATGCCCTCCGTGTCCAGCAACAAGCCGTCCATATCGAAAATCACGGCCTTGATCGGGCCGAATGCTTTCAGTGGTGCATTCATCGCATCTGATCCGTTTTCCAAGGCATCCCGGCCGACGCAGCTGAGGCCGACTCCCGGATGGATTAAAGGATTCAGCAGCATAGCGAGCGTCGCGGGCTTAGAGCAACGATGAAATCCTGATCCACGTCGAATGGCACTGCGTGATTTGGTGAATCGCCCTACAGAAAACGCCAACTTTCCCGACTTCTTTCCTTGAAAATCCTCCGCAGAGTTTCACGTCCCACATTCCGCCAAGCGAAAGTCTGCAGATGTTCGATCCCAAAAAGGTATTGGCATACCCCGCCAGCGGTCCCCTGACAGGGGTGCATAAGGTCAAAACCGTCGCCAGCACCGACACCGTCGAGCACACCGCCACCCACAACTGCCCGGTGTCGATGGTCACGGGCGAAGTATTGCTGACCCTCACGGACAGCACCCTCGACGGGATCTTGCCGTTCGACTTCACCCGCATCTATCGCACCAGTGCCGTCGAACTCGACACCGGCCTCGGTTTTGGCTGGAGCCATTCGCTGTCCCAGCACCTGGAACTCCACGACGAGCAGGTGCTGTGGATCGACCCCGAAAACCACTGCACGCCATTTCCACGGCCGACGGCGACGCGCCCGGTGATCCACAACAGGCTGTCGCGGGCGGCGATTTACCTCGGCGAGGAGCCGGACGAACTGATCCTCGCCCTGGCCGGCGACCGCGCGCGGTTCTACCACTTTCACAACGGCCGGCTCAGCGCCATCAGCAACGCCTACGGCAACCGCGTGACGGTGCAGCGGGACCGCCTTGACCGGATCCAACGCCTGGACAACGGCGCCGACCGCGCCTTGCTGCTGCGTTACGACCTCAAGCACCTGATGGCCGTCGATTATCAGGTGTTTCAGCGTAGCGGCCCCGAGGCGTACACCTGGCGCACCGAGCAGACACTGGTCAGCTACCGCTACGACGCCCGCCAGCGTCTGATCGAGGCGACCAATGCCGCGGGTGAAAGCGAGCGTTATGACTACGACGAGCAGCACGTCATCCTGCAACGGCAACTGGCTGGCGGCGCGAGTTTCTTCTGGGCATGGGAACGCTCCGGCAAGGCGGCCCGCTGCATTCATCACTGGGCCTCGTTTGCGCAGATGGAGGCGTGTTACGTCTGGGACGATGAAGGCGGCGTGACGGTGAACAACGCCGACGGTAGCGAAGAGGTTTACGTTCATGACGACCGCGCGAGGTTGGTGCGCCACGTCGGGCTGGACGGCGGCGAGCGGCACAAGGCCTATGACGATCAGGGCCGCCTGATCGCCGAGCAGGACGCCCTCGGTGCCATCACCGAATACCATTATGACGAGGTCGGCCGGCTGATCGCACTGCTTGCGCCGGATGAGGCGCTCACGTCCTGCGAGTATCGCAACGGTTTTCTGCATACCCGCACCTGCGGTCAGGCGACATGGAGCTACCCGCGCAATGCCCAGGGCGACATCACTGCCGTCACCGATCCCGACGGGCAGATCACCCGCTATTTCTACGACTCGAAGGGGTGCTTGCTGACGATCCGTTTCCCCGACCAGAGCGGTCACCGGTTTGTCTGGAACGCCTTGGGACAATTGCTGGAAGAGACCCTGCCGGACGGTGCTCAGCGCACTTTTTCCTACGATGCGTTAGGAAGGCGGATTAGCCGGCAGGACGAACACGGTGCCGTCACCGGTTATGAATGGGACGCCGTGGGTCGACTGGCCCGGACCACGCGCCCCTCCGGTGCCCCCCGTGCCTTTCGCTACAATGCCTGCGGCCAGGTCACCGCCGACACCGACGAACTGGGACGGGTAACCCGTTACGAATACGCCGATGACCTGCGCCTGGTCAGCCGTCGGATCAACCCCGACGGCAGCGCGCTGAAATACCGCTACGACCATGCGCAATTGTTGCTCACCGAGATCGAAAACGAGGTCGGCGACACCTACCGGCTGGATTACACCCCGGGCGGATTGATCCGACAGGAAACCGGCTTTGATGGCCGTCGTACCGCCTACAGCTACGACCTCAATGGCCAATTGCTGGAGAAAACCGAGTTTGGCGACGACGGTTCGCTGCTGGTTACCGGTTATCGGCGTGACAGCTCTGGACGGTTACGGGTCAAAACCTTGCCCGATGGGGTCAAGGTCGAGTACCGCTACGACAGTCTCGGGCGGCTGGTCAGTGTCGATGACGGCCAGAACCATCTGCTGGCGTTCGAATACGACCGCCAGGACCGGCTGATCACCGAACATCAGGGCCGGGGTACCCTGCGTTACGGCTACGATGCCTGCGGTCGGCTCAAGCGCCTGCGCCTGCCGGACGCCTGCGTCCTCGTCTACCACCACGACAAGGGGGGCGCCCTCACGGCCATCGACCTCAACGGCACGCGCCTGACCAGCCATCGTTTTGTTGGCGGGCGCGAACAGCAACGCCAACAAGGGCTGCTGCTCAGCGATTACGCCTACGACGAGCAAGGTCGTTTGCAGGCCCATGCCGTCAGCCAAAAGCAACGACCACTGTATCGCCGCAAGTATGCCTACAGCATCAAGGGCAATCTCCTGCAGATTACCGACAGCCGCCACGGTTCACGTCGCTACCAATACGATGCGCTCGACCGCCTGACCGGCGTACGCCACGCCCGCGACCAGTTCGCGGAGAACTTCACCCACGACCCGGCCGGCAACCTGCTGATCCTCGACCGCCCCGGCCCATGTGTGCTTCAGGGCAACCGCCTGCGTCGCCGTTACGACAGCCACTATGACTACGACGCCTTCGGCAACCTGATCCGCGAACGCCGCGGTATGCCGGCCCGGGTTACCGAATACACCTACGACTGCCAGCACCGCCTGATCGGCGTCAGCACCCCGGACGGTAAACGTGTCAGCTACTGCTACGACGCGTTCGGCCGACGCATCGGCAAAACCGTCGACGGCCAGACCACGCAATTCTTCTGGCAAGGCGACCAACTCATCGCCGAAAGTGGTCCCCGACACTACCGCAGCTACGTCTATGAGCCCGGCAGCTTCCGCCCGCTGGCGCTGCTCGACGGCAAAGGCCGGGCAGACGCCTGCCCGCTCTACTACCAACTCGATCACCTCGGCACCCCGCAGGAACTGACCAGCTACGGCGGCGGCGTCGTCTGGTCGGCCAAATACACCGCTCACGGCAAACTCCGCGAACGGAGCCACGGCGACGGTGAAAGACTCGAACAGCCGCTACGGTTTCAGGGGCAATATTTCGATGCTGAGAGTGGCCTGCACTACAACCGGCATCGCTACTACCAGCCGGACATCGGTCGTTATCTGACGCAGAACCCAGTCAAGTTGGCCGCAGGATTGAACCCGTATCGGTACACTTGGAACCCGATTGGGTGGGTTGATCCGTTGGGGTCGTGGGGGAACTGTCCACTGCCGAACAAGGCCGCAGGCTCGGCGACAAATGGGGTGGGTGGGGCAAAGGCTGATGAGGGCGAACCCAATGCACCCTCTCCAATACCTGCAAACCGATACTTGCATCACGCAGACTCAGGCCACGACATATCGAGGACTGGGCGATGGACGCATTCGATCAGCTAGACAACCGGTCAATCCGGCAACACGACTCGATCAATCTTCGTCCTCTTCCTCATCTTCCAACTCAATATTCCCCACATCGCCCAAATCATCAGCATCGTTAAGCGGCACCGTTGCATCATCCATCAACGATCCCGGATCTTCATTGCCGGGATCGTTGATGGATGGCCGTCCGCTCGGGCCCTTTTCTTCCTTGCCTTCGCTTTTCGCAGTCATGGGATGCCTCGCTCAACTAGTGATGTTTTTTGTGGTGCTTGTTCGAGTGTTTATAACCGTTACCAGAATGGGAGTGACCGCTGTCACTCCCCAGATCATTGCCGACCGCACCGCCGGCTGCACCGCCCAGGCCTGCACCGATGGCCGATCCGGTCGAACCGCCAAGACTGTTGCCGACCACCGATCCACCCGCCGCGCCCAAACCACCACCTACCGCCGCCTCGGTGCGACTGTGCCTGGGCGCGGCAATGGCACTGCCGGCCGCTCCGCCGACACCCGCACCAACCGCTGCACCAGTACTGCCGCCCAACTGGCCACCGACCACATTGCCCAGCACCCCACCAAGACCACCACCCACGGCGGCATCTCCATTACCTCCCGCCAGCGCAACCTGAGAGATCAGCCATCCAAAAACAATCGCAGGCAACATCAATCGTCGAGCACTCAGGCTTGTGGTTTTATTGCCGTTGGTTTTCGGGTTCATGGCACGCCTCGCATTCTTCAGGAGTATGGGAGATTTGAGCGGCTGCTGCGTGAAACGTTCATAAATGAAAAAGCCCGGCATCAAGCCGGGCTCTATTCAAATCTGGATCAGGATCAGGATCAGGATCAGGATCAGTGACGCTTGTGACCATTGGCCAGATTGCTGCCTACGCCGCCGCCCAATGCGCCGCCCAGGCCTGCACCGATGGTGGCACCGGACTTGCCGCCGAGGCTATTGCCGATCACCGAACCACCGGCCGCGCCGACACCGCCACCGATAGCAGCGCTGGTGCGATGACCTTTTTTGGCGGCAACTGCGCTGCCTGCCGCGCCAGCCACGCCCGCACCAATCGCTGCGCCAGTGCTGCCGCCCATTTTCTGGCCGACCACGTTACCCAATGCGCCGCCCAGGCCACCGCCCAGCGCGGCAGTGCCGTCACCAGCCATTGCACCTTGAGCAACCAGAAGCCCCAGAACCAGAGCGGGCAGTGTTAAACGCATGACAAAAACCTCAAAAATAGGGGGTAAACAAAAAGGGGGCGAGATTGAATGCTTTTGCGCGGATAAAGTCCAGCACACCGGCCCAACTTCGCGATTGGCGACAGTTGGACAGCATTTTCGAAAAAGGTTTTATGACGGACAAAAAAAAGCCCGCTGGGGAAACGGGCCAGGTGTTACTTTCTAACGGATGGGTCGAGATTACGGAGACTGCTGTGAAAAGTTTGTGAAAGATCACCACTTTAAAAAACTTGTCATAAAACCCTTTCAGACATTAAAAACCCCCGCTCTTTGACGTAATGCTGTTCACTTAAGCGAAGTGATTCTTTGTAGGAGCGAGCTTGCTCCTACAAAGTGAACAGCATTACGCTCTATGACAGGGTCTGCCTGACGTTCGGTTACTTCCTGACCGGTGCTGTCACCCTGGGTAAGAATTTGCCCTTCAGTATCCGGCACGCCCTGGTCTTGATCTTGTCGACCTCAGTCTGGTCCTCGCCGAAACTGGCCACATACTGGGTCTGGCCACACCGCACGCAATTGTTGATCGGAAACTCTGCGCCATCGTCCTCGATATACGGATCAGCCATCTCTTCACCCCTTTTCAAAAAGCGCGATCGACATCGGCAAGCCCTTTGCCTGAAGTAATATCGATCGCCAAGGTTTTTGAGACTAGCCGGTCACTAACGGACCTGCCGTTCGGATTTCCCCGTGACCGACGAATGGCCTTTCACCTTTCACCTCAACTTGACCGCAGTCCCGGTCACAAACACTACGACCATCCCGCCCTTGCCAGCCGGCATACTGATCTCATAATCAAGCCCGACCACCGCATCCGCCTGAAGCCCCTGCGCCCGCTCCTTGATCTCATCGGTGGCCTGAATGCGTGCTTCTTTCAACGCTCGTTCCAGCGTCTGGGAACGCCCGCCGAAAAAGTCGCGCATCCCGGCAAACACGTCGCGGACAACGTTGATCCCTTGCACCGACTCGGCGCTGACGATGTCCAGGTAGGCGGTAATTTGCCGGCCTTCAATGGAGTGGGTTGTGGTGATGATCATGGGTGTTCCTTTCTGTTCAGAAATTCAGCCAGTGCATCAAACGCCGGCAACGTGACGGGTTCATTGGCCGAGTTGCTGTCCACGGGATGGGATGCGTAGCGGACGATGACCATATCGGCCTTCGGGTCGACATAGATGCGCAACATGATGTCGATTCTGTTCGAAGAGTTTGAGCGGTCTACAGTCAGACAGGCTTGTTCACTGCTTAAGCATGGGCCTCGCGATCAAGAACATCAGCGACCCACTGATTGATACTTTTGTGGGCTAGCTGAGCTTTCACGGCAACCGTCGCGTGAAGGGCTGGGGCCAGGCGCAGACTGAGATGGCCTGAATAGGGTTTCTGTGGGGTGCGGCCGAGTTTGGCGCATGTCTCCAGATAATCGGTGACGGCCTCTTCGAATGCGGTGCGAAGTTCTTTGACTGACTCGCCGTGAAACCCGACAACATCCTTGATGCCCGCAATGTGGCCGACGAACAGACCGTCTTCATCGCTGTATTCGATCCGGGCTGAGTAGCCGTTGTAGTTCATTACGTTCACGGGGTAACTCCTGCTTGTTCAAGAAAAGCCCGGGCGTCACGCACCTGATAGGGCTTGGCTTCTTTGTCGGGGTGCGGCCGGTGGAAGGTGGCGACCACTCCGTTCAGTTCAAAACGTACCCGCGATCCATTACCTTCGATGGTTATGGCCCCGGCAGCGCTGAACAAGGATTCGATGCGGGACCACTCCATGGTGGCCGGGGTGGATCTTGAAAATAAGGCTTTGAGGGTGCTGAGTTGTTTATTATTCATGGTATTATATCATGATACCGCACGAGATTTAGCAATCGCGAATGACATCGCTGATGCGTGGGAGAAGCCTCTAACGCGCGCTTAAAAAAACGCCGCTTATCCAGAACAGGAAAGCGGCGTTTTCGTGTCGAAGCTTTTTTTGCACGGCAGGCAGGATATCGGGGTGACTCTCGCCGGGGTTGTAGGCAATTTCCGAGAGCTGCGTAAAGCGTTACGCTTGCTGCGTTTTTAGCAGGTCCCTCCCCCACGCTAACCTATGTGGCGATCACAGAAACGCGCCCTGTTTGCTCAGCGCTGCTTAGCCAACTTGGGAACAGGTGCACAGGGTGTTGGATTAACGCCCAGAGACATCAGCAATCAGCCCAGATCCCGGAACCTATGGTGTTCAAATGGCGAAAGCGCTATCCGCAGGCGGGTATTGAGGGATTGAACGACCCTGCCTCGAAGTGGCCAGCCTCGCACGCTCAGCACTCAAAAGATGAAGAAAGTTCTTACGCTGACCACCCAGCGCGTGTCGCGTGAGGCGATGCATTGGAGTGGCAGTGGTCAGAGTAGGATAAGATGCCTGAAAATCAGGCTTGCTGTGAGTAGCCCCGCATGACAGATAACAGTCGGAACACCACCCGTCTGATCAAGAAGTACCCGAATCGCCGTCTGTATGACACGCACACCAGCAGTCATTTGACCCTTGCGGATATACGCCAATTGGTCGTCGATAAAATCCCGTTCGAGGTGGTCGACGCCAAGACTGGTGAGGATCTGACCCGAAGTATTTTGCTGCAGGTCATTCTGGAAGCCGAAAGTGGCGGTGAGCCGATATTCTCCAGCGAGATGCTCATGGGGATTATCCAGTTCTACGGTCCCTACCAGAGTGTCCTCGGCAGCTACCTGGATAAAAGCATCCAGACGGTCATCGACATCCAGTCCCAGACCGGCGCTCAGTCATCTGAAGCCTGGAGCGAGTTCATGCACCAGCAAGCACCGGTCATGCAGGACTTGATGCGCCAGTATGTCGACCAGTCAAAAGCCCTCTACCTGAACACTCAGAACCTCTTCGGCCTGTTCGGCGGCATGCCACCAGGCAAGCCAGGTGCCGGTAGCGGGCCGAAAAAAAATGGCGATGGGGAGTAAACCCATCGCCATCAGTGTAACCGCTTTAATGTGACTTACTTGTTACCGCTTGTAGCCTTGGCACCAGGAGTGGTTTTGCCGGCTGCGGCGGTCGCTGCGTCAAAACTGCTCTGGGCAACGTCAGCAGCCTGCTTTACGGCATTCTGTGCGCTTTCAAAAACGGTACCGGCATTCGCCAGCGACGACTTGAATGCGGCCACAACAGGCTCGGAGCCAGCCGGTGCATTCTTGCTGATCACTTCAACGAACTCTTGCACCTGCTGGGTGCCCGCCTCGACCTGACGCGAAGTCAGTTTGGCGATTTCCGAGTGAGTGCCGACAATCAACGCTTGCACTTGGCGATTGAACTCAGCCAGGCGTTCGGCTTGCACATTTGGCTGGGTGAAAGAAGTCTGGAGCTCAGCGAGCCCTTGTAGATCACGGACTGCCAACAGCTTGCGAAAGCCGTCGAACTGCTCCTCGGTGGCGGCCTGCAATGTCTTGAACTGCAATTGGCTGAACTGTTCAACACTGGAGAAAATTTTGCCGCTGATTTGCTGCAGGAGGTCTAGGTTGGCTTTCTGAGCGTCTTGCAATTTTTCCGAGTTAAAAAAAGACATGCTTGAATCTCCTGATTCTGAAAAGCCGACATGGGCCTGAGGACGCGATAGCAATCCTGCCGGTCATCGCGTTAGCCTTGATATTGCAGCGCACAAATCCGTTTAGCAATATTTTTTTGTGCAGCGCACAAAAATATCTCTTCTCCTGCCTCTATCCGCTATAGACTCCTAACATCGAACAGCCAGCCAAGCCTTCTTTATCAATGAAACGCAGGCAGCTGCTTCTCATGCATAACGCCAGGAGATCACCATGGGCCAGGAAGATATTATTGCATCGCAATATGACAAAACCTCCTCTCAACGCGGCCTGTTCGAACACCTGAGTCATCTGCAGCACCTCAATACCCTGAACGTCCTTGATGCTTTGCGCCAGCGCCAGAAAACAACCCTCGCGCCTCTTAAGCGGGGTCAACTCAAACAACCCACGCTCACTGACTGGCAGGAATACTTCACCGACCTCGGCCAACGCAGCCTGCTGTTCTGGGACACACTGCGCCAGCGTGGCGACAATACGCTGGCCCATGAGCGCGCCGGGTATCCTCTGCTGCTCAAGTTCAACCATGAAACCCTGGTCGCAGGTTCCGATCTCCCACGCCCGGTCAACTATTCACTGCTGCGAATCCTCCCCGGACCAGAGCAAAGAATCGACAGCAATGGCCAGCCGGTAATCATCATTGACCCACGCGGCGGCCACGGCTCGGGAATTGGCGGTTTCAAACAGGATTCGGTATTAGGTGAAAGCCTCAGAGCCGGCCATCCCACCTATTTCATCTCTTTCAGTCACTCGCCACAGCCTGGGCAAACCCTGGCCGATATCGTGGAAGCCCAGGCCCGGTTCATCGAAGTCGTCAGCGCCCTTCACCCGACCAACGGCGAGCCGATCATCATCGGTAACTGCCAGGCCGGCTGGGCGTTGATGGGACTGGCGGCAACACGACCGGAACTGCCGGGATTGATCATTATCAATGGCGCCCCCTTGTCATACTGGGCCGGAGTCAACGGACGCAATCCCATGCGCTATACCGGAGGCCTGCTGGGTGGCGGCTGGATGGCTCGCTTGGGCAGCGACTTGGGCAATGGCCGTTTTGACGGTACCTGGCTGGTCAGCAATTTCGAAAACCTGGACCCGGCCAACACCTATTGGACCAAGTACTACCAGTTGTTCAGCCAGGTCGACAGCGAGGCTACGCGCTTCCTCGACTTCGAACGCTGGTGGGGCAGCCCGACCCTGCTCAATGGCGAAGAGATCGAGATGATTGTCGATGACCTTTTCATCGGCAACCAATTGTCCGGCGGTCTCGGCCGCAAGAGCAGCGGCATTGACCTGAAACGGATCGAAGTACCGGTGGTGGTGTTCTGTTCCTACGGAGACAACATCACCCCTCCCCAGCAGGCATTGAACTGGATCGCCGATGTTTATCCCAGCGATCTCGCTTTGCATGACGCAGGACGTACCATCGTCTACCTGCGGCACGCCAGCATAGGCCATTTAGGCATTTTTGTTTCCGGCAAGGTGGCGCGGCGCGAACACCGTGGGATGCTCGGCGCGGTCGAATCCATCAAGGCGCTGCCGGCGGGACTGTATGAAATGCTGATTGACGATATGACAACCTCCTCAGGCAGCGATGACATGCAATACCGAGTGCGTTTCGAATCAAGGCGAATCGCCGATATCCATAATGACGTCGAGCCGGCCCGTGATGACGATCGCGAATTCTCTCTGGTGGAGCGTGCCTCTGAAATCAACAGCGCGTTTTACGACGGGTTCATACGTCCGTGGCTGCGTCAGATCGTCAACGAGCCCATTGCCGAACTGTTGCGCAGGGCGCACCCCTTCCATCAGCAGCAAGTGCTATGGAGCAGCCTGAATCCGGCGCTGTGGTGGTTAGCCGGGACCGCCTCCCAAGTGAGCAGCGATCGTCGTCCCGCACGCAAAGACAACCCTCTGCTGGCCTGGCAGGAGCTGTTCTCCAACCAGATGCAAGACACCCTGAATGCTTATCGCGATGTGCGTGACGCCACTCAGGAGCTGTGTTTTTACGGTATTTACGGCGCACTGAGTGCCTTCACCGGCAACAAGCCTGTGCGAAATCTCCAGGCACATGCCGACCAGCTGGACCAGGCCCTGATCGAACGCCTGCAGGATGCGCTGCCTCATGGCGGCCCCCTGGAAGCATTGGTGCGGATTCTGTTTTTGCTGGGCCGCGACAGCGACAAGGCAGGCAAGGAAAGCATCGAGAAGCTGATCCAGCAGGTGCACCTGCTGGTCCAGGACTACAGCAATGAGCCCACTGCCCTGCGCGAAGCCATCCGATTGCAGAACCTGCTGGTTTTCGCCCACCCGCAAGAAAGCTTGCGCAGCCTGCCTTTGTTGCTACCTGAGGCAAAGGAACGCCAACAGGTCCTGACAGCCGTTGGGCAATTGATGCCTGAACTGCTGGCGACCGTTGGAGCTGAGGGCGAATTCTGGCGTGAACTGCACGCGCTGCTCGAAGTCCCCCTGCCGGGCTTCAGCCTGACCCAACCACCCGGTGAAACAGTTGTCATCGCGCAGGAGCCCCCTTCGCAGCCATCTGCGTCGCCGCAGATCACACCGCCGCCCGCTCCTGCCAACGTAGTTAAAGCCCCGAAGCGCAAAGCGAGCAAAGGGACAACAGGCCCCAAGCCTCAATGACACTTCACAAGGGATTAGCGGTGAACCCGTTCGGTGAAGCCTGCGACCTTATGATCTCTGGACAGACCGATGAGGTTCATGGATCGGACCCGCGCGACTTTTTCGACCACAGGCGGCAACTCGTCGGTTCGATACTGACCGGGGGTCATGCCAAACCAACGGATGCATGCCTTATGGAAGCTGCTGTGATCATGGAAGCCGAGCAGGCAAGTCACATGCTTCATGTTGAAATGAGAATGGCGCAAATAGAAGTCAGCCATCTGCCGGCGCACATCGTTCAGGACGTCCTTGAATTGCGTGCCATCCTTCTCAAGGCCTCGTTGAAGCGTTCGCTTGCTGATATTCAGTGCCGCCGCAATCGATTCCATATCACATTGCCCTTGGCCTTGCCCCTGGCTCAAGCGCTCGGTAATCAGCGCGCGAATCCTGCCAACCATAGAGTAACCGGACAACAGGTCCAATTGAGCCTCGGCAAAACTGTCATGGAGTGTGGCCAACGCTTCGTTGGCCATGCTCAACGGACTCAGAAGCTCCTGGCCATCGAACAAGATGCTGTCATATGCCGCCCCGAAACTCAGCGGACAGCCAAAAAGCCGCCGATGCTCCGACGTGTCTTCAGGTTCGGGATAAGTGAACTCCACACTCAACGGTTGCGGTGACTTGCCACCTGCCAGCCAATGGCAGAAACCCAGCAGCGAAGCCAAGGCTGCATCCGTGTATTGCCGGGGTTTGACCGAGCCATTTTGCTGATGATCGAGACTGGCCAATCGGTAATGCTGCTGCTCCTTGACAAGGAAAAGGCTGAATCCGGTACCAATCAACGGGCTGAAACGGACCAGACGCTCAAGCGCTCTTTTCAGATTCGAACTGGACATCATCGTGTAGCCCACGATCTGAAAACTACTGGGATGGAATTCCCCGTAGGCTTTCAAACCGATATTCAGATCATCCGAAGCCTGAGCAGCCAAGTCCCAAAGACGGTAGATAATGCTTCGCTCGCAGAATGCTCCTGGTCTACCCACGAACCCGACATCCAGTCCCGCCTCCTGGCACAGACCGGCAAGATCCAGTCCTTGGGCCAATAACGTATTCGCCAGCATGCTGGCATAACCCGAACTCATTCTATACATGGCGTCCTCATTGACCAATGGAACCGAACGTCCTGTCCGGAGCCGATACTGACATGCACTGAACATATTTCAACAGTGTTTCAGGAATATTAACTATCCATTGAGTTTTAAGAGTTGATCCAAGTATGGGTGCTCCTCATTTTTTTGCCAGCAGGCCAAAATACCCGCGTGGCACCGATGGACAGGAGAACGTCACCTTCAAACACTTCCGCACGGCCCGTCGATATCGAACAATCTTCTCTCCTGCAGCGCAAAAAAATGGAGTAGATGTATGGAATCGCGTAGTCGCATTGCTTTGGTAACGGGTGGTATGGGCGGTATCGGTACGGCAATCAGCCAGCGTCTATACAAGGAAGGATTCAAGGTAATCGTCGGCTGCAGCTCTGATTCCAGCCGCAAGAACGACTGGCGCGCCAGCCAACTGGAGGCGGGTTACGAGTTCGAGTTCATCTATGGCGACGTCACCGATTGGGAGTCAACCCGCAAGGCTTTCGAGATGGCTCGTGAACAGTTCGGCCCGATCGATGTGCTGGTCAACAACGCCGGCATCACACGCGACGCGTCTTTTCGCAAGCTCACCCCGGAAGACTGGAACAGCGTGATCGGGACCAACCTGACGGGCTTGTTCAATACCACCAAGCAGGTCATTGAAGGCATGTTGTCCAAAGGCTGGGGGCGGATCATCAATATCTCCTCGATCAACGGTCAGCGCGGCCAGTTCGGCCAGACCAACTACTCCGCCGCCAAGGCTGGCATCCATGGTTTCACCATGGCACTGGCCCGGGAAGTCTCCGGCAAGGGCGTGACCGTCAATACCGTATCCCCAGGCTACATCCAGACCTCCATGACTGCGGCAATTCGCCCGGACATTCTGGAAGGCATGATCGCAGCCACTCCGGTTGGTCGCCTTGGCCAACCCGAAGAGATCGCCTCAATCGTGGCCTGGCTGGCTTCCGATGAATCCGCCTACAGCACCGGTGCCGATTTCTCGGTAAACGGCGGCATGAACATGCAATAACCCCCGATCAGGGCAGGAATGCCTTGGTTTGCTCGACGAATTTTGTCTTTTCGATGAGGTCACGCATGAACGAAGTCGTAATCGTTGCCGCTACTCGTACCGCCATTGGCAGCTTCCAGGGTGCTCTGTCTGCAATTCCCGCAACCGAACTGGGTGCCGCAGTGATTCGCCGCTTGCTGGAGCAGACGGGTATCGATGCCGCTCAAATTGATGAAGTGATCCTCGGCCAGGTTCTCACTGCCGGCGCCGGGCAAAACCCGGCACGCCAGACCGCGATCAAGGCTGGCTTGCCACACACCACACCCGCCCTGACCTTGAACAAGGTCTGCGGCTCCGGTCTCAAGGCGGTCCATCTTGCCGTCCAGGCAATCCGCTGCGGCGACGCAGAACTGGTCATCGCTGGCGGTCAGGAAAACATGAGTCTGGCCCCCTATGTTCTGCCCAAGGCACGCACCGGCTTGCGTATGGGCCATGCGCAACTGCAAGACAGCATGATCCAGGATGGCCTGTGGGACGCCTTCAACGACTACCACATGGGTATCACCGCCGAGAATCTGGCGCAGAAGTACGAGATCTCTCGTGAAGCACAGGATGCCTTCGCTGCCGCCTCGCAACAGAAAGCCGCAGCAGCCATTGAGGGCGGGCGCTTCCAGAGCGAAATCACCCCGATCCTGATTCCTCAGCGCAAGGGCGAACCGCTGGTCTTCGACACCGACGAACAGCCGCGTATCGACAGCACTGCGCAAGCGTTGGCGAAACTCAAACCGGCATTCCAGAAAGACGGCAGCGTGACCGCCGGCAACGCTTCGACCCTCAACGATGGTGCCGCCGTGCTGTTGCTGGCCAGCGCCGCTAAAGCACAAGCGCTGGGCCTTCCGGTACTGGCACGAATCAAAGCCTATGCCAGCGCCGGCGTGGACCCGTCGATCATGGGCATCGGCCCAGTCCCGGCTACACGGCTGACTCTGCAAAAGGCCGGCTGGAGTGTCGAGGACCTGGACCTGATTGAAGCCAATGAAGCCTTCGCCGCCCAGTCGCTGGCGGTTGGTAAAGAGTTGGGTTGGGACACCAGCAAGGTCAACGTCAACGGCGGCGCAATCGCCCTTGGCCATCCGATCGGCGCGTCGGGGGCACGGATTCTGGTGTCGCTGGTACACGAACTGATCCGTCGCGACGGCAAGAAGGGGCTGGCCACTTTGTGCATCGGCGGCGGACAAGGCGTCGGCCTGGCTATCGAGCGCTAACCAACGGCATCCGGGTAGCCCATGCGCGGACTTGGGACCCTTGTTCCGCGCATCGGATTGGCGTCAGGTTGGCGCCAGACAAGGCTGCCCGCATTCCTGCCGTCGCTACGCCGGAGTCCGGCAAAGCGCGGCTTTTTTTCTGCCCGGCTCATCTGTATGGGCAAGGAACTTTATGGACAACAACGCGCATACCTTCAAAACCTATTGGTCAGGCCAGGTTCCGTTCATCGCTTCCTTTGCAGTGCAACAATTACGCCTATGGGTCAGCACTAATCCGTGGTTTACCGGGCATGAGCACGGCGCCTGGTTCGAGTTACCTCGCGAAACCCTGGACAGCCTTCAAGCGGACTACCAGGTTCAATGGGGCCAACTCGGCCAAAAACTGCTGACCGGCCAACCCTTCAGCTTCGATGATCGACGCTTCTCCAGCGGCAACTGGAGCGAGCCACTGTTCGGCTCCCTCGCTGCGTTTTACCTGCTCAATTCCAGCTTTCTTCTGAAACTGCTCGACAAGCTGCTGATCGACGAAAAAAAACCGCGCCAACGCCTGCGTTATCTGGTGGAGCAAGCCATTGCCGCCAGTGCGCCAAGCAATTTCCTGGTCAGTAACCCCGATGCGCTCCAGCGTGTGGTTGAGACTCAAGGTGCCAGCCTGCTCACAGGTATGCAGCATCTGGCCAGCGACATGAACGAAGGCAAAATGCGCCAGTGTGATAGCGGCGCCTTCAAGGTTGGCGTCGATCTGGCCAACACCCCCGGCGAAATCGTCTTTGAGAATCACCTGTTCCAGCTGATTCAGTACTACCCGCAAAGCGAAACCCAGTACCGACACCCGGTATTCGTCGTACCTCCGTCGATCAACAAGTACTACATCCTTGATCTGCGCCCGGACAACTCGATGGTCCGCCACCTGCTGGAACAGGGACATCCCGTATTCCTGATGTCCTGGCGCAACTTTGACGAGGAACACGCCGGCACCACCTGGGACGACCTGATTGAGCACGGGGTAATCGACGCCCTACAGGTGGCCCGCGAAATCAGTGGCGAGCAGCGACTCAATTGCGTGGGCTTCTGTATCGGCGGCACCCTGCTGAGCACGGCGCTGGCGGTACTTGCTGCACGCGGCGACAGAGAGATCGCCAGCGTGAGCCTGTTCACCACGTTCCTTGACTACCTGGATACCGGACCCATCGACATATTCGTCGACGAAGAACTGGTGGCCTATCGAGAGCGCACCATCGGCGGCATGAAGGGTCCCGTCGGTCTGTTTCGTGGTGAG
Organism: Pseudomonas sp. IT-196MI5; assembly: GCF_949767415.1. Taxonomy (NCBI): domain Bacteria; kingdom Pseudomonadati; phylum Pseudomonadota; class Gammaproteobacteria; order Pseudomonadales; family Pseudomonadaceae; genus Pseudomonas; species Pseudomonas sp. IT-196MI5. The sequence continues at coordinate 144,258 of NZ_CATKPZ010000083.1, forward strand.
GACATGGGCAATACCTTTTCCCTACTGCGCCCCAACGAGCTGTGGTGGAACTACAACGTCGACAAATACCTCAAGGGGCAGAAGCCGATCCCGCTTGATCTGCTGTTCTGGAACAACGACAGCACCAACCTTCCGGGGCCGATGTACTGCTGGTATCTGCGCCACACCTATCTGCAGAACGATTTGAAATCAGGCGAACTGGAGTGCTGTGGGGTCAAGCTTGATTTGCGTGCAATTGACGCTCCCGCTTACATCCTCGCCACCCATGACGATCATATCGTGCCCTGGAAAAGCGCCTACGCCAGCACCAACCTGCTCTCCGGGACCAAGCGTTTTGTATTAGGAGCTTCAGGGCATATCGCCGGCGTCATCAATCCACCGGCCAAGCAGAAGCGCCATTACTGGACTAATAATCGGGTCACGAAAAACCCGGAAACCTGGTTCAAGAATGCCGAGCAGCAACCCGGTAGCTGGTGGAACGATTGGTTCAACTGGCTGGCGGGACACTCCGGCGAGCGCCAACCAGCGGTTGCGCACATAGGGAATGACAAATTCCCGCCGCTGGAGCCGGCGCCAGGCAGTTATGTAAAGCAATGAAAGACTGAAATTCCCTGCTGCATGACTTCATGCAGCAGGTCAACTGCGGATCATTTGCTTGGGTACAAGGAGAGACAACCCATGAGCACCCCGTTGCGCATCAACGAAGCACTTTTGATTGCCGGACACGCATTCGAACCTTTTCAATGCATCGCCTGGGCTGCGCAAGGCGGTAATGGCGAACTGAGTCTGACCGTCATCGACCGGGCCAGCACTCACATTTGTCGCAAACAGGTTCCAAGCAGTGCCTATTCCGACCCGGCGCAGCTGGCAAGCCTGCTGGAAGAGGTGCGCGCCGAGTTAAGCCAGGAGGGCTACACGCTACAATCCTGGACAATGCCAGAGTAAGCATTCTCGCGGATCGCTACCGGTGATCCGCCTGATACTCCATCTCAAGATCATCGAAGGCAGCCTCATGCACCTGGTGTTGGAATCAGCCAGTGGTGCAGAGGGCTATGCCTTGGGCTTACGCGATGCGGGGATCATTGCTGAAATACAGCGCGTCGAATGATGTACACCGCTTGGAAACTGTCGAAAAATCAGCCTTTTAGAATGCAAGTACTGTCCAAAAAGCCACCCGTATTCCCAAATTGTTCCCATACGGCCCTTTTTCAGACACCAAAAACCACAAACCCCCGACTTTCTCTAGGAAAATCAGGGGTTTGTGTTTGCAGAATGTGGCGGTGAAGGAGAGATTCGAACTCTCGATACAGTTTCCTGTATACACACTTTCCAGGCGTGCTCCTTAAGCCACTCGGACACTTCACCGTATCTCTTCAAACAAGTTCTGTCTGTCGAGGCGCGCTAATGTAGTCGAAAGCTTTTCCGATGGCAAACATTTTTTTCAGAATTTTCATGCGGTTAACGCGATTCAGCGTTTCCGGTCGCTCGGGGCCATGGCAAACCGGCCAATCTCCGGCTTCGTGCCCTCTTCTATATAGAGGGGAATGCGCGGCAGGCACGGCGGGCTGCGCCTGGTGGGCAGGCAAAGGGTGACTGGCGGGTCAGTCACGGCGCTTTACCTGGCCTGCGGCGGTGGGTAACGTCTGCCCAACTTTATTGAAAGGAATAGCGTCATGAGTGAGTTGATTTCTTATCAGCCCATCGCCCTAGCGCTCGTTACGCCGCATCCATGATTGCGGAGCCTTTGGGGATATTTTCTACCACTCTCTGAAAATATTCTCGTAAGAGGTGGACAGTATGTGGACACTTTGGCGTGTCGCCCCCTACAGGATTGCTCCCCATGACCCGAAAGCTTGTACCGACCGGTTCGACGAAAGAAATTTATTTGGAGAAGATGACCGAATGCTCAATGCGATTACGTGCGAGCGAGGCCTTCTTGAAGAATTTCCAGGTGAGTGGTTCGCCCCCTGAAGCTGATGCAGCAATTCTTCAACTGAGAAAATCTTTGGAAGCAATAGCCTTCGCGTCGATTGCGCCACACAAAGCGCGATACGAGGAGTTTCGCTCCAGATGTGAAGATCAGCCTGATTTCACTAAGGATTATCGAGCGACCAAAATCCTGCAGGTTTTGAGCAAGATCAATTCTGACTTCTACCCTACCCCTTTGATTCCTGCGGTCCGCCAGCCTGATGGCTCGTGGTACTTTGATCTGAAGACCGAGGGAGTACTGTCGAAAAAACGCTTTGTAAAAATCTACGATCGCCTTGGTCGGCACCTTCACTCGGCAAACCTATGGAGCAGCCAAGACGGCTTTGATTCGTTGATCAGTGAACTATCCAACGTTATTAACGAGTCGTTTGCACTCATAGAGACTCACATGACGACAATCCAGACCCCTGAATTTAGTGGGGTCTGGGTCGTTAAGGTGCCCCGAGAAGGCGTCCCAGAATTAATCACTGGAGAGGCCCAAGGAGAATTTTGCGTATCAAATAAATAGCTCTACTCATCATCCAGATCTTCAGGCCGTACCCTGATGATTGTTGCGCACTCCCCGTCAAGTCGAACTGACACTCCGTTCGGTGCGACAGTTCCTACGACGGTTCCATACGGTTCTTCCCAGGGTCGTCGTTGCAACACTTTTTCCCTTGGCACGCTTACTCGTTTTCCTGCTCGAATCTTGCTTATGTCCATACAACCCCCTTCAAATGATGAGAATAGAGCTGATGAAACCACCTTCAGCCTCTACGTAATCAATGACTAGCTATGCTTACTCTGGCTAGATCCTCCAAGCTATCGTCGAAAATGAATTTCCTCGGACAATGGTTAAACCTATGGACCTCGACTCGGAAACTATCGCGAAAATTGCTGCACCGGCCTTATCGGCGATTCTAGCGGGGCTGATCAAGCACTACCTGGAAGCACGATCAAAGATTATTTCTTTCATCGGACATGCATCGGTATTCACCATCCAGGGAGAACAGCCGGCCGTGATCCACACACATTCCGTAGTGGTTCGGAATACCGGACGGAAAGCGGCAACAAACGTCCGTCTTTCACATGCAGTTTTACCGCCAAATGTAACGGTCTATCCGCCTGTTCAGTACACCATTGAGCGCAATCCTGAGGGGGCCGGAGAGATCGTTTTCCCTTCACTCGTACCAAAAGAGCAGGTGGCAGTGTCATACCTGTACTTTCCCCCACTGTTGTGGAGCCAGATTAACGTGAGTACGAAGTCAGACGAGGGGTTCGCAAAAATCATCAGCGTCATCCCGATCCCCCAGCCGAACAAGTTTGTTGTCGCTTGTTTATGGGGGCTCATGTTCGTCGGCGCGTCGTTCCTGATGTACTGGCTCGTACGTTTGGTCATTGCAACGATTTAGACTGGTTCTGTGGGATTGCAGCAATTCTCTTGGGTTTTCTGTCGTCACTTGCACCCAATGTTTTGTTCGCTAATCTAGTGAACCTGTGAAATCACGAGAAACGTGCGAAGCCTCTGCTGCGTAAGGCCGGTAACGGACTTCACACTTTTTCCTGTTAGGCCCACACCTACTAGAACAGATCAGTCACGATTGTAAAAATGCCCTCGTATTGGGCATTTTCCAGTTTTCACTCAATGTACCCCGCGGCCTCCAGTGCGCTCGTGTCCTGAATGCCCTCCTTGCCCGCTGTGAAGCCGTGCGTCATTTCCTTGCAAAACCATTCACAAAATGAAAATCCCACTACCCCACCAGTCCCCGCAGCCGGCTTGGGCCGGATGGCTGTTTTCATCACGCAAAGATTTTCGCAAAAAAAATGTATAAAGCCCGTCGGCGGGAGGGGGAAAAGTGCGTTCCTTGCCTGCGCTTTCTTTGCGCAAGAGTTTTTCCAGTGAAGAGAAGACACATGGGTGCGTGCGCTGCCCAAGCGCCAGCGGCAACCAGTGCAGTCACGTAAATAGTGGAAATGTTGGCACAACACGACCTATCCAATTGACCCCTAAAGGGTCAATATGGCTTCCAAGGGGGACGCAGAAGGCGCCGCCCAAACCAAGGAAGCCAGATGGACCTAGATGAAAAAGCCTACCTCGAACTGGATAAGCTCCAGCTAGAAAATCGGAAATTGGTCGCTGAAACCCGCAAGCTAATCGCCGAAGAACAAAAGTTGAGACGGGAAGGAATGTTTTACCCACTACTGGTTGGAGCGGCCCTGATTACCGCGGTAGTTTCCCTGATCAACCTGCTAAGCAAGCCTTGAATCACCAGCCCCGAACTTCGGGGCTAACCCTCTAGGCCTTGAGCTTTGCCGGGAATCAGTCCAAATTATCCAAAAGGGCCGCGATAGGCGCGCCCGCCAGCCCCTTACGAGGATGAACGATGAGCCACAGCCACAAGTCGCCGATCAAGCCGATGGCCGATGAGATTGCCGCCCTGGACAAGCTCCTAAGCAAGAAGCCCACCTACGGCATCGTGCCGTTCTTAATCGGTGCCGCATGCGCCGGTGCGGTGTTCTTGGCTTACACCTATATCTCGCACCTGTAACCGACCTTTCCAGCTTTGCCCCAACGTGTTGGGGCTTTCGGACTTTCAATGAAACGAATTCAGCACTATGGACCGCCCACAGCGGAAGATTTGGCGCGCCTGAAAATCGAACTGGGGTTCACCAGTCCACAGATGGCGGATCTGGCCGGGTTGGGGAAAGGGTCGCAGTGGCGCAAGTACACGGGCCGCACTGAGGACCGCGTGATGGGGATGCACATGCACTTCTACATGGCGGCCCTGCTGACGCTGAGCGAGGACGAATTGTCCCGTGTCGTCGCCACCATGCGCGCGCAGGGGGCCGACGTCGAACTGGGGCCACTACCGGCCGGCCCGCCGGCTTTGGCTGAAGCACCTGCTACTGCGAAATTACACTCCACTTGACCAACCCGTTGCGTCCGACCTGACCAGAGATTGCATCGGATTTGACCAGCATGCTTTGTAATCATGATCGGCAGAGAACGGCCAAACGCGGTCATCCAGTGACCGCGAATTCAGGCTCAAACCAGCAATCGCGTATTTCCTGAGTAAGATGTCTATATTTAATATTTATTACTTAATAATCTAGACTCAGCGCGAAAAGTAAGAAGGGAATCGAGCCAATACTGACACAATCAAATGCGGATTATTATTGATCGACTCTTGATTCAATTTTACAAAACTTACTTTGTCGAGCTCAGCCACAATCATCTTAACCACCTCTCGATCAGGATAATTTCCAGTATACAAACCGATCTCAAAATCAGAACTCAAGCCATACTTAAGACGACTCTGCAACAAGCGAAAACTGGTAACACAGTTTTCTAAGATACCTTTTGCTTCTAGTATGTCTGCAACACCACCAACGTAAAGCATAGCCTCATAACCCAAAAACTTATCACAAAATTCAATAATATTATCAATGGTGACCGTACGTTTTTGTTTTCCTGCCTGGTAGTGCCCCTTCGATAGCTTAACGTATTCAAGCACCTCTCTATAGCTCTGCCCTGCGATCCATTTCAATGCAATGTCTAATGAAAGATTTTCAGGCATAATTTTATGCCCTATTGAGCCTTGGGACAGCTGCATAACGAGAGTCCAAACTACCTGTAATGCATCCTCGCATGATTCCGAAATACCAAGATCAAATTGATTATCATCTAACCATTGCTCGACAAGCTTTAACTGATCAATACCAAGTAAAGAACGCCCGTACCCCTTATAAAATCTCGCATCCAGCGTTTTCATTTTATCGAAAATATGGACAAACAGAGCTATTAGGCTATTTTGCTCATCTTCTGTTGAAAGGCTATATGCTAAGGTCTCCTTAGCCAATGCCTGAATGTCAGCTACAGCAGCATCTGGATCATCGCCTACATATGCAATGATGTAGCTCTCCAATGCACGCATCCGATCTACCCGTGAGTTCATTTCAAATATCAACGAGTCAAAATCTCTTTTTCGATATTTATCTTTTTCTGCTGCTCGAAGCTCCACAGCACGCTCTAGCCAATAAGGAGAGTTGGAAAGAAACTCCATAACATCAATGCTTGAGCCAGGACTAGGAAATTTGTCGACTAATCCTTTTAAACTACTCAAACAGTCTTCAGCACTGTCAAAACTCAAAAGATCCTTAACCCGCAACCACTTTTTGAAGCCGGCACTCGACCTGCGATTGTCGAAGATCTGTGGGTCAGTGAATATTACATTCCCTTCTGTGTAGTACCCAGATCGACCGGCACGCCCCATTAAGTTTTGGAAGTCTCGCGTAGATATCGCATTGCCAGCCTGGAAGGTACTTGTAATTAAAAGATAGCGAATCGGCAAATTTACGCCCTGAGCTAGCGTAGACGTACAAACCACTAGCGAAGCTTTTCCATTTGATAGTGCCCACTCCACGGATGAACGCAGCCCCGCAGGGATATTTGAACTATGTGGCATAACCCCTATCTTTATCGCCTTCGTGTATTCACACGCCCCCATATGCAATGATGCTAAATAATGTAGTTTACCTATTTCTTCAGAATCGCCAGCAGTGACTGGCAAAGGTAACTCCACCCCTTTTTCAAAAATAGTCACTAAGTCCTTACAGACAGATCTGACGATGACCTTAGTCCCACAAAAAATTGCAGCACCTCCTAACTCGCAAAACTTAACTGCCAAGTAGGATGCAACTTCACGACTATTCAACCGATCAGGATACCTCCTAACTTTTCCCTTGCTCTCTGTAATCTCAATCGGTTGCAGTAAGCCTGGAACAAAATATTGATTACTATCAAGCATTCCCTGATCGAAAAACTGAACACCACCGCCACCTGGAGCATCTGACCAAGTAGCGAAACCAATCGCTCTGACTGTCGGAAGAACCTTCGCCCCTTGGATTTCTATTCCTGCTTCAAAGTTAAGCCAGTCGCCTATTGATTTAGCATTTGCCATTACTGCCGATATCATAACTTTCTGCGCCTTCGGACTAACCGCATCTCGCAGATATGATATGAGCAACTCGTATGTAACCCCACGCTTACCAGTATCAAACTGATGCCCCTCATCAAACAGCAAGAGGTCTATGCTGGCTGCCAACTCATCTTCATGCCGTAAGAGATAGGCTAATTTTTCAGGTGTTGTTACAAGCACACTTCCCTTAGAGCGTTCCTTGTACTTATCACCAAGTAGAAATTTTAGAAACTCCGAATCTGACTCGGTAATTTGATTTAGGTCTGGAAGGTCGTTAATTAGAACATCATCCGAAGCAAATGCACCTTTGAATGAATCAGTTATTTCGGCACAGAGAGCTCTGAATGGAGCAACCAAAACTATTAGTTTTGCTCGACCTGATAGCAATGCACTCCGTACTATTAACTCCATAGCTCTGCTTTTTCCAGCACTCGTAGGCATCTGCACGACAGCAGACACTCCTTTTAATATCCCAGCTTCTCCCATTAAGCGTTGGGCAGGCCAAAACTCCTTCATAAAACTCGATCTAGCTAAAATAGCTCTCCATGCATCTAAACCAAGCTCGCTATATAGGGGCAGGCAGATGCGAGACGAATTCCTTATTTTTACCCGTACTACGGCACAAATCACGTCTATAAAAAGCAAATCCCTGTCTGAACCCGCTTTATAAACCATCTCACGCAGCTCAATGGCGGCAGTATTGACCTCTATGTCCGATGAACTTCCCTCATAAAACGCATGTAGACTGTTCACCAGTTTAGTAGCGCCATCCGAAAAATAACCACCTGGCTGACGGTACCAAACATGCCGATAATCTGATTTCAAAATCCATATCAAAACTCCCTCTAGACGATGGGGGCTTAATTCATATTCATATGGAATTTCTTTAGCTAACACTGACGAGCTTCCTGGCATATCCGCCAAGTAGTAGGCAGCAGCTCCAAGCATCCTTAAGTACAAGCTGGACTCATCAAGAAGCCCCGAACCATCGAGAGAATCAAAGTACTGCGCCACATCTACTAGTTGTTCTTTAAGACTAGTTAATTCAGCGAAATTTTCATCTTTCACTGTTAGCGCAGCTAATTGCCCTAAGATACCTATCGTTAAAACTATAAGCGCGAAAGGATCGTCAGCCAGTGGTGGATGCATCTCCGCGGAAACTTTCAACTCTTTAAGTTTTGCCGTAGATTTAGACAGGCCTAATAATCTTTTGGATCGAGCTTCAAGCTTCATGTGCGCCTCGCTCGTAGAGCGCATTAATCAAAGGAATCAAGCTATCGCCCCGTATGACGAGCATCTCAACTTTATTTTTATAAGGGTGTGCATCGGCGGTTGTTAAAGCCAGCTTGGCTAAGTTAAAGGAGGATGTGCTTACAACCGCTGCAGCACCGTAGCCTTTTTCATATGGATGATCAGAATAGTTTTGAAACCTAGCAATAGTTGTCAATCCTTGTTCATCTCTCTTATCCCCTAACCGTTGCCGCATCGCATTCAATGTTTCAGCTATTCGGATATCATCCTTAGCTGAGTCATCCACTGCTTTTTGGAGCACCTTAGCTCTACCTTTTTCAGATGCAAGTGCCTTAATTTCATACACTAGCAACTGATCACTCGCGCTTGGTGAGGAGTTATTCCATTTGAACCCGACTACGTCCGATCCTTTTGCCGACTCGTTCGATATAATCTTTCTGTCCCATCGTGTTCGAGGAACATCGTAGCCACGCAAGTATTGCAAGTAATCCGCTACCAGTATTTCAGCAAAATCCCCAGACCTAATACTAGGTCCTGGCTTTTTCGTTTTTGAAGGAAATTTTATTTCTACTAGATAGTCGTAGCTGGAGACGTGGGATGGCTTAATATATTTAAGGTCATCATCACTACAGTAATGACGCCTAAAGTGTCCAGCCCAAGCCGACATTCTCGCCTGGTCGGCTATGTCGTGAAGTAGTTCAAAGATCGGAACGGATCTACCACAGGCAGAGCTGAAATGACCGGTGTTCTTCAACCATCCAATGTGAATAAGACTCAATCGTCAGCTCCCTAAGATAACGTGCCGCGCGAACGCGTACTGGCAACATGCCTCTTTATTAGCTGAGTTTTGTATTTTTATCTAGGCTCTTACGCGAGTCATAGAATACTCATTGCTCCGTGCCGTTCTCCATCTACAGGGTGATGGGTTTTAACTGGCCGACCAGCGTGGTGGCCTGTGCCGCATTATCGGTGAAGGCCCCCGCATCGCTCGGACTCGGCGCCGGTCCAGGTACATGAGTATGACCGGCCAGTTGCGTGTTCATCGCCGTCACAAGATCGAGCAGGTCACACAGGACTTGCAGCACGTTCACTCCTTCCGATCCCATCCAGGTCTTTTCCGCCACACTGCGCCGTAGGCCGGTGATGCGCTCCTCCATATCGCCACCCACCGAAGCATTGAGCTTCTGTCCCACGACCAGATTCAGGTCGCGCCCGGTGGCCTGATGTAGGTCGTCCACGGCCGCCAGGCTAGCGGAGCCGCCTGAGAGCAGCTTGAGCGAGCCCAGGGCCTCGATCTTTTTGATGCCACCCACTGACTCGATGCTGTGGTCATCCACGGTCACGCTGTGGCGCTGGTAGTGCTCAGTGTTCTCCAGCGCCTCCACACGGCGCTCGCTGGCCTGATCATGGATCTGACCATCGGTCTGGCGCAGCCAGTTGCCATCGGCGTCGACGCGCTGCTGTACCGCTTCGCTGTGCTGCCAGACCTGATCGCCTTTGGGCAGGTTGGGCAGGCTCAAGCCCTGGGGCAGGATGGCCAGGACAAAGGGTTTGTGCGGCAGGCCGTAGGCAAACGACACCACGACCATCGTGCCTTCATCGGGAAGGCCGTAGATCCCCATGGACTCGCCACCCATCGGCAACGGCAGCGGCACGCCCTGGAGTAGCGGCAATGCCGTATCGGGCTCGCCGTCCGGCCCCAGAACCTCAAGGTCTGCGGCGAAACGTGGGCGGAAGTCGTCACACAGCCCTGCGTTGGTGGGTGGGTCCGGGATGGCCACCACCCGGGCAAAGCGCGGCAAGTGATAGCCACCGGTCAATTCGGGATACTGGCGGTCAACCACGCGGCGAATTACGTCTTCCATTTGATGCTCATCTGGCTTTCTGTGAGGGTCACGGCAGTAATACGTTCACCCTGGTTAATCGGTGCACCAGGACGAATCCCAGGGAGCGCGGCAATCACGGCACTCTGGTTGCTGTTGTAGCTGTCAAACAGTTCGCGGGGCAGTTGTAGCGGCTGGCGTTGGCCCCAGAAACTGTCCGCCCAACTGCCTACATAGATTTCACCGTCGCCCTGTTGCTGCCACATAAAGTCAGGAATCGAAAACACTTTGCCCAGGCTATCGATGGCTTGCACGCCGTTAGCCAGGTTGAAGAAAAATGCAGTTTTGGTGTGGGCGTAGGCTTGGTCGGGCACCCGAAAACGCAGGCCATTGCGCTCACTAATCGCGGCCAGGACGGCGTGCAAGTCCACATGACGCAGGTTCAGCGGCATGGGGATTTCCAGTGCGGCGGACAGTTCACGACAGAGTAGGACTTGCTGTTGGCTGTTGGCGGCAGTGCAACGCTCCACGTAGCCCAAAAAATGCCGCTGTAGTGGGCTGTCGTTGTAACCGATGTCGAAGGTCACCAACCCGTGTACGGATTCGCTGGCGGTGATGGTGAAACTGGCGCGCCCGGGGGCGTGATGGTCCAGGCGTGTTTCATCTTTGCAGAGGGGGTAGGACACGCCGTCGACGGTCAATACTTTGTGCAGGTTCATGGTGTGACCGGCTTTAACCAGTCGTCGACAGACTTCAGGACTTTCTCAAATCCGTCCATTTCAACAGGCGCGCTGCCACCGTCTGCACCGGACGTACCAGAGACGGGTTGTCCTGGTGCACTTTGCTGCACGACGGGATTGCTTGGGCTGCGTTGCTCCACGCGCTCCGGTATCGACAGTTTTTCAATCAGGTTGAATTGCACGCGCCAGGCTCGCAGGCTGTCGTCTTCATTGGCGTTCACGTTGTCGCGGAACTGCACCTCGCGCACACCGAAGGCCGAGGCCGTGCGATTGACGATCCGATAGACCGTGAGCTGCCCGCCGCCGGCGGTCGAACTGGCCAGGCGCATCAAGTTGCGCAAGTCGGACTCGTCACGGTAGGGAATCATCAGCGTGACGCTGAGGGTTTTGGGTTTGAAGCCCTTGTGCGCCTGTGCCGTGTTGCTGGTCTGGCCTGACAGGTCTTCGCTTTCAATGGTCAGGGTGGCCATGACCTTGAGGCCCTTGCCCTGAACTTTCTCCCCGTTGAGTAGCAGCGTCATAGCCCGATCAGCTCCTGCACAAAGCTCAGGCTCTCTTCACTGCCGAGCAACAACAGACCAGCACACAGCACCCATTCATAGCCAGGCGTGGGGCCTTCCAAAAGTTGCCGGCGCAACTCAGCGGCATCCCCCGGGCCGATCATTCGCGCCTGCATCGTGGCATCCGGCAAACCGTTAGCCAGTGCGTTTTGTAGGTCACTCAACTGCTTATCGCACGCGGCCTGTTGCTCAGCCTTGCGCGTCGCCAAGGCGCTCAAGTCAGCCATAGGGGAAGTGTCGGCGGCGTAGCTTTCATAGATGGCCAGCTGGCTGTTCAGCGTTTGCTGGGATACCCGGGTAACGGTGCAACGCTCCAACGGCAAAGCTCCCCAGCGTGGCAAGGTCTCGGCAGTGGGCAGCGTCCACTTCTCCGCCTCCAGGCGTGCGATGTTCGCGGCACGACGTTCGGCGCGTTCCAGGTCTGGAGTGGGCAGCAAGGCATTGAAGCGGCCCAGGGTGGCGGCGAACTGGTCGAAGCGCGTCGAGAGAAACAGCACGCACAAACCATACTGCTCCCCTTCGGGACGACCGGTATCGGCGTCGGTGAGTTTGTTGGCCAACGCCTCCAGCAGGTTGGGTGCCGAGAGAAACTTTTGATACCCCCGGCCCTGACCCATGCCGCTTTGGAACGGCGTCACCACGAGACTCGCCGGCGCAGTGGCCAACTGTTCGGTCATGGCAGCGCGCCCGACCTCGATCGCTTCTTGCGCGGCGGAACCCACGGGGCCAGGGTTGGTGGTGGCCGTCATTCCGGCCAAGCGTTCTTCCGTTTTGGCGATCTCAGTGCTGGCCAGGCCTTTGGCCTCGTCCAGGCCCTCGACCCACTGCGTGGCCTCGCTGGGCCATTGCATGGTGACCGACGTCCAGGTCATGGCTGCTGGCCGTTTGGCGCGGTAGGACGGGCGTCGACTTTGGGAAACAGCTCGCTGGTTGGCCAGGCCCGCAGCTCGTTGCGATAGGTGCGCCAGGCCAGCTCCGTGTTGAGCGCGGCTGGGTCAGCATCCAGATGCTTGTCGATCTCTCTGCCCGCCCAATGCAGTTCATTTTCGATCCATGACCGTTCTCGACGGCTTTGAATCACCAAATCGCGTGCGGCATCGAGCACCCAAATGAAACCATCCCAGAGATAGGCCGCACTCGGTCGCGGCAAGGTCGTCAGCTCGGGCGGCAACTCGCCCGGCAGCGAGTACAGCACCTCGGCGCCATCGGTAGTCTGATACACCGGACCACGGAAGTCTGGCACGACCACCCATGCCCCATCCCTCCAGACCACCACCTCCCCGTCCCCGGCTTCGGGCGGTTCTTCCAACGTGGCGCCCGCTGGCAGACCGCAGCCACAGCTGACATAGGTTTCGTGTTGGCCGAGGTATTCGGTGGTGGTTTCACTGAACGTGTAAACCTCGATCCAGCCGCTCTCTTCAAAAAAACCATTCACTAAAGTCGGCATCAGTACATCCTGCAAATGTAGTTGTACGCCACGTTACGCATACGGGTTTCCGTACTCACACGGACGACGGCTGAAGGATTGAAAACGACTGAGCGGTAACCCGTTGTGGTGACTTGCGGTGCAGCCGGCGTGATGGCCGTGATGGAAGTGCCAACCGAAAATACGCCAGTCGCGTTGTTCACCAGTAACGTCGAGTCGTCGTCTTGCAGGACAAACTCGCCAGTCATGTTTTGCAGCGTGTCGAGTTGAAGGCTCAACACGGGCCGCCCAGAGTCGGGGTCAATTCCGCGCCCGCCATCCAAACCACGAATCGACTCGGCGCGCATGTCTGGCAGGAAGCCGCTGGGATACACGGCTGCCAATGCCGGGTACCACTCGACATTGAACGGCTGCCCCCCCATCAAAACGCATTTGTCGGGCGGCGTAGCGGTTGGCCATGGAAACGGCACGCCGACAGGGACGGCAAATATTGAAGCAGGGTCAAAGTTACTAGTGTCCCAACCCGTTACCCACGCACTGAATACGTATCCCTCTGGGGTCTGCACACCGCCACGAGAATAAGTTGTACCGGTGTTATAGCCGATGATTTGTTGCCAGAGGGTGTCTTGACTGACCGTAACCAGCATGGGGGAGAATTGACCGCCCTCTGGAACGTTCGGGCCGGGGTTCACTCGGTAAATACCCACGGTGGTGACTGTGTTTAGATCGGTGCCGTCGGGAAGGACAATCCCCCCGTGACCGATGCCATAAGCACCCGTGAGCAGTACACGGCCTGGCGTGTCATCTTGGGGGTAGATTTGTTTAACCAGATCGGTTGAGTCCCAGGTGCTTTCCCATTCACCCCAAACACCGGCAGTCAAGGCCCGGCGGTGTAGGGTGTGGTCGGCATTCCCATAAATCTCCTGAAAGGCGTATTGACCTGGTGTAATCGCAGAGACGCGAACCCAACCCTCATAGGGCGCGCCACCTGGCCCTCCCGTGCCATTGCTGACGAAATAGAGGGCCGTCACCGCGTTCAGGCCACCGATGTCAACATCACTGACCGCATAGGCGGCCCCGCCCCAGCCGAACGCTCCGACCTTCATCAGCGCATCAGGCGTTGCATCGTGGAGATCGATTTGAGCATCAAGGTACGCGGCTGAACCCAGGTCTGTTTCGATGCCCGTCTTTACGGCATGCACCAAGGCAGTGGTGGCCAGAATGTCACTGCTGTTCGACTCCGGATCATCACTCTTTTCGTTGGGTAGATTGCCCAGCCCGACATCGTCTTTGGTGGTTGCGCGTGCTCGCAGGTTTGAATAGTCGCCACTGCGTGCAGCGAGGTGCTGAATCAACGCTCCAGCTATCGGTTCAACGGTGCTACGCAGGTCGGTGATTTCGGTGGCGCTGAGGACCGTGGCCACCGGCACCAGGTAGTGCCACACGCCATTGGTATCGGTGAAGTCCACCAGGGCATCGCCGTAGCTGGCGGCCAGAACCACGTTCACTTCGCTTAACTGACCTTGTAGCGAGATGTCGTACCACAAGGTGAAGGGGAACGCCGGCGGCGTGATGGATGCGCCGATGGGTTGATGGACGGCCAAGCCTTCCACGTAGGCGGTGCCCGGCTGGATAGTGAACTGCTCGCTCTGATAGACCAGCGCCAAGCTGTTGGCAAAGAAACAGGCTCGCCCGAACATGTCGCGGTTGCTCAGGCGCTCGCGTTCGTCCATGCCCGCCATGCGCACGGTGAAGTCAGCCTGCCAGGTGTCGGCGTTGATGGTCAGCTCGGTGACCGACTGTGCACCGTCGAACACCAGCATCATGTTGCGGGTGATGTTGTTGCCGATCTGCTGGTTGGGAATGTTTTTGCGCTTCTGCTGCACCGGCGTGTAAGCCGCGGCTAACAGCACACCTTCAGCGGTTTCCAGGCCCAGCCAATTAAAGTCCCAGTCGCCGACATTGGAGCCGATCATGCTGCTGTAGACCACTTGGTTGGGGTCCACATAACCGCCTTTGGTGATGTCTGTTTCGTACATCATCTGGTCCGGCGGTGGCTTGCCGGCATAGCGGTCCACTGGTGTGGCCGGGTCGAGCCCCGGCACCAGGGCGTAGAGAAACTTGCTCACGACCAGGACTTCCTGAGCAGCTTGCTTTTCGGCGATCAGGTTTTCACCGGCGATGGTTATTGCGGCCATGTGGCTTCCTCGTAACTGGCAATCAGGGTTTGCTGGTCGTCGTTGAACTCCACCGCGAACACCCGCAGGTTATCCAGCGGGGTCACGGTCAAAAATGCGTAACGGCGGCAGGTGCGGCCGTAACTGCGGAGCAGCACGCGCAGCAGGTCAGAGTGCAGCGCGCTCTGTTCGTCGGTGATTTTCACGAACACCACGTCCCAATCGCGGCCCTCCATGCGTTCCTGAATCTCGACGCGACCGACGCCCAGGCGCATCAGGATTCTTTTCAGACCCGCCGTACTGCCCGCGTCCACGGCGTTGATGTAGGCGTGTTTGATCCGCAGGCGGTACAAGCTTTCCTCTTCCCCTGGGAAGCGGGTGATGTCGCGCTGCCAGGCAAGCAGGTCGAGTAAAGAGAGCGGGCAAATGTCAGGGTCGATCTGATGCAGCGGCCAATTCAGCCAACCCTCGACGTTGGCCCACCAGGCCTGTGCGGCGCCCTTGAGCTTGGCCAGTTCCGGCCCGTCGAGCCAAAACGGCAGTTTGAGGTTAAACACCGGGCACCACCTCAAGCATCTGAATGCGGGGAATGTTCAGGTCCGACACGATGTCGAGGTTGTCGAAGTGCAACGAGTCGAGTTCGGGGAATTTTTGGTGCAGCTCTTCGCCCAGGCGGCTGAAGGAAAATCGCGACTGGGGATAGGTCAGTGTCGGCTGATAGTCGGCCTGGGTACTTTCCCGAAAGGCCGTGCGGATGAACATCTCGACATCAGCAAACAGCTTGTCGGACTGTTCTGTGGGCAAGTTCAGTACCGGCCACAGCGTCACACGGATGTCATGCAGGGTCTCGGGCATGGCCATGACCAGCATGTCGTCGCCGTGGCCATGGTTGCCCTGGTCGCGGATGTAGTCGTTGATTTCTTCCAGGTAGCTGTCCGCCGGCACGTTGGCTTCGAACAGCACAAAGGCATTGGCGCTGCCGGGGCCGCGTGGGGCTTCGTGTTCAAAGTACACACCGTCCGGTTGTACGCCGGGAAAGGTGGTGATGAGCGCACGATAAACCGCGTCGGTGTTCCATTGGTTGATGGCCGAATACTGGTTGCGCGTGCGCAGGCGAAGGTCTTCATCCGACTCCTTGTCAGTGCCCGGTACCGTCATCCAGCCGTCCAGGTTGACCACGTTGACAATGCCCGGTACCGGCTCCGGCAAAATGGCGTAGTAACCCGGCGCGAGGTTGTAGCCGCTGCCCGGTTCGGCGGCGATGGCCGGAATCAGGATTTGGGTGAGGCCGTCGGTAAAGGTGCCTGGCAGACTGGTCAACAGCTCGTAGACATGCCCGTTGATGGCGCCGGACTGGACCCGTGTGCCGGCGGCAACTTCCAGCGTACCGACCGGGCTGGAACGGGTGAACAGCAGATTGCCCTCGGTTTTGGTGGCCCCCATGGGCTCGACCTGGACCGCCCAGGCGAGCATTTCCAGATACTCACCTTCGGCGGTTTTGACGTAGGCGTTGGGCAGCGAGACTTCAACCATAAAGTCGATGAACCACATCACGGGTTCGGTCACGATGGCGGTAACGACCCGCCAAAATGGCGACCAGGCACTGGTGTTGCTCAAGCGGCTGCCCTGTTCGGCGATCTCACTTTCCCACGCGGCCTGTAGCTCTTCCTGCGTGGTCGGAATGCCGGCATCAGCCAACGCCTGACGAAAATCAACGTCGCTCAAAACGCCACCTCAATGTTGCCAAATTTAATGGTGTCGGCTTCGATCAAATACTGGCCGTACCCCGGTTGAGTGATGCGCGCCGTACCTGGTACCAGTCGTTCGTCAGCCTCCACCATCAGCTCCAGCTGCTGAATGCAGTCACGCTGACGCAGGCTGTTGCGTTCGGCGATCAACGTCACCAGCAGGCCGCTTTCCCGAATCATGTGGGCGATGTCCTGGGCAATGCTGGCGCGGTCCTCGATCTCCATGGGCTGGTTCGATGGATCGAACACCAGGTCGTTGGCACTGATCAGCAAGTCAACGTATTCGCTCATCCGGCGGCCATCTCCAGCATCTTGTCGAGTTCGTGCTGCGACAGGGGTTGGCTGGTGTGGATCTCGACCTTGCCAATCTGCGTGCCCTTGTTCTGGGTGGTGTTGTTCTGGAACGACTGCATCAAGCCGCCGGCTGGCACCTCACTGGGACCGGCAGGCAGCAAGCTGGGAATGGCGCCGTTGATGGTCTGTTGGGCTTTGGTGGCCAGGTTGGCCTGGTCGGCGGCCTGCATCGCCTCGGGAACGCCGGGCACCACCGCACCGTGGAGTACTTCGGGTGCAGCTGGCCCCACGGCCGTGCCCAGGGCTTCAGCAGTGCCTGGGGCGGTCGGGGTCGCAAAGCGGGTTTCGATGTTGATGCCAGGAATCTGGTTCAGCAGTTCGATGAGGCCATTGGCCGCGTCTCCCAGCAGGTCAAACACCGACAGGTCGCTCCAGGCAGTGGTGAAGGCGCTCCAGGCTTCGCTGGCCAGCGTGCCGAACGAGGCAAGCCAGTTGCTCAGTGCTTGGAATTGTTCATTCAGCCAGGTGAACGCGGCACTGTTGAGCAGCGTCGCCGTCCATTCGTTCCAGTAGTAAATGGCCGCAACAATAACGGCGACCAGGGCGACGATGCCGGTGACGACCAACCCGATCGGGTTGGCCAACAGCGCCGCATTGACCAGCCAGATGATCCCTTGCCAAATCATCATGGCGGCACTGACGGTGCCCATGCCGATGGCCATGACGCCGAGCAACGTGACGTACAGGGCTCCCCAAACGATGTTGGACATCACCGCCGCTTTGGTCAGTAACCAGCCCATTCGGAAGATCTTCTGAATGACGATGAAGCCCTTCATCACGACCTGGGCCATCCCCATGCCGAGGGTGAATAGCGACATCGCGGCGATCAAGGCAATGACGCTGAGGACAGTCATGCCCACCACTTTGGTCAGGTGGGGGAACAGGTTGGTCCACTTCAAAATCTTCGCGCCGCCCTCGGTGAGCATCTTCAGCAGGGGCGTGAGCGCGGGGCCGATCAGTTGACCGAAGGCAATTTTCAGCACCTCTATCGTGCTGGCAAATTGTGCCCAGGGATCAATCATGGCTTCGGCCATGGTCTGGGCTTGTTCCATGCCCTTAACCTTGCCCAGGGCGTTCAAGCTGTCGGCCAGGCCATCGGTATCGGCCATGAGCAGCTTGATCATGCTCACGGCTTCATCGGAGCCAAAGGCTTGTTTCAAGGCGTCCGACTCGGCCACATCCAGGGTGTCGCCGAACTTGCCTTTGATTTTTTCGAGGATCTGCAGGACGGGCAGCATGGCGCCCTGGGCGTCGGTAAACTTCAATCCGAGCTTGCCCTGGGCGCTGCCAATGCCAGCCAAAAAGGATTTGTATTTGGTCCCGGCCTCGCCACCGCTCATGGTGGCTTGCAAGGTGCCGAGGATCGCCACTTGTTCGTTCAAACCAATGCCGGCAGCCGTGGCGTTGGCCCCCACGGAGGTGAAGGCGTCACTCATCCCCTGACCAGTCGTTTTGAACATCTGCACGGCGGTTGCCGTGACACCGGCCAGGTTCTCGACCCACTCGCCTTTGCCCATGGCGTCGGCTTGATCTTTGAAGATGCCGTACATGGTGCCGACGTAGTTGGTGATGGTGGCCGCGTCGGCTTTGGTGGCTTTGGCCAGCACGTTGGACGCATTGGTAAAGGTGGCCAACTGGGTGCCGGTGAGCCCGGCGATGGCGCTCTGAATGTCGTAGGCCGAGCGAACAAAGGCCTGGGCGTTTTCGCCGTAATTGATGGCGAACTCCAGGGACTTCTGGTTGAGCAGGTCCAGGCTCTCGGCGGCAACGCCGAGTGACTTCACTTCGCCCAATGCCCGCTGCTGGTCAATCGCGGGGCCCATGGCGGCCTGCAACGCGTAGCCGGTGGCGACCATGCCGGCCGCCCCCACGCCCATCTGGGTCAGACCCTTTTGCGCGCCGCTGGCCAGCTCGGTAAAACTGGCGTTCACCTTGCTCAGGGGGCCGGTGATCATGTCGGTAAGCGCAACGATGAAATTGAGCTTGGCGCTGTTGTCAGCCATGAAACTCTCCGTTGACCAGGTGCTGGCCGGTTACCCTTTGAACGCCCGGGAAATGCCGTTGGCGATGGCGATTTCCATGCGGCTCCAGTACTGGTCGTCCAGCCACTTGGCGGTACCCATGTTGTCCGTGGTCGGCTCTTCACCCGGTAGCCAGCGGTCGACCAGGGCCATTAGCTGGCCGAGGGCGTTTTCGTTTAGGCGCTCGGCGCGGGCGAGCGCTTTTTTACGTTGATCTCAATGTCCGGGGTGTATTCCTCCAACAGCGCGCCAGCCAATTGCAGAGTAATCACCGGATTGGCCAGCAGCGGGCGCAGGCTGGCCAACTGTTCCTGCTTGACGGTTTGGGTCAGCAGGTTGTTCGCCGGCGCCACCTTGTTGGTCGGCGTCAGGTGGTTGAAGTACTTGCTCACGTCCACCGGTTCCAGGGCGAAGGTGAATTCGTTGTCGCCGACTTCCAGGGTGATTTCGCGTCGTTCGCTCATTGCTCAGTTCCGTTTATTTGAAGTGCTTAAAAGTGCGGTCAGACGCCGCTCCAGGTTCTCTTCCAGCTTGCTCAGTGCCTTGTCCAGGTGCTCGTTGCGCACGTACTCCTCGGCGATCTTGATGCGGAACTCCAGGTGTTCGCGGCGGGCGAAACTGATCTGCCGGAACAGGTACACCTGGAAGCCCAGCACGCCGGTTACCAGCAAGTCAGTGAGCAGCAGCATCACGCTGACGCTGGCGGGTGAAAGGTCCATCAACGTCTCCAGTTACCAGGGCCGCCGATGCACACGACCATCAGTGGTGTGCGCCTCGGCAGGGCTTGATCATCCGAGCAGACCTTCAATCTCGCTTGGGTCGAGATACGGCACGCCATTGATGCGGATAAAGTCCGGCGACGTGACGTCGAACGGCACCTTGTGCACGCTCTTTTCGCCACCCTTGGGGTCGATGTCGAGCAGGTTGGATACCTTCAGCTTCAGGCCGAAGGCCTCCACCCGCAGCTCCTCGCTGGGGGTCTTGGCAAAGAACACGCTGTCGAAGGGTTCCAGGGCTCGAAAGCTGCCTGCCTGGCGGGCGGCGTCGATCAGCAAAGAGAAGTTGCCGCTGTCCAGCTCCATCTCGCCGCTGGCCGACACGTCGCCGTCCACATGGCCGTCCGGAACGCCGCCGGTTTGGGCTACGGCGGTGTTGTCGGTGATATCTAGGCTGATTTTTTCGACGTGGATTTGCAGATCGCCAATGTTCACGTCGAAGTTTTTGCCGCCAATGCGCGCACCCATGGGTTACTCCTCTTCGCCGTTGGACAGGTCCAGGGCGATGTATGCCGTCAGGTCTTTCGGGCAGTTGTAAGGGGTGACCGTGAAGTAGATTTCCACGGCCGTTTTGCTCTTCCAGAAGATGGTCACGTCGCCGTCTTTTGGCGATTCGATCTCGCCGGGTTGCACCTGGCCGTTCACCGTGGCGGAGCGCGCCATGTCGCGCAGCGGGCGCATGAATGCCGATGTGGCGGTGGCCATGCTGTTGGGCGTGTTGTTCAAACGGCGATCCGCGACCCGCTGGATTAGCAGCACCTGGATGCGGCGCGAGGCCTTGTCCACGATGCGCAGGTACTCGATCACCTGAAAGTCGGAGCCCGGCGCGTCCAACGTATTGCCGTCGGCCCAGAACACACCCGGGTAGTCCGGGTAGGTTTGCGACACGGAAAAACGGGCCTTATCCAGCTCGACGCGCACGCTGCCCGGCAATGGCACGCCGGCGGCATCGACGGGCACCGGCCCCAAACCCTGCAACGGGCCGGTGGCAACCCGCATCGGACTATCGGCAATGCTGACGATGGCATTGGCCAGGCGCCCGGCCAACACGCCCTGGTCATTGCCGTGCAACTGGGGCGCGACCATGACCCGTTGAGCGGCCACACCGGCGGTGATAGCCCGCTGGGCCGTCAGGTAAGTCGACCAGTCTTCGGGCATACGCAGGGCCGGTGTTTCCCCTTCGGTGGTTTGAACCGTCTTGCCGTTCGTGCGCGGACCTTTCGCGGAGGTGTCCGGGTCCTTTGTCGCGGCGGCGGCCAATGGCGTCTCCGGGGGCTCCGGAGTCAGGTCGATACCTCTGGAGGCCGCAATGAAGAACACACGGCGCCCGTACACGTTGGTAATTTCCGTCGCCTTGTCTTGCATCGCCGTCAGCTCGGCACCGGTGGTCACGGGCGTGGTGATGATCACGCCTTCGACTGAAATACCGGCTTGCTGGGCTTGGTCCAGGGCGGCGGCCCAGTCACCGTCCGGTGCAATCGGGGCCGCCATACAGGCCCAGCGGTCACCGCCATTCAATTGCGCGGCGGCAATCTGGGTTTTCAAATCGGAGGCATCGACCCCCAGTTCGACATCGAGGTCACTTTGGGTGTTGAGCGCGACCAGCTCGCCGACGTTGGCGGACGCCGGACCGATGAACAGAAAGTAACGCTCGATCTCCGTCACCGGGCCTTGGCCGAGGTTCAGGTTGTTGACACTTACTTTGCCAAGAGCCATGGAAGGGGCCTCTATCGCGGTGAATTAAGGATTTGTGGAATGAGGTAGGTCACCAGCTCGTTGACCTCTTGCTGGCTGGCGATGCCGAAGAATTCGCGGCCTGGGAGTTTGATGTCCCACTTGGCTGGGCCAGGATCGTCGCCCTTGAGCAAACGGATCAGCAGGCCAGCCTGGTCGTAGCTGAGATTCGCTTCGATCCACGCCACACCGGGTCGCATAAAACGGGGTTTGCGGCGCTTTTTGTCCGGGTTCTGAACGGCACGTTTGTAGCCCAGCACCCGCAGGCGTTTGGCCTGAAAACGGGTGGCCATGAGGGTGTTTTTGCTCTTTTGCCGGCTCAGTTGGTCGGCACCGCCACGCAGGGTCATGCCGGCGTTATGAACGCTGGCGATCATTGCGGTTTTGGCGTTGCCCCAGCCCACCTCAGCGGCGTTGCCGACCAGGCGCTTGACGCCCATTCTTTTGGCCAGGCCGGTGAGCATGCGTTTCTTCTGCCCTTGCTTGCGAAACTTGCGAGGCTGGAATGGGCTGTCGTGCAGGTCGCTCTGTTTGCGCACACGTTGCCGCCATTGGCTGCGCAGACGCAGGCCAACACGGTTCATCAGACGCGCTTGTAATTTGGGCGGCAGGCTGAGCATGGCCAGCTGGGTTTGTACTTCCAGCATGCCCTCGACGGTGAGGCTGATGGCTTGTTTACGCGCCATACAACACCTCCCCACGCTCAGCAATCCAGAGGTCAAACGGTTCGAGAGCCCAGGTGGTCCCGAAGGCCTCGAACTCACCGTCCGGCGACTCGGTCAGGTGCAGCGGCTCGATAAATTCGACCGTGATTTCCACGTCCGCCGCGTCCGGGTCCATCTGTTCAATATCAAAGGTCGGCGCCGGCAATTCATCCAGGTGGCGGTCGGGATCGTTGTTCACCAGCCAGGTGCCGAGCAAGGCCATCAGTCGTGCGGGGTTTTCTGTTAAGCGTTCCAGGAAGATCACAGCGCGATAGCGCATGTCGCCCATGTGCAAACCGAGTTCTTCAGGCTTCCAGATCAGCGTCAAGTTGACGTGCTCCGCGCAACTTTCCAGCTGCTCGGCGACCACCACGCGATGTTCGATCAGATACTTGGTCAGGGCGCGGAGCTTTTCCATCAGAGCAGTTCCGCAGTGACACGCCCACGGCCTTGCAGGACGCGCACGGACTGCTGGCTGTAGGACAGAAAAAGCTCATGTCGTTCTGGGGCTTCTTTGCCCAAGTTTTCGGCGCTTTCGCGGCGGTTGACCGTGGCGAACTGCTGGAGCAAAAAGGATTTGGCGCGGCAGTACGCGGCACGCCGGTAGCTCGCCAAGTAGAAGCTTTCCAGCTCCATGCCGGAGCCTTCCAGGTACTTGTAGCCCATGTCCTGCCATTCGGCTTTGCGCTTGGCTAGGTCCAGGTTGACTTCACCCATGGCGAGCGTCAGCCCCTCGACCATCATCTCCGGCAAGTACTCCGCCGGCAGCCGATAGGACGCCTGGAATTCGGCCAGCTCAAGGTCCGGCCAGAAACCGTCGTTGGGTATCGTGCAATCCACCAGGGTGGTCGGCTTACCGCCAAAACTCATGTGCTGACCTCCTCGGTGGGTTGTTACGGAATAAATGCGGGGGTGACTGCGTTAGGCGGTTGGCACAGGGCCTTCACCTCGGCAGGCCCCCGCTGGGGGGGTTAGTCGTTTATTCGGTACCGGATTTATCGCCGTCGGCTTCCTGCTTGCGCAGGGCCTTGCTGGCCTCATCCATACGGGTCTTCACACCGATTTCGGGATACAACTCGTTGGCCCGGTAAAAGTGCGCGCAGGCTTTGGCCCAGCGTTTGTCTTCCATGGCGAGGATGCCCAGTAGCTTGTGATAGCGCGCAGGGATCTTCTCGAACAGCTCCCACGAGGCGACCGGTGTCGGCAGCTCGCGTGGGTCGCCATCATGGGGATCGCGGTGGCCTGGCCATTGACCGTCCACACGCAACAACAGCTGCGTCAGGTACGGTTCCGGGTTGCGCTGGGCTTTGTGCTGCGCCTCGGCCCACTCGACCATCGTGTCACCCACAAAGGTGGGGATATCGCGGCGGAAGCGCTCCGGCATGGCCTGACCCTGCTCGATGGCAAAGTCCGCCAGTTCCAGAGCCTGCTCAAACTGCTCGGTGTCGAACAGCCAGACCAGGACCTGCATCAGCACCAGGTTCGGGTGGTTCAGACCGGATTCGCGGTAGCGCTGCACGTACACCAGGTACTTGGGCACCAGCTCGTCGCGCTTCAAGCGCTGGCGAGCGTCCAGCGAGTTCAGCTCCGACAGCCGGCCACAGTCCTCGGCCAGGGCCGCGTTCATCAAGGCCAAGTGTTTTTGCGCGTTGGCCGGTCCCGCCAAGGCCGTGGCCGAGGTGTAGGGTTTTGGGTCGGCTATCGGCCCCTGCTCGAGCAGGCGCTTTTTGTGATTGAGGGCGAGGCTCATAGCACAGGTGGCTCAGGCGTGACCGTGACGAACTCGACGTTGGCCGCTTCGATGCCAGCGAACTTGCCCAGTTGCTCGACCACATAGCCCTCATTGCGCGCGTTGTAGTCTTCGACCTGCGAGCGTTTCGGGTTCTGGACAATTTGGCGGCGCCAGCTGCTGTCCTGGAAATAGATCGACAGGTTGTCCCAACTGGTGACCACCACACCTTTGCTCGGAAAGTGTGGGCAGGTGAACGACGGCAGACCGCCGTAGGTGGCGATCACCTGGGCCATCTCGATGCGCTCTTTCTCGGTCGGCTTGTCGCCTTGGGCGGCGTACAGCTTGCCCTTGTCGTAGGCCAGCAGATCGCGTCCGATGATGGCAACCAGGTCGCCACCGTCGCGGAACTCTTCGTCGATCATCAGCGAGACATCGAACACCAGGGCATCCAAGTTGGCGTAGTCGCCGCCGACGCCGACCTGGATTTTTCCAAGGGTCGCACCTTCGACCAGGATCTGTTGCGGGGCTTGCTCGCGAACGATCTGCATCCAGCCTTTGTTGACGTCCTGCAACAAGGGGTTGGCGGCGCGATCGGTATTGGGGGCAACGCTGGTGCCATTCCAGCCGATCATGATGCGGTCGAGGCCGATCTGCTTCTGCACGGCAGCGGCGTACTTCTGCGCAAAGTCGGGGAACTTGGACCAGGCGTCGATGGTGGCGTATTTGAGCGCCACGTCGCTTTGGGTATCGAACAGTTCGTAACCAATGCCATCGAGTCCCAGCACGTCACGGGCGACCCGGTCGTTGGTCGCCGTATTGATACGACCCGTGACGGTGCCGTTGACCCCGATCATGACCTTTTCGCCCTTGATCTCAGTCACTGCCAGCACGTTGATACGTTGCAGGAAAGCCGAACTCAGGGTGATTTTTTCATTCAAGGTCTGCGCATGGGTCGGCTCGACGTTGAATTCTTCATGGACCGAGGCCACGGCATAAGTCGATGCAATCGCCAAGGCCAGGGTGCTGAATTTCAAGCGGGCAGCATTACTCAGATTCATCAGTACACGGCCTCTGGCTGGTCATTCACGGCACCGGTGGTATGGGGCAACTCGTGCCCCTTACCGTGATTCAGCGCGGTGTTGAACTTTTCGGCGAGCGAGTCCAGCGAGCCTTTCAAGCTGTTGAACTGCTCGACGGTGATTCCGGTGGGCTGATCGCCCGTCTTGTCGGTGGTGAGGGCGGTGTCTGGCTCGTTCGGCTTCTGTGCGGCAAAGGTGGCCGCGCTCGTTTCCAGGCTGGTGGCCACGGTGCCGAGTTTGTCCACCGCAGCGGCAAAGGCCTGCACGGTTTTTTGATCCATCGGGGTGTTCTCTTCTTGGGTGAGTGCGTGGAAGTCGGTATCGCCCTTGCCCCGGAGGACCGCGAATGCACGGGCAAAAAACGACAGGGCCGCTGCTTCTTCGCTGTCACCCACGGTCAGGTCGTCCAGCGGTTCCAGGTTGGCAAAGTAGTTGCCGGCTTCAGCGCGGCTGGAAAAATGCAGCGCCTCGGTGCCGAGGCTGGCCGGGTTGTCCGTCACCGCCATACCGCGCAGGTAGGCTTTGCCGGTGTCGGCGAAGTTCGGCTGAATCTCGATGCTGGAGAACAGCACCTGGTCGGCTTTGTTCAGGCTCAACAAGCGGTCGTTGGGCTGAAGCTTGGCGAACAGCGCCACCTTGTCGCCGGCCACGGCCTCGGCCTTTACCTCGGCAACGGTGCCCAGGCTGCCAAAGTAGCGAATGTGTTCGTACCAAATGGTTGCGGTGTAGGTGGCCGGATCGTAAGCGCTGGCCATGTCGCGCAGGTCCTGGGCTTCGATGGTTCGGCCATCAACGGTTTTGCCGCTGGTGGCGACACGTTTCCAGTCAGAAACAAGGGTGCGGGGCATGGGGAAAAGTCGCTCGATTCGGTGCAGTGGCCGCCACGATAGGCAGCTGCGCCAGCCCAAACAAACGGTTCCATTGCGCGAAAATCCTATATTCAGGAAATAGGATTTGGCAGGAATTTAAGGGCGGGTTTGTAGGGTGGGAGCTGCATAAACTGCGGCTCATGCCCTACTTACCCGAAGTCAAAGACGCGGCCAGAAAGCTCTATTTGCGCCGCTACAAACCCCGCGAGATACAGGCGCAACTCAAGCTGCCTAACATCCGGATTGTGTACTACTGGATTGCCAAGGGCAGTTGGGATGAACTACTGACGGACGAGGAACCACTGACGGCGGTCAGTCGGCGTATCACCTTGATTCTGGAGAAGGTCGAGACGCTGGAAAAAAAGGAACTGGACGAACTCGACCGGCTGCTCAGCGTGCGTGAGCGTTTGCAAAAGCAGGCGGTCAAACCAGCCCCCAGCACTGCTGCGGATCTGCCCGCCGGCGTCGATAGTGAGCGGCGAGCTCCTGGGGAAAGGTCCAACCGCCGCGACACTGACGGCCAGGGCAAGAAGAAACCCAAAGCGCCAAAGAACGACATTAGCCACCTGACCGAGGTGGATTTTCTCGACAAGTTCACCAGCAAGCTGTTCGGTTATCAAAAAGAGCTGTTCGAGGCCAAGCAAAACCCGCTGACGCGGCGCATTCGCAATGTGCTGAAGGCGCGTCAGACCGGCCTGACCTACTACTTTGCCGGCGAAGCGTTCATGGATGCGGTGCTGACCGGTGACAACCAGATGTTCCTGTCCGCCAGCCGCGCCCAGTCCGAAATTTTCCGCAACTACATCATCAAGTTTGCCCGCGAGTGGTTTGGCCTGGAGCTGACCGGCAATCCGATCATCCTCAGCAACGGTGCCGAGCTGCGGTTCCTCAGCACCAACAGCAGCACCGCCCAAGGTCACCATGGCCACGTCTACGTCGACGAATATTTCTGGATTCGTGACTTCGACAAGCTCAACACCCTGTCCGGGGCCATGGCCACCCACAAAAAGTGGCGCAAAACCTACTTTTCCACTCCTAGCGCGGTCAGCCATCAGGCCTATCCGTTCTGGACCGGCGATGCCTTCAAA
Source organism: Pseudomonas sp. IT-196MI5 (assembly GCF_949767415.1). Taxonomy (NCBI): domain Bacteria; kingdom Pseudomonadati; phylum Pseudomonadota; class Gammaproteobacteria; order Pseudomonadales; family Pseudomonadaceae; genus Pseudomonas; species Pseudomonas sp. IT-196MI5. Next base: position 171,287 of record NZ_CATKPZ010000083.1, read on the forward strand.
CGCGGCAAACACAAAAAGGCCAGCCTGCCGTTCCCCGGCGAGGCCGAGTTACGCCAGGGCGTGCTGTGTCCGGATGGCCAATGGCGAAAGATCATCACCATTCACGACGCCATTGCCGGCGGCTGCGATCTGTTCGACCTGGAACAGCTGCAACTGGAAAACTCCGACGACCAGTTCGACCAGCTCTACCTGTGCAAATTTATCGACAGCACACAGAGCGCCTTCGCCCTGGCGGATCTGGAGCGCTGCTATTCGGATCGCCTGTTGTGGACCGATTACGACGTGGACCCGAAGGCGCTACGGCCATTCGCCAACAGTCCGGTGTGGGTCGGCTACGACCCCAGCCGCACCCGCGACGACGCCACTTGCGTGGTGGTCGCGCCGCCCCTGGAGCAAGGTGGCAAGTTCCGAATCCTGGAGAAGTACTCCTGGCGCGGGCACTCGTTCACCTACCAGGCGGCCCAGGTCAAGAAGATCACCGAGCGTTTCAACGTCCAACACATCGGCATCGACATCACCGGTGTGGGCTACGGCGTGTTCGACCTGGTGCGCGATTTCTTCCCACGCGTGACGCCGATCCATTACAGCCTGGAAACCAAAAACACTTTGGTCCTCAAAGCCCAGGACACCATTCAAGGGCGGCGGATCGAATGGGACGCCGACTGGAACGACATCGCCTCGGCCTTCCTGACGATCAAGCGCGGTGCGACCAACAGCGGCCAGATCACCTACAGCGCCTCGCGCACCGACGCTACCGGGCATGCCGACATCGCCTGGGCGGTGATGCACGCACTGGCCAACGAACCTCTCAACGTCAATAAAAAGCGGCGCAGCCGCTGGTCAACCCTAGAAGGCAGCCATGAACGAACTCGAACAGCCCAATCCCCAGCCTCACAAAGTGCAGGCGTTCAGCTTCGGCGCGCCAGAGTCGGTGCTGACAAACAACGTCGGCGAATACCTGGGCGTGTTCTCAACCAGCGACGGACGAGTCTATGTGCCGCCTGTGTCGCGCACGGGGTTGGCCAAGCTACTGCGGGCCAATGCCCACCACGGCACCATTCCGCGCTTCAAACGCAACATGCTGCTGCGTGACTTCATCCCCTCGGCTGGGTGCAGCCGTCAGACCATGGGCCGTGCGGGGTTGGACTTCATGGTATTTGGTGATGCGTTTTTTCTGCGCATCCGCAACGTCATCGGTCAAGTGATTGAGTTGCAGCACTTACCGGCGATCAACATGCGGCGCAAAGTCGGGGGCGGTTTCATGATGCTGTTGCCCAATGCCAAGGAGTTGCACTTTGAAGAGGAGGAAGTGGAACACGTCATGGATTACGACGTGGAGCAGAATATTTATGGTGTGCCCGATTACCTGGGCGGCATGCACGCTTTGCTCTTGAACGAGTCGGCTACCTTGTTTCGCCGGCGCTATTACAACAACGGTGCGCATGCTGGGTTCATCTTTTATACGAATGACCCTGACTTGTCCGAGGAGGACGAAGCGAACTTGAAGTCACAAATTCAAAGCGCCAAGGGTGTGGGTAACTTTCGCTCGATGTTCGTGAACATTCCCGGCGGCGCGGAGAAAGCCATTCAAATTATTCCGATTGGGGATGTGGCCACCAAAGACGAATTCGAGCGGATCAAGAACATCACGCGCAACGATGTGATTGCTGCCTGGCGAATGCACCCGGCCTTGGCTGGGGTCATACCGGAGAACGCGGGTGGGTTTGGGGATATCGAAAAGATCGACAAGATCTACACCAACAACGAGATTCGACCGATTTGCCAGCTATTCCTCCAGGTGAATGACTGTTTGAGGGCTGACCGCCAGATTGCCTGGGCTGAACCTGTGCCTGCGACCTGACCTCACCACATTTAGTATCTTAAGGCCCACACAACTACCAGATATAGTGTGGCAAAATAGCCCTCTGTGAATACGGTGGGTGGGGCTATGCGAATTTACTGTAAGGAATGTGGTGGGAAAGGTCGGATCGCTTCGCGTGAGGAGCTGTCATTGGAGTTTGCCAAACTCTACTGCCAATGCCTGTCCGCCAGCTGTGGCCACACCTGGGTGGCCACGCTGACTTTCTCTCACACCTTGAGCCCGTCGGCGCAGGTAGCCGACCGACTTATTTTCGACCGATTACGTGCAATGCCCAGGGCTGAGCAGCGAGACTTGTTCGATCAATTGGGGGCACTTGCGAGTTGATCAATTACACCGGCCAGATCCTGTGAGCATTCGCACAGTCTTTCCCCAGACCACTGGAGAATGGCCAACACTCCGTCCATTTCCTTCGTCTGTAATGGTCCGGCGCTAACGGCTACGCCAATGCAGCTTAGTACCCTATCAATATTTTCAACTACATCCCGCGTTATAATCAGTCTTTTTTTCGCATCCATTTACGTCATTCCACTTAGTTGGATTGCCCAATCGCGGTGCACTTTCTATAGCGTCAAAATATTGTCGTCAAGTTGAACGATTTTTCGGCTCTGATGTGCGATATTTCTACTCTTTATATTGAATATTGTGCGGCACCAGTTGCACTGGTTGCAGTTAACGTTTTGGCACGCATCATTTATTGAAACAGCGCGAGCAAAAACTCTGGAGACAGACTATTCATATCGAGAAAAATTATATTTTTTGTAACGAACAGAAAAAACCATTAAAGGCGCCGAAGCGCCTTTAATGTTGTGTGCATACTGAGCCCCCTTACCTGCTCAGTTGTTTGTTTATGTCCACAACCCCGTAGCGGCGATGTCCATGGGAGTTCTCATAAGCGGCCACCAGGAAACCCCGAGGCAACGGAATCTGTACCCAACCCGACCCGGTGTTGTGGTGCAGCAATTGCGTGGCTTCGACCAGAAAAAAGTCATTGGGCAATTCCAATTGCTCACGACCGGATCGGTCTTGCTCGTCGCTGATAGCAATAATGCGACCATCGATCAGCATGGTTCATTCTCCAAGACGACCTCAAAGGCTTTCAAATTGTCGCTGGCCTTGTACCGCTTGAGGGTGGTTTGTTCAGGCATGGTGCTCTCCCATTGAGGTGTTCCGTGTGCAGGGCTTGGCGAGTAGGTCAGCGATCACAACGGCGTCGTGATCACTCAGATCGCCCATGGTTTGAGCCAGACAGGCCATGCTTTCCAAGCGTTGACGAGCGTCCGGGGTTTTGTGCACCAGGTAGCCGATCAGGGCCGCGCCGATCACGGCAGTGGCCAGTAGAGGCCGAGGCGGTTTGAAGGTCTTCCCCGGGTAGTCTGGCTCGGTGGTATCCTTCAGGCCGCTGCTGCTTGGGTGCTGTGCTTGCATGGTGTTGCTCCTCTTGTGGTGGTTGGTGTCGGGGAGGTGCGAACTCCTCGACATCGTCTCTCTCACGCTTGCCGCAATCGGCTCGCCGTGAATACTGGGCGCTGCTCACAGCGCACCTCAAACAATCCCAAGTCATGTCCGTCGACGTCCTGCATGTGCACGACGGTGATGAACGTCGGGGCGTCTTTTGGGTGATCCCTCCAATGTGCGGCGGCCGCGAGTTCGGCCAGGTCTTCGGCAGTCCGCTGTTCCACGTAATCGGACGGCAGCGGCAACTGACCGGGCAGCGTGTTCGCGCGGTAGCGAATAATCATGGGCGCTTTCCCTCTTAGGCCTGGCGCACCAGGTGCACGACGAAATCAGACGGAATCCCCGCGTGAATGCCCCGTGCTTTCAGGTGCATGACGGCCTGGATCTGAAACCGGGTGCAGTCGTCAGCCAGAAACTGCTTGTCACCGGCCATGGCCTGGCTAGCGATCTGGTTGATGAAAAACGGTGTAGTGCAGTCTTTACCCACCATGATTGGCGCCTCGATCCCTTGGCTTTTCAATTTGGCTTGGATGGCGCGCAGACGGGTGGTTTTGCCAGTGCATTGGTCGCCGGTGATGACTTGTACTTGCATGGTGTCGCTCCTTTTTTGCTGGTTGCATCAGGCTCCGCGCCTGAAAAATGCCGCGTGTGCCCGGGTGTACCCCGGAACATCCGGAACGGTTAAAAGTTGAAGGTCGTGAGCCCACGGCTTATGGGGCTTTCAGCGTGGTTGCTGCTTTCAGCCTCGAGCCGGAACATGGCAGAACGGGATTTCCTCAAATTCTGCTGTAGGCCTTGATCTACAAGGGCTGGCGAGGTGTTCCGGAAAATGATCTTGGCGGAACACTTGCAGAACAGGAGACGGAAAGATGTTCCGGTGTGATCCAGCGTGTTCCGGTCTGATTGACGGGGGCGATGTTGTTTATCTATCTGTTTTTTATAGATATTTTTCTTATAGATATTTATGTTCCAGATGTTCCAGCTACTCAGTGGCCACACACGCATTCCTTCAAAAACATAGGTTTGCCCCGCTACACGCCTTTTTATCCCCAGGACGCTCATCAGGATTTGCCCCCTTTCCGGAATAGCCAGCAGTTGAGCGACCGCTTCTCGATGACCGAGCGAACTTTGCGAGTCTCGACAAAGGTATGTGAGGTGCTGAGTGGCAGTGCGCGATGCAGCTGCGTTGCGTGGATGACTTCCTGACCAGCGAGGCGACAGGCGTTGTGGAAGTGCTCGATGTTGATAGCGATCAGTTCTTTGTCGGCGCTGTGATTAAGCGTTTCCTGAATGACTTCGCGATCACCAGCGTCATCACTGATCGAAACCACCCTTTCATTGAGGTAGTGATAGATCTGCCAGAAGCGCCCGGCGGTTGGGTTCTCGGTGCTGACACGCTGCTGCCGATCAATGGCACGACGCTCGATATGCTTGATGACCTGTTCCAGGGCGTCGTCGCACCAGTCGGGGAACAATCCCTGAGTGGCTTTCGCGGCAGCCATCATCTGTGCATGACAGAGGACTATCCGTTGATGCTGGATCACTGGGTTTGCTTGCAGGCGTTGCTCGTATAAGGGGTAGGCATCGAAATATCGCTGGAGCCAGGCTGACTCCTGCCCAAGGCAATGCCCGAGATACCCCGACAGTTGCTCAACAGGTAGGCCATTCAAGCGGGTGGCCAGGACTTTCAAAGCCGGTGTGTGGTGCGTCCTGGTTGCATGGAAGTGACTAATCCGGGTCAGGATTGCTTCTGAGCCATCAACACTGGCGTTTTGTGAAATGCACAGGGCGGCCAAGAAAATCAGACTGTCAGTGTCATTGCTCGATGACTTCACCCCCACCGTACGAAGCGTGGCGTTGTGGTCAAAAAGCGCCTTCCACTTTTCCCAGTTGTATTGGCTAATAACGGTCCTGCCCTGGGCGTCTACGCTTTGGCTGTCGGACTCGATCAGCACTACCGGAAAATTGCTGACCTGGGACAGCGCACGGGTTAAGCCAATCGCACTGGCGCCGTCACTGTTGGGTTTGATGCCTTCATAGTTGGAACGACCCAGCAGGCGCCACAGGAAGCGCAACAGGCTGGATTTGCCGGCGCCGGCATCCCCTGTCAGCTCCATGAATAACCAAGACTCTTGTTTGCTGCGGATCTGCTGGACGAACAGCGTAGCGGTCCACCAGGACAACACGGCGAGCCCGTTCAAGTGATGCACGGCAAAGAAGTCAGAAAACCAGCTCGGGTCGAAATCCGAGCCCCGGGTGATAGCCAGGCTATTAAGGGATGTTTTCAGGCCTGTTTTCCCGATCTCCAGGTAGCCATGATTGTTTGCCAAGTACTCACGGCCCTTGTGATACCCAAACTTCTGGTAGCAGTAGGTTTTGCTCGCCGCGTCGTAGCCGACGAAGGGCAGCGATCTAACAGTCAGAGCGTTGTCCAGCCACTTGCTACGCAGCATGGCCAAGACCTTTTCCCCGCCCTCGAAGTTGCCGCCTGGCGTGCGCTCCAGCAACGATTTGGCGAAGCTCCGCGGATCGCCAATGGAGTTCGGTGCCAAGGGCTCCTTGCAGTTCTGCGCCGCGTTGGGAAAGTTGAATTGGAAGAAGAACTGCTGATCACCGCTGATCGCATCGCGCTGGATGTATTCGAACTGCGGCACGCAGTTGGCCACCTGCTTGATGTCACAGTATTTGTAAAAAAGCTGTTCCCGGGAGACCGCCGCTTCATCTTCCCGTGGCTTGTTCAGCTCATCGGAGTTCACCTTGGCGGAGTACAGGCGTTCGCCGAAGTCCAGCAGGAAGAAGTTGAGCGGCTTCTTCTTGTGTAGCAGGTAGGCCTTTTTCGCAGGGCTCTCGGCGATGAAGATTCGCCCCAGGTAGTTGGCCTCCTGCATGAACTCATCATTCAGTTGCCCGTCGCGGTACACGTCGTCCCAATCGCGGTCGGTGCCAGCAAGCGCCACCCATGCCAGCTCATCACGAGCAAGTAATTGGCTGCGGTACTTCGGAATAACCGAGTGGCCGGCCTTGTCGTCGTCCAAGGCGATGATCCAGCGTACTTTCAGGCCCTTGTGCGCCTCTACGATATCCCAGGGAAAGTTGTTGGCTGAGATGGCCGCGATAGCTTTGTAACCGGCCAAGATCAAAGCGATTGCATGGAAGATGCCCTCTACAACGTAGACGGTGTCTCCTTGCTCGATGGACATATCAGGCGGAACCCAAGCACCGCCCTTGTATGACATTTTATACTTGATGCCGGCTTTGTCCCCACCATTGGCCGCGACCATCGTCGCGTCAATGATTCGTTCCCAGTAGCCGTCGCAAAGCGGAAAGCGGACGGTGTCTGCCCACTGACCATCCTTCATTTTGCGTCGGCTCTGCTCATACCAGCCTTTCATCTTGCCGGTGTCAAAGCCGCGGTTGCGTTGCAGGTAGGCATCAGCTGTGGCGTTCGGGTTCACCTCGGTGCGAGGAAAGCGTTCGCTCAGGTTTTCGAATAAAAAGCTGTAACGCTCGCGGGTTTTCTCTTCGTACTGACACTGATTCAGACGGTTGCACTTGAGTTGGTAGGGTTGTTTGCGAGCGATATACAGCGTGCGCTCACTGCATCCTGGACAGACGCCTTTCTGGAAGTACGTACTGCCGATGTCTTTGAAGTCTAGGTCGTGGTCATGCTCCAGAGCCTCGACCACTTCCAGGCGGTAAATATCGTCGAACTGCATGCCCCGGCCCCTTATCTATCACCGGCTTTGGTCTTACACCCCAACACCCGCTCGGCCTGTTCAGCAGCCTCAATAGCCATCTGAACCATGTTCACAAAAACGGTGCCCTTCTCCCCCGACTGCTTTTCTCGAACCAAAATAATTCCTTGGTCTATTTTGTGACGGACAGAGCGCTCAGAGATGCCAACTCGACGGGCATACTCGGCTGGAGTCACGTAGGGCGTGTCGATAACGATCTTCATTTGGTAAGCTCCTTGGTAACGATTTCTGAAATGGTCCCATTTGGGACCTAAAATATAGGTCCCATATGGGACCTTCGTCAAGGGGCTATGAAATGGAACTTCCTGCTAAGTTGAAAGCATTACGGCTTGAGGAAGGACTAACCCAATCGGAGTTCAGTGATCTGCTCGGATTGAGTTACAGCACCTACAAAAAGCATGAGCTCGCATTGAGAGCTGAGATGAGTTCAGCTGTGCTACTCAAAATCACTAACCATCCGCGCTTCAAAAAATATGCTCTGTGGTTGGTGACTGGAGATACCTGTGGGGAGTGCGGGCAGATCAGCCCGGTCTAAGGCATGTCTATCAAAAAAATCGATTCCGGCGAATGGCTCGTGGACTGTCGACCGGATGGACGCGCGGGCGCGCGCGTTCGGAAAAAATTCCGAACCAAAAACGAAGCGATGGTTTACGAGCGCCGCTTGATGGGGGACGGTGCCAAAGGCGAGTTTGAAAAGAAGCCCAAACAAGACGAACGCCGGCTTTCAGACCTCGTTTCTCTATGGTTCAGGCTCCACGGCTGCCACCTCAAGAGAGGTGAGAAATGCCTAGCCTTCCTTGAGCGCATGGTCAAAAACTTGGGCGATCCTCGGGCTTCCGACTTCACCGCGAGTAGCTTCACCCAGTACCGATCAGATCGACTTGCCGGTAAATGGGGCCGCGCAAAGGTAGACGAGTCTGGTAAACGGAACGGAGCCACTGCGCCGATCACAGCGAACACGGCAAATCACGAACTGAGTTACCTACGTGCTGTGTTCAACGAGCTGGAACGCTTGGGGGAGTGGCTAGGTGAAAACCCATTGTCCAAGGTTCGGGCCTTGAAGTTCGATCAAAGCGAGATGGCCTATCTATCCAGCGAACAAATATCGCTGCTGCTGTCGCGACTGGACGAAGAAGAATCAGACGTCAGCGCCATCGCACGCGTCTGCCTTTCTACTGGCGCACGATGGGCAGAAGCGGCGAATCTGGAGCCAGGGCAAGTGAGGGACGGTCGTATTCACTTCACTCGAACGAAGTCAGCCAAGAACCGCACAGTTCCGATCGCGCCGGTGTTAGGGAAATTGCTTACAGAGTCTATGCCGTTCAAGTCGTCATACCGGCAAACCTGGTACACCTTTGCCGACGTCGTAAACGAATTAGACCTTGGCTTACCGAAGGGCCAGGTCACGCATGTCCTGCGTCATACCTTTGCCAGTCACTACATGATGAACGGCGGGGACATCCTCACATTGCAGCGGGTGCTTGGACATTCAACGCTGGAAATGACCATCCGCTATGCCCACTTCAGCCCCGGCCACCTTGCGGAGGTGGTCAATTTGAACCCTCTCGCCGGCAATCGTGGACACTTTGTGGACACTACGCAAAGAAAAGCGGAACAACCCCAACACGATCAAATCAATCAAAGCCTTTAAATTAAAGGGCTTTAGCTAACTAAAAACAAAAGGAACACAATATGAGTGACCTGATTTCTTACCATCTCGAAGACGGTATCGCGACCCTGACCTTGAGCAATGGCAAGGTCAATGCCATCTCCCCGGATGTGATTGCCGCGTTCAACGTTGCGCTGGATCAGGCCGTGACTGATCGTGCGGTGGTGATCATTACTGGCCAGCCGGGCATTCTCTCCGGTGGTTATGACCTGAAGGTGATGACGGCCGGCCCTAAAGAAGCCGTGGCACTGGTGACCTCCGGCTCGACCCTGGCCCGCCGCCTGCTGTCGCACCCCTTCCCGGTGATCGTTGCGTGCCCGGGGCATGCGGTGGCCAAGGGCGCGTTTCTGCTGTTGTCGGCCGACTATCGCATTGGCGTAGACGGTGCGTTCAGCATTGGCCTGAACGAAGTGCAGATCGGCATGACCATGCACCACGCGGGCATTGAGATCGCACGTGACCGCCTGAACAAAGTGGCGCTGCAGCGTTCGGTGGTCAACGGCGAGATGTTCAGTCCACAAGGCGCCGTGGCTGCCGGTTTCCTTGATGTCGTAGTCTCGGCTGAAGAACTGCAAGGCGCAGCACTGGCGGCGGCTCGCCAGTTGAAGAAGATCAACATGACCGCGCACAAGAACACCAAATTGAAAGTGCGCAAAGCGCTGCTGGAGGCCCTGGACAACGCAATCATCCAGGACCAGGAGCATTTGGGTTAAACCCGGATCTGCTACAACGAAAAGCCTGACCATCGTGTCGGGCTTTTTTATACATGCCTCTTCATACATGCCTCTTCATACATGCCTGTGTTAAACCTCTGTAACCGCTCTAGATCGCTTCTGACTGACTGGTCGGAAACATCAGCACAAACATCGGCTATCTCTCACTTCCCTGGCAGTAATTGCCGAAAACAGTGCACATCCGTACACTGCGCCACCTTTTGTCCCGTTGGGGCCTGTAAATGCTGTTTTTGTTCCGCATGTCATTGATGGGCCTGCATTTTATCGTGGCGGGTGTGCTGGGAGTGATTCTCGGCCTGTGCCGGCCATTCAACCCGGACAACAGCCGTCTGTGCGCACGCCTGTACGCATGGCCGGCCATGTGTATTTTGCGTTTGCGGGTGAAGGCCGAAGTCGGGCCGTTGATGGATAAACCGGACAGCTGCGTGATCATCGCCAACCACCAGTCCAACTACGACCTGTTTGTGTTTGGCAACGTGGTGCCCCGCCGTACTGTGTGCATCGGTAAAAAAAGCCTGAAATGGGTACCGCTGTTCGGGCAATTGTTCTGGCTGGCCGGCAATGTGTTGATCGACCGTGGCAATGCGCGCAAGGCGCGCAAGTCGATGTTGACCACCACCCACACCCTGCAAAACAAAGACACCTCGATCTGGGTTTTCCCGGAAGGCACCCGCAACCTGGGCGAGGACTTGCTGCCTTTCAAGAAAGGCGCCTTCCAGATGGCCATTGCCGCTGGGGTGCCGATCGTGCCAGTGTGTGTCAGCAGTTACGTCAAACACATGCGATTGAACCGCTGGCATAGCGGGAAAATTCTGATTCGCTCGTTACCGGCGATTCCCACCGCAGGATTGAGCCTGGACGACATGCCCCTGCTGATTGCCCAGTGTCGCGAGCAGATGCGTGAATGCATCGAGTCGATGGACCGGCAACTGCAAGCCGCCTGAAAAAGAAAACCCGCCCGGTGCGGGTTTTCTTTTGCCTGCAAGTCTTTACCGTCGAACTCAGCAGATTTAACTGACTCTCAAACACTGACAAGGCTAAGCTGATCAACGCTGCCATTGCATTTGCTGCCAATTAAAAGCTGCCAAAAGAAGTGAATCACCATCATGGGTAGAGTTGTTGCTTCAGCGGTTTATAGCGCCGGTAAGAGAGTCACCAATATCACCCTCGACGAAGGTGCAGCCTGGGCCGCCAAACCCGGACACTTTGTCTGGATCGGCCTCGAGGAGCCGAACGCCGAGGAACTCTACAATCTGCAACGCCAGTTCAACCTGCACGAACTGGCGATCGAAGACGCCCTGGAAAAGCACAGCCGGCCGAAGCTGGAAACCTTCGGCGATGCGCTGTTCATCGTGACGTATTCACCCATCCGGGATGAAGGCAAACTCAAGTTCATCGAAACGCACATCTTTGCCGGCAATGGCTACATCATTACTGCGCGCAACGGTCATTCCGCGTCCTACGCCCATGTCCGACAACGCTGTGAGGCACGTCCGCTATTGCTTGAGCACGGGGAAGATTTCGTACTCTATGCCATCCTCGATTTCGTGATCGAAAACTACCAGCCGATGGGCGAAGCCATTCACGCAGAAATCGATGAGCTGGAGGGCAATGTGTTATGCGGCTCGTTGAATGACTACGACATCCAGAGGCTGCATGGCCTGCGTCGTGATGTTTTGCGCTTGCGTCGTTATGTGGCACCGATGATTGAGATCGGGGAGGAATTGCAGAGACTGAGCTTCCCGTTCATCGACAAGAACATGCGGCCGTACTTTCGCGATGTGCAGATCCATGTAACGCGGCAGATGGAAGACCTGACGACGCTGGCGGATATTGCCAGCCAGACGATTGAAGTCGGGGTGCTGTTGGAGGCCTCTCGCCAGAGTGTGGTGCAGCGCAAGTTTGCGGCCTGGGCGGCGATCCTGGCCTTCCCGACGGCGGTGGCGGGGATTTATGGAATGAATTTCCAGAACATACCGGAGTTGAGCTGGCACTACGGGTATTTCGGAGTGCTGGGGTTTATTACGGTGGGTTGTCTGGGGTTGTGGGCCAGTTTCAAGAAGTCGGGGTGGTTGTAGAAGGGACCGAGGCGATTGGGAAATTCGCTGGCAAGCCAGCTCCTACAATGGGTACGCGATCCCCCGTAGGAGCTGGCTTGCCAGCGAAGCTTTTGCTTCAGGTCGTTTAGGGCTTGTGCGCCACAAACCGCATCATCCACTCGGCAACCGTGGCGCCGTGGTGCTCCTGCTCCAGGCTCGCGATACCTTTGGAGTAGACCTGCTCACCCAGTGCCTGCTGGCGAATCTCCAACAGGGCGCGGGAGTAGTCGTGGATGAATTCCGGATGCCCCTGGAAGCACAGCACCTGATCGTTGATGTGGTAAGCGGCATACGGGCAGAAATCACTGGAAGCGATGACCGTAGCGTTTTCCGGCAGCGACGTGACCTGATCCTGGTGGCTGATCAGCAACGTCAGTTCTTCACGCACCGGGCTCATCCATGGCGCCTTGGCGGCCAATTTGTAGTTGTGGGTGCCGACGCCCCAGCCTTGGGTCGCACGCTCGCTCTTGCCACCGAGCAGCAACGCCAGCAACTGATGACCGAAGCAGACGCCCAGCAATTTGTCGCCGCGCTCGTAGCGGGTCAGCAGATATTTCTTGAGGGTTTCGATCCACGGATCGGTGCCGAAGGAGTCAGCCTTGCTGCCCGTCACCAGATAGGCGTCGAACGTCAGGTCGTCGCCTGGGTATTCACCCTGCACCACGTTGTAGACTGTGAACTCGGCGGCAATCGGTTGCTGCGAAAACAGGTGTTTGAACATCTGCCCGTAGCCCTGATATTGGTCAACCAATTCCGGACGCAGGTGGTCGGTTTCCAGAATGCAGATGCGTAACGACATAAAAAATACCTGACACATGATGGGAATAATGCACACCCCAGAGCCTGCCTTGAAACACTGTGACAAGGCAAGCCCCGAAATGCGTCATCGCGCCCTTAGAAGATCTCCCCTTTCGCCGCTTTTTCCAGCAACAGCGCAGGCGGCGCGAACCGCTCTCCATATTGCTTGGTCAGGTATTGGGCACGGGCGACAAAGTCGCGCACGCCGTACTGGTTGATGAATTGCAGCGCACCACCGGTCCATGGGGCGAACCCGATACCGAAGATCGAGCCAACGTTGGCATCCGCCGTCGAGGTCAACACGCCCTCCTCCACACAGCGCACTGTTTCGATGGCTTGCACGAACAGCAAGCGATCACGCACATCCTTCGGCGAAATCTGCCCGTCGGTGTTCTCGAAGCGCGCCTTCAACTCCGGCCACAAGTGTTTCTGGCCGCCCACCGGATACTCGTAGAAACCTCCACCGGCAGCCTTGCCCGGACGCTTGAACTCATTGAGCAGCACGTCAATCACGGCAAATGCTGGATGTTCTATCAGCGGTTTGCCTTCTGCTTGCAGGTCCTTGGCGGTTTGCTGGCGGATATGGCTCATCAGGCTGAGGGAAACTTCGTCAGAGATCGCCAGCGGTCCTACAGGCATGCCAGTTTTGCGCGCTTCGGTCTCTATCATCGCCGCGTTGATGCCCTCACCCAGCATGGCGATGCCTTCGTTGGTGAAGGTGCCGAACACCCGCGACGTGAAGAAACCGCGGCTGTCATTGACCACAATCGGGGTTTTCCTGATTTGCAGCACGTAATCGAAGCCGCGGGCCAGGGTTTCGTCGCTGGTGTTGGCGCCCTTGATGATTTCCACCAGCGGCATTTTCTCCACGGGGCTGAAAAAATGCAGGCCGATGAACTTGCTCTGGTCGGGCACGGCGCACGCCAGGCCGCTGATCGGCAAGGTCGAGGTGTTGGAAGCGATCACTGCGTCCGCGCCGACGACCTTCTGCGCCGCCAACGAGACCTTGGCCTTCAACTCACGATCCTCGAACACGGCCTCGATGATCAGGTCGCAACCGGCCAGGTCGGCATCGCTTTCGCTGGTTCGAATGCGCGCCAGAACGGTGTCGCGTTGCTCGATGCTCATCTGTCCGCGAGCGACTTTCTTGTCCAGCAGCGCCGCCGAATGCGCCTTGCCCTTGTCTGCCGCGGCGAGGTTGATGTCCTTGAGCACCACCTCGATACCTGCCGATGCGCTGACAAAGGCAATCCCCGCCCCCATCATCCCGGCGCCGAGCACGCCGACTTTGCGGGTGACATACGGTTCAAAACCTTGAGGCCGCGAGCCGCCGGCATTGATTTCGTTGAGCTGGAACCAGAACGTGCCAATCAGGTTTTTCGAGACCTGGCCGGTGGTCAGTTCGGTGAAATAGCGGGTTTCGATCAGGTGCGCCGTGTCGAAATCCACCTGGGCGCCCTCGACCGCCGCGCAGAGGATTTTCTCCGGCGCGGGCATCGTGCCCTGGGTTTTGCTGCGCAGGATCGACGGCGCAATCGCCAGCATCTGCGCAACTTTCGGGCTAGACGGTGTACCGCCCGGAATCTGGTAGCCCTTCACATCCCAGCGTTGTACCGCCGTCGGATTGGCGAGAATCCACGCCTTCGCCTTGGCCAACAGGTCCTCGTGATCGATCGCCAGTTCGTCGATCAACCCTGCCTGCAATGCCTGTTGCGGCCGCACCCGCTTGCCTTCGAGCAGATACGGCAGGGCCTTTTCCAGGCCGAGCATGCGCACCATGCGCACCACGCCACCGCCGCCCGGCAGCAAGCCGAGGGTGACTTCCGGCAAGCCGAGTTGCACTGAAGGATTGTCCAGCGCCACGCGATGATGGCAGGCCAAACAGATTTCCCAGCCGCCGCCGAGTGCCGCGCCGTTGATCGCCGCGACCACCGGTCTGCCGAGGGTTTCCAGGGTGCGCAACTGGCCCTTGAGGGTCAGCACCATGTCGTAGAAGGCTTTGGCTTCGGGCTTGCCGACCTTGATCAGTTCATTGAGGTCGCCGCCAGCGAAGAAAGTCTTCTTGGCCGAGGTGATGATCACACCGGCGATGCTGTCCTTGTCGGCCACCAGGCGCGCAACGCAGTCAGCCATGGCTTCGCGGTACACCGCGTTCATGGTGTTGGCGCTCTGGCCCGGTATGTCGATGGTCAGGACCACGATCTGGTCCTGGCCTTTTTCGTAACGAATGGCTTCGCTCATAACTGGGTTCCTTGAAGTCCGGGCTCAGAGGCGTTCGATGATGGTGGCAATGCCCATGCCGCCACCGACACACAGGGTCGCGAGGCCATAACGCAGGCGTCGGGCTTCCAGTTCATCGAGCAGCGTGCCGAGAATGGCGCAGCCGGTGGCACCCAGCGGGTGGCCCATGGCGATGGAACCACCATTGACATTGACCTTGTCCGGGTCGACGGCCATGTCCTTGATGAATTTCAACACCACTGACGCGAACGCCTCATTGACTTCGAACAGGTCGATGTCTTCGACCCGCAGCCCGGCCTTGGCCAACGCCTTGCGGGTCGCCGGCGCGGGGCCGGTGAGCATGATGGTCGGATCGGTGCTGGTGACTGCCGTGGCGACAATCCGCGCCCGGGGCTGCAAGCCCAGCGCCCGCCCCTTGGCTTCGGAGCCGATGAGCATCAGCGCCGCGCCGTCGACGATTCCGGAACTGTTGCCCGGGGTGTGGACGTGGTTGATCCGCTCGACGTGGCTGTAGACCCGCAACGCGGTGGCATCGAAGCCCATCTGCCCCATCATCTCGAAACTCGGCTTGAGCTTACCCAGGCCTTCCAGGGTCGATTCGGCGCGGATGAACTCATCGTGATCGAGCAGGATGATGCCGTTCTGGTCCTGCACCGGCACCAGCGATTTGTTGAACGAACCGTCGGCTCGCGCACGCGCAGCCTTTTGCTGCGAATGCAGAGCATAGGCATCGACGTCCTGACGACTGAAGCCTTCAAGGGTGGCGATCAGGTCGGCGCCCACACCCTGTGGCGTGAAGTGGCTGTGCAGGTTGGTCGCCGGGTCCAGCGCCCAGGCCCCGCCATCGCTGCCCATCGGCACCCGCGACATCGACTCGACACCGCCGACCACCACCAGGTCTTCGAAGCCGGAGCGCACTTTCATTGCGCCGAGGTTGACCGCCTCCAGCCCGGACGCGCAGAAACGGTTGATCTGCAGCCCCGCCACACTGACATCCCAATCGGCCACCTGAGCAGCAATTTTGGCGATGTCAGAGCCTTGATCGCCAATCGGCGTCACGCAGCCGAGCACCACGTCATCGACCTGGCTGGTGTCCAGCGCCATGCGCTGTTGCAGTGCGGTGAGTAAACCGGCAACCAGATCCACCGGTTTGACACTGTGCAAGGCGCCGTCGGCCTTGCCTTTGCCACGGGGCGTGCGTAACGCGTCGAAAATCAATGCTTGGGTCATGACGTCCTCGAACCACAGTGCAGGTGGATAAATACCGAGCGCTCACTCTTGGCCCGAGCCGCGATTGATTCAATGACCTTAGCGCTCACAGATCTTGACGCTCACGCTCAGACGGACGGTAGTCAGCTACCATTCAAGACACCAAGCTGTCTAGCCAACGGGCGCCAAAGAAGCTGGCAATAGGCCTCATACCTTTTTTAAAGCGAATCGTAACAACTCCATATGAAATGGATCTAAACCAAGCGCAGCACGGGCTCTAAGGTGAACTTGTACGAAGTCGTCGTCGGGTTTTGCCGAGGCGCTCGTCACTACAGGAAGTGCAACGCGCTGCCAACATGGAGATATGCAGGCAGGCATCAGGAAATAACAAAAAAGGCGGTCAAGCCATGTTCAAACAATCGAAAGTACGTCAAGCCGGGCTCATCCTTTTCGCCACCACGCTGTTGTTGATATTGCCGAACCTGACCAAGGTGATTGGCTAGTCGCGTCTAAAAGATACGGCGTCACAGATTTTGAATGGCCACTCTCAAAATGTGACTGGCCCGCTACCCGGGCCAGCGTGGCTGTGCCAATCTTTGCGGCACTTGCACGACATGGACGGCGATCACTTGAAAATGCTCACTCTGCTCGGGGCCCTGCTGTTCGGCACGCCCCTGTATGCCGCACAGCTGAATCTGGAGCTGGGCGCGAACAGTCGCACCTGGCGAACCGAGGAATTGCTCAAGCATCCCCAGGCTCAAACCATCAACATCCGCAATGACGTTTCCTACAAGCGGGACATGAGTTACCGCGCTGTGCCGTTGTCCGCGCTGCTGAACGGCATCAAGCCTGAGGACCATCTGCAAGCCGTGGCCCTGGATGGCTTTGCCGCCGAAATGGCCGCGGCGCCGTTGCTCAATACCCAGGGGGCACAGGCGTGGCTGGCGGTTGAAGACCCGGCCAAACCCTGGCCACCGCTGTCGGAAGGCAAGCCGGGGGCCGGACCGTTCTATCTGGTCTGGAGCAATCCGCAGGCCGGCAATATCAGTCCCGAACAATGGCCGTTCCAAGTGGCGAGCATCAAACGCCTGGCGTCCGTGGCTGAGCGCTTTCCTGCCCTGCTGCCCGATCCGGCGTTGAAGGCGGATGATCCGGTGAACAAGGGATTTGCGTTATTCCAGAAGAATTGCCTGGCCTGCCATCGACTCAATGGCGCCGGGGACGCGCAATTCGGGCCGGACCTGAATATTCCGTACAACCCGACCGAGTACTTCGGCGCGGACTTCCTCAAGCGCTACATTCGCGATCCGCAGAGTTTGCGCCAGTGGCCTCAGGCGAAGATGCCCGGGTTCTCGGCCGAGGTGTTGCCGGATGGGGATCTGCAGATGCTTGTGGGGTATTTGCAGCATATGGTCGGGCGCAAGGTGAAGCCCTGACACTGAACCCCCTTGTGGGAGCGAGCTTGCTCGCGATGGCGGTGTGTCAGTCACAGAAACATTGACTGTCATGACGCCATCGCGAGCAAGCTCGCTCCCACAGGGTTTGGTGGTGTTCTTATTATTGCTGCTGCACTGAAATCACCGGCGCAGGCGTTGGTGACACCAGCACCTTGGCGTGCATCTGCTCACACCCACCGCCCCGGCGCATCCCGCGCACAGGGCAGGCATCCAGGTAGTCCAGGCCCACCGCCAGCTTCAGGTGACGTTCCGGCCGGGCCAGCTCATTGGTCACGTCGAAGCTGTACCAGGCATCATCCAGCCAGGCTTCGGCCCAGGCGTGGCTGGCCAGGTGTTCGCTGTTTTCGCTGTACAGATAGCCCGACACATAACGCGCGGGAATGCCCAGGCTGCGGGTGCAGGCGAGAAACGCGTGGGTGTGGTCCTGACACACGCCGGAGCGCCCGGCGAAGGCCTGGGCGGCGCTGGTGTCCACTTCGGTGGAACCCGGCGTGTAGGTCATGTGCTGGTTCAGGCCATGCATCAAATCGATCAGCGCCGTACGATCCCGGCGTTGTTTGCAGGCCTTCTCGGCAAACGCGCGCAGCGCTCCGTCGGCTTCGGTCAGGCGCGTGAAGCGCAGGAACGGCAGTGCCGACTGGCTTTCATGCTCGGCTTCGCGCAATTCATCGATGTCCACCTGCCCTCGGGCGCCGATGATGATTGCCTCGTGGGGCTCGTCCAGGGTCAGCACATGCAGAATGTTGCCGAACGGATCGAGTTGCGCGCGCACCGGGCGTGGCAGGTCGAGCTGCCAGCTGAGCACGTGCTGGCGCTCGCTGTCGTGGGGGGTCAGTCGCAGGTACTGGATGCTCGCCCGCACCTGATCTTCGTAGTGATAGGTGGTCTCGTGGCTAATGGAAAGTCTCATGCAGCCTCCAGGTAGGAACTGTGTATGGCGTTGCCCAACTGGCGCACCAGCGGGATGAACTCGGTCAGCCAGGCGTGCAGGCCTTCGTCGAGAATTTCGGTGATGCCGGTGTAACGCAGGCGTGCGTCTATTTCTGCCGCCAGGCGTTGTGCGGGGCGACCGTTGGCCCCCCGCAATTGCGCGAGGATCTGGTCGATCTCTTCGGTGCAGGCGCGCAGGGATCGCGGCACATCGGCCCGCAACAACAGCAACTCCGCCACATGCCGGGCGCCGGGGGCGTCGCGGTAGATTTCCGTGTAGGCCTCGAATGACGACAACGCCCGCAGTAATGCGCTCCATTGGTAATAGGCGTGAGCTGTGCCATCGCTGACCGCTTCGGCCTGATCGCCAGCCATTTCGTAGCGGGCATCGAGCAGACGCAAGGTGTTGTCCGCCCGCTCGATAAAGGTCCCCAGACGAATGAAGCGAAACGCATCGTTACGCATGATGGTGCCGTAGGACGCGCCCCGGAACAGGTGGGAACGCTCCTTGATCCACTCGCAGAAACGGCTCATGCCGTAGCGACTGAGGCCCTGTTCGGCGATGCCGCGAATTTCCAGCCAGGTGGCATTTATGTTTTCCCACATGTCGGCGGTGATGCGCCCACGCACCGCATGGGCGCTGGCTCGTGCCGATCCCAGGCAGCTGTAGATGCTTGCCGGGTTGGCGGCATCCAGGGCGAAGAAATGCAGCAACCGTTCGGCATGCAATTCGCCATGGCGCTCCAGGTAGTCGTCCAGGGTACCGGTGATCAACAGCGGCATGGCCAATTCGTGCAAACCGTCGCCACGTCCGTCCTGCGGCATCAGCGACAGCGAATAGCTGATGTCGAGCATCCGTGCGAGGTTTTCCGCCCGCTCCAGGTAACGCGACATCCAATACAAATCCGAGGCAGTTCTACTTAACATGACAGGCTTCCTTTAATCCTCGACCACCCAGGTGTCCTTGGTTCCGCCACCCTGGGAGGAATTGACCACCAGGGAGCCTTCGCGCAGGGCGACGCGGGTCAAGCCGCCAGGCACGACCCGGGTTTCGCGGCCCGACAAGACAAACGGCCGCAAGTCGATGTGGCGAGGTGCGATGCCGTTTTCGACAAAGGTCGGGCAGGTCGACAGCGACAACGTCGGTTGCGCGATATAGGCATGGGGTTTGGCGATGATGCGCGCGCGGAAGGCTTCGATTTCCGCCGCCGTCGCCGCCGGCCCCACCAGCATTCCGTACCCGCCGGACCCCTGGGTTTCCTTGACCACCAGTTCTGCAAGGTTGGCCAGGACGTGGGAAAGCTCAGATGGATTACGGCATTGCCAGGTCGGTACGTTCTTCAGGATCGGCTCTTCATCCAGGTAGAAACGGATCATGTCGGTAACGAACGGATACACCGACTTGTCGTCCGCCACCCCCGTGCCGATGGCATTGGCCAGCACCACGTTGCCGGAACGGTAGGACGACAGCAGCCCCGGCACGCCGAGCATCGATTCCGGGTTGAACGCCAGCGGATCGAGGAAGGCGTCGTCAAGGCGACGATAAATCACGTCGACCGCTTTCGGCCCGTCGGTGGTGCGCATGTAGACCTTGTCGTCACGCACGAACAGGTCCGCGCCCTCCACCAGTTCCACGCCCATTTCCCGCGCGAGAAACGCATGCTCGAAGAACGCGCTGTTGAAGCGGCCAGGTGTCAGCACCACCACGCTTGGATTGTCGATGGGACTTGAGCTTTTCAGGGTATCGAGCAGCAGGTTCGGGTAGTGGTCGATGGGAGCGATGCGTTGTGCCGCGAACAGCTCGGGGAACAGGCGCATCATCATTTTGCGGTCTTCGAGCATGTAACTGACGCCGCTCGGTGTACGCAGATTGTCTTCGAGCACGTAGTAGGTGCCGTCGCCGTCGCGCACCAGGTCGACGCCGGAGATGTGCGAATAGATATCGCGGTGCAAATCCAGGCCCTGCATCGCCAACTGGTACTGCTCGTTGGCCAGCACCTGCTCGGCCGGAATGATGCCGGCCTTGATGATGCGCTGCTCGTGGTAGAGGTCGGCGAGGAACATGTTCAACGCCTTGACCCGCTGGATGCAGCCGCGCTCGACGACCCGCCACTCACTGACGGGGATGCTGCGGGGGATGGTGTCGAAGGGAATCAGGCGCTCTGTCCCCTGCTCATCACCGTAGAGCGTGAAGGTTATTCCGGCGCGATGAAACAACAGATCGGCCTCGCGTCGCCGTTGTGCCAGAAGCTCGTCAGGCGTCTCGGCCAGCCAACGGGCAAACTCCCGATAATGCGGGCGGACCAGGCCGCCGGCATCGTACATCTCATCAAAATAGGTGCGGATCATGCCGTACTCCTTGTCACTCGGACGTCCAGACCTTCGCAAGGCCCGTGCCATCGGCATAAACGCTTAGATTTCAATTGGTTGGATAATCAAGACGCACGCGTCGCACCAATCCTGTGCGACAAATGCCCCAACCTGATTGCCCCCGCTTCATTGCAAGGCGCTGTGACCGCCTATCACCAGCATAGTCTGTAGGAGCCGGCTTGCCGGCGAAGAGGCCACTAAGTCATGCGATGCTCTTCAAGAACGCCTTCGCTGGCAAGTCGGATCGCCGCACCGCAGCTCCTACAAGGTTGTGTTGAAATAAATATCGGCGAAAATGAAAACGGCCAACCCGAAGGTCAGCCGTCAATGCTGGTTGTCACTGTTCATAAGTTATGCGAGTCGCCCTCGTACCTCCTGTTTCACACCCCAGCCTTCGATGATGCCGCCCAACGGCTCGACCACCGCTTCGAAACCCTGTTCGAAATCGCCAATGTCGTCGTAGGTGGCATACATGACTTTGCACAATTCCAGCGCCCAGGCGCCATCGTCGCGCACACTGACTTGCGCATTCAGGGATTCACCACGATGGAAATGACCTGCCGCCCTGCGTGCCCGCTCCTCATCCGGGAAAATGGCGTAGAACTCGATGGGATGAAACCGTGAAAAGTCAAAACCGCCTTCTTTCATGCGGCGCAGAACGCTGCTGCTGATGTCTTCTTGATAGGCTGTGCTCATGAAACGTCCTCCTCAATACGATGGATAGACTTTCCGTACTCCCTCACTCGCAACCGAATAGCGCGAGCGACGGCAACCGATGTGCCGTCGGGAAACAAGCATGGAGCTGACAAGACCAGACCTTAGCGATCCGTTCGCTGATCTCGCTTGCAGAGTAGCCTCAAGATAGAGCCTCTGCCAAGGCCTGGATGTGAATGCGACAGGTGTCGTTCAGATTGGAGTAATGCCGAGGATTTGAATGCTGTTCTGGAGCTTGAGTTCTTTGACGCACGCATCAGTGGTCCGCCCTTCCAGATCGTTCAGATCCAGTTCGGCGGCGACAGGAAGAAGCCGGGCCTTGATGAGCCTGGCGGCACGCTCGTAGTCCGGGCGCTCGGTGCACTCAAAGACTTCGTTGATGGTTTCGCCATGATCATCCACGAAAGTGACTTTCCACTTTTGCATTGGTGCCTCCTCGGTAAAACCCATGGATGGGTTTACCCCTATCTCGACCTTGTTAGCTGGCTGATTGTTCCGCCTTGTTCCGCTGCATTTCAATGTGGGAGCGAGCCTGCTCGCGATGGCAGAGGAACATTCAACATCCATATTGAGTGGTCTGACGCCATCGCGAGCAGGCTCGCTCCTACAGGGTTTTAGTCGTTGCTTGGCTTGTTCACCGCCTGCAACACGTATTGCGGCAAGGCGAAGGCACCGATGTGGATTTCAGGATTGTAGTAGCGGGTGACGATGCCGCTGCCCGTGAAGCGCTGTTGCAGGGTTTCGCGGGACAACTTGCGATAAGCGGTATTGGTGGCGCCCCAGGCGAAGGTCATCGAGCCGCCGATGTAGGTCGGTACGGCGGCCTGATAGAAGTGCCAGTCCGGGAACAGGCTGCGCAGGCGACCGGCGGTGGTCTTCACTTCTTCGATCTGCATGAACGGCGTGCCGTTCTGGGTCACCAGGATGCCGCCTTCGTTCAGGCAGCGGTGGCAGGCCTGGTAGAAGTTTTCAGAGAACAGCACTTCGCCCGGTCCGATCGGGTCGGTGGAGTCGGAAATGATCACGTCGAATTTTTCAGTGGTGGTGGCGACGAAACGCATGCCGTCATCGATCACCAGGTTCAGGCGTGGATCGTCGAATGCACCTTTGGAGTGGTTCGGCAGGAATTCCTTGCACATGTCGACCACGGTGCCGTCGATCTCGACCATGGTGATGTGCTCGACACTGCGGTGCTTGGCCACTTCACGCAACATGCCGCCATCGCCGCCGCCAATGATCAGCACGCGCTTGGCGGTGCCATGGGCGAGGATCGGCACGTGAGTGAGCATTTCGTGATAGATGAACTCGTCGGCTTCGGTGGTCTGGATCACGCCGTCCAGCGCCATCACCCGGCCCATGCGCGGGTTCTCGAAGATCACCAGGTGCTGGTGTTCGGTGCGCACTTCGTGCAGCAGTTTTTCCATGCGAAAACGCTGGCCGTAGCCTTCGTAGAGGGTTTCCAGGTAGTCGCTGGTCGGGGTGATGCTCATGGGAAGTGCTCCGATGAATGCGGGTGGCAACGGACGGTTACCCGCCCATGATGGCCAATCGATCGTCTCGATTGACCGGGAAAGGCGCGCATTCTACGTCGCGGAACATGACAGGTCGAATGTAGGAGCGAGCTTGCTCGCGAAGGCGTAGTGTCAGTCGCTATCAATGTTGACTGATTCACCGCTTTCGCGGGCAAGCCACGCTCCCACAGGTTTAGTGTCGCTTGTTCAGAACTTGACGTTGCCCCGCGGCCCGGCAATGGCCCAGATGATCAGTCCCAGCACTGGCAATAGCGCAATCAGCAGCACCCAGAGGATTTTCATCCCGGTCTCGGCGCTACTTTTGAATACGTTGATGATGGCCCAGATGTCCAGGGCAAAAATGATCAAGGCGACCAGGCTGTTGAACGTGGAACCCATGGTGACGCTCCCAAAGAGTGATATGCCCTCTCAGGATAGACGGTCGTCGCGAGGGTTCCCTTTTATTGACAGGGTTTGGCTATCAGACGTGGATCGCCACTTTCAGGGCTTCCAGGGATGGCGCTGCTGCGATGCCGACTTCTGCGCACAATTCCAGCACCCGTGGCAGGTCATTGCCGTAGACCAGGACCACCTGCAACTCGTCATCGAGCAACTGGCTGAAGTTCATCAGCGTATAACCACCGTTTTCCTTGTTCAGGCTGCTCATCTGCACCTGGATGCGATTGAGCGCGGTCAGGGCTTCGGTCTTGGCCAGTTGCTTGGGCTTGAGGTTGAACTCAATGCCCGGGCCGAACGACGCGACGATTTGCGCGAACAGATCCATGTAGGTGTCAGCCTGGAACAGCACCGTTTCCGGCAGGCTGCCGACCACCACCCACTCACCCAACAGGATCGGGAAGCTGTCGTCGTAGTTGATGTCCGGATTGGCCGTCAGAAAAGCTTGCGGATCGGCATAGGCCTGGGCCGCTTCGTCTGCGACCTTGAGGATTTCGTCATCGCCCATGCACCCGGAGCTGATTTTGCTGATGAGTTCGACGAGTGCGGCTTTCATGGGGCGGATCCTGTAGCGAGGGGAATTTTGAGGGCGCGAAGGATAGCGCATTAATGAGTGAAATGCGGACCTGTGGCGATGCGATCCCTGTGGCGAGGGGACTTGCCCCCGTTGGGTCGCGAAGCGGCCCCAAATTCAGACGATGTGATTTGTCAGACAGACCGCGCGGAATGGATTTGCGACTGCTTCGCAGCCGAACGGGGCGGTGCGGCGTCCCGACAAGCCCCCTCGCCACAAAGCTCAACGTCAGCCCAACAGTTTTTCCAACTGAGCAACCGTATCGGAAGCGCCCATGGTTTTAGCCGCTTCCAGCGCGGTGATGCCATTGGCGTCCCTGGCTTTCGGGTCGGCGCCCTTGCCGATCAGGTAATCGACCACCTCAACGCGGTTGAACATCGCCGCCATCATCAGCGCCGTGCGGCCATCGAAGGACGAGCCTTCAACCTGCGCGCCACCCTCGACCAAGGCCTTGATCACCGCCAGGTCGCCCTTGAAGGCGGCGCCGGCAATCGGGCTCTGGCCGTTGTCATTACGGATCTCCGGGTCGGCCTTGTGCTCCAGCAGGACTTTTACCGTGTCCACATGGCCATGGTACGCGGCCAGCATCAGCAAGGTATCGCCCTTGTGGTTACGCAGGTTCGGCGGCAAACCCTTGGTCAGCAGCGCAGCCATCATTGCCGCATCGCCCTCCCGTGCCTTGTTGAATACCTGTTCGGTGAATTCGGCGGCTTCTTCGGGGGTCATCTGGCGGCTTTTGTCTGACATTGGGCACTCCCTTTTCTGTCATTCGTAAAAGCCGACAGTTTCCCGAGCGGCCCCGGCACTGTCACTTGTTTTTTCTCATGGGCCGCCATAGCCAGATTCAATAGCGGTACTTGCCGCCGTGAATGTCGGTCAACAACTGCTGCGTGACCTGCACGTAAGTCTGCGTCCCCGGCAGCCAGGCATAGATCGGGTCATCGCCGGTTTTACCCGGGTCGAAGGCCTCGTCCTTGAGTCGGGTCTTCTGATATTTGAACGTGCCGGTGGTTTCCATTTTCACTTTCACCCGCAGGAACAACGGCACCGCATAGGCCGGCATCTGCTCACGGGCGAAGGCCAGCAGCTCACTGAAGTCCAGGGTTGCCAGGGATTCGGCCGGGGTAATTGCCGCCATCCCGGCGCGGCCATTGGTGTTGCGGATTTCCACGCCATAGGCCACGGCTTCGGAAATATGCGGGTGTTGCAGAAGGATGTTTTCGACCTCCGTGGTCGAGACATTTTCGCCCTTCCAGCGGTAGGTATCGCCCAGGCGGTCGACAAACTGCGCATGACCGAAACCGATGTTGCGCAACAGGTCGCCGGTGTTGAAGTAGCGGTCACCCTTCTCGAACACATCCTGGAACACGACCCTGGCGGTTTTCTGCGGATCGGTGTAGCCGTCCAGCGGTGCCTTGTCGTCGATTTTCGCCAGCAACAACCCCTGCTCGCCTTTGGCGACCTTGCGCATCAAGCCATTGGCCTGACGAATCGGCGCGCCGCTGTCGTGGTCGTACGCGACCAATTCCCAGGACATCAGGGAAAAACCGATGGTGTTGTCAAAATTCAGAATATTGGTGAACCCGATATTGCCGTCGCTGGCGGCGTACAGCTCGCAGATGTGATTCACCGCAAAGCGGGTCTTGAACTCGTTCCAGGCGCCGGGACGCAAGCCGTTGCCGATCATTTTCTTCACATCGTGCCGGTTGTCGTCGGCGCAGGGCGGTTGATCGACCAGGTAGCGGCACAGTTCGCCGACATAACCGATGGTAGTCGCCCGGTACTTGCGCGCATCGCTCCAGAACTGACTGGCGCTGAATTTGCGGCGGATCGCGAACCCGCTGGCCCCACTGACGGCCGAACCCCAGCACACGCAAAGGCCCGTGGCGTGGTACAGCGGCAAGGTGCAATAGATGACATCGTCCGGGCGCATGTCCAGGGCGATCATGCCGAAGCTCGCAGAGCTGCGCATCCAGCGTCCGTGCTTGAACACCCCAGCCTTGGGCAGCCCAGTGGTACCTGAGGTGTAGATATGAAAGCAGGGATCGTCGAAGTAAATCTGCTGGCTGCTGGGCGGGTTGTCGCTGGCAGCGTCAAGACTGGCGGTCATCAGGTTGATGAAACCTTCAGGCGCGATACCCGGTTGGCGAGAGGTGTCCTGATCGGCGACGAACCAGGTTCGGTCAGCCTTGATCGACACCCGATCACGCACCGTCAGGTACGCCGGGACCAACTCTTCACCGACAACGATCGCCACCGGCGCCACCAGATTCACACTGTGCACCAGGGCGTCGCGGGTCTGCGAGGTATTGAGCAGCGCACTGATCGCGCCGACCTTGGCCACCGCGAGGATAGTCACCAGCAGTTCCGGACGGTTCTCGATAAAGACCGCTACCCCATCACCCTTGCCGATGCCTTGGCCGATCAGGTGATGGGCAATGCGATTGGCCCATTGGTTGACCTCGGAGTAACTGAGCGCTACGTCGCCTTGCAACAGCGCCGGGCCATCCGGGTTGCGCAACGCAGCTTGCTCGAAACTCCAGCCCAAACCACACGCTTGGGTCGGGTCCTTGACGTTGGCAGCCTTCATACCCTTCACCACCCGGGGGATGGCTTTGGCGATGGAAGGCAGCTTGCGGAGCATCATGCTCCAGGTAATCGTGTCGTTCGACGTACGGCTCATGATTGCTCCCGTTCGATGTTTTTTTATTGTCGGGTGGCGATGACTGAACCCGAAAATACGTCAACGGTTCTTGAGCTGTACACGCGGTTTTTGAAATGTTTTGTATCTGCGATCTTGATCTGCGATCTTGATCCGCGATAGCGCTGCGCGAAGATGATTCCGTGTGCGCCAATTGGTTCCATCGAGTCGCCGACGTACCTGCAAAATGCAGGATGCACGATGGCCATTCATGCAGATTGCACGAAAGCAAAAATCACTTAAAACCGTAATGTGTTGATTTTACTTAATATTGTTCAGCTAAAATGAATGGCACAAAGACTGCAACAGTCTCTCCATGCTTGCCATTCAAGTCATCATGGAGCTGAACGACATGAGCCTTATCCAGGAAAAATTTTCGTCCTTGTTCTCCAACTTCGCAGTCACTACCCAGGACCGCCCTGACGGCGGGATTCTGCTGACCTTGCGCAGCGCCGACGGCAGAGAATTCATGCGCTCGATCTCCTACCAGCAATTGCACAATGGCGATCAACTGTCCTGGGTCATCAGCGCGATTCGCCGCGACCTCGCTGAACAGGCCAGCGAATTGCCGCAGATTTCCATGCTGCAGAGCCAGCAACGGTTTGCCCTGCCGACCTATCACTCGATGTAAAAAAGTGTGGGGGAAAACTGTAGGAGCGAGCCTGCTCGCGATAGCGGAGTGTCAATCAACATCAATGTTGAATGACACTCCGCTATCGCGAGCAGGCTCGCTCCTACAAGTTGTGTAGTGCTTAGAAGGCAGCAGGATTTATCCGCGCAAAGCTGTCCACGGTGACATGCCCCGTCAGTTCGCCGCCTTCGCGGGCCAGCCCGCAAGTAGCCATCCCCGCCGCACGCGCCGCGTCGAGTTCTTCGACGATGTCAGACAGGAACAGAATCTGCCCCGCCTCGATGTTGATCACCTGCGTGATGTTGGCGTAGGACTGCGCCTCGCGCTTGGGCCCTGAAGTGGTGTCGAAGTAGCCACTGAACAACGGCGTCAGGTCTCCCGCCTCGGAGCAGCCAAAGATCAACCGCTGGGCCTGGATCGAGCCGGAGGAATAAACAAACAGTTGAAAACCATCCTGGTGCCAGCGTTTGAGCGCTTCAACGGCGTCCGGGTACACGTGCCCCTTCAACTGCCCGGCCTGATAGCCCTGCGCCCAGACCATGCCCTGCAACGCTTTCAACGGCGTGGCCTTGCGGTCTTCGGCAATCCAGCCCAGCAGGATCTCGACAACGCGCTCGACATCGGCGTCCGGCTCATTGCTGTCCCGGCGCACGGCGTCCAACTGTGCCGCCACGTCTACGCGCCCGGCGTGCTCACGAACGAAGTCCGGCAGATGCTTGGCCGCGTAAGGAAACAGCACGTCGAACACAAAACTCACTGCACTGGTGGTGCCTTCGATGTCGGTGAGAATCGCTTTGATCGGCATCGACTCAGTCCTCCAGAAGCGGGAATTGGCTGGCGATGTCTTCACCGGTGAAATTGGCCACCCAGCCTTCCGGGTTGTTGAACAGGCGGATCGCAATGAAATGCGGGTGCTCGCCCATGTCGAACCAGTGTTTGGTACCGGCTGGCACCGAGATCAGGTCGTTTTTCTCGCACAGCACGGCGTAGACGTAATCGTCGATGTGCAGGGTAAACAGGCCACGGCCGGCGACGAAAAATCGTACTTCGTCTTCGCCATGGCGGTGTTCGTTGAGGAACTTGGCACGCAATTCGGCTTTTTGCGGGTGATCGCTGTTGAGGCTGATCACGTCGACGGTGATGTAACCGCGTTCGGTCATCAACTGGTCGATTTGCTCTTGATAGGCGGCGATCACTTCATCCTGGCTGGCGCCCGGCTGGAGTTTTGTGGCGGCTTGCCAGCGGTCGAAACGCACGCCCTGCTCGGCCAGGGTCGAGGCGATGTCTTCGAAATGGGTCAGCACCTTGTTGGGGATTTCAGGGCTGGAGACGTGATAAACGGACAGGCTGCTCATCAGGGCAACTCCTTAACGATGCAAGATGGAGCGCGTTTTCAGCTCGCACTCGAACAAAAACTCAAAGGCCTCGATCTGCCGCAGGGCATCGCTCATGCGCGCGCCCCAGGTGTAGAGGCCATGACCACGGATCAGGTAGCCGACGCAATCGGGATGGGCGTCGAGCCAAGGCTGCACCTTGGCGGCCAGGCGTGCAATGTCCTGATCGTTGTCGAAAATCGGCACCCGCACCCGGGATTCGTGGGTGGTCACTCCGCTGAAGGCTTTTTGCAGTTCGTAGTCTTCGAACTCGATGAAGTCTTGCGGCGTCAGGCGCGACAGTACGGTGGCATTCACCGAATGGGTGTGCAGCACCGCACCGATCTGCGGGCGACAGGTGTAGAGCTGGGTGTGCAACAGGGTTTCGGCGGACGGTTTCTTGCCCGGTTCCAGGCTGTTGCCTGACAGGTCAGTGGCCAGTACATCGTCCATGCCGAGTTGCCCCTTGTGCTTTCCCGACACGGTCAGCAAGGCTTCGGTCGGCGACAGGCGGGTCGAATAATTGCTGCTGGTGGCCGGCGACCAGCCGCGGCCATACAGAAAACGCCCGGCGTCGATGATTTCCTGGGCGAGGTGTTCACGGGTAAGGCTCATGGCCTGTCCTCTTGCATACGTGTGGCAATGATAACGGCAGCGGCGAGCGCTGCGAGACTGGCAATACTAAAGGTCCATGCCGCACCGAGGGCATTCCAGCTGTAGCCGGAATACAACGCGCCCAATGCACCACCGGTGCCGGCCAGGGCGGCGTACAACGCCTGACCCTGGCCTTGCTGGCGCGCACCAAAACTACGTTGCACGAATGAAATGGCAGCGGCGTGAAAGCTGCCGAACGTCGCCGCGTGCAGCACCTGGGCAAACAACAGCACCCAAAGAAACTCCGCGAGCGAACCCAGCAACAGCCAACGCAACGCCGCCAGCAGAAAACTGGCCATCAGCACCCGGCGCAGTGAGAAGCGCGCAAAGATCCGGCTCATGGCCAGAAACATCAGGACTTCGGCGACCACGCCGACCGCCCAGAGCATGCCGATCACGCCACGGCTGTAACCCAGTCGCTCAAGGTGCAGGGTTAAAAATGTGTAATACGGTCCGTGGCTCATCTGCATCAGCGCCACGCAGGCGTAAAACGCCAATACGCCGGGGTTGCGCAGTTGCTTGAGGAAGCCCTCCCCCGCCACCCGGTTGCCCGGCGCCGGTTGGGCATTGGGCACCCACAGGCTGCTGAGCACGATGCCGGCCATGATCAACACCAGCGCCGCCGGGTAGATGTCCAGGCTCAGCCATTCGAACAGCCGGCCCAGCGCGACCACGGTGATGATGAACCCGATCGAACCCCACAGGCGAATCTGGCTGTAGCGCGAGGTCTGGCTCTGCAAGTGCGCCAGGGTGATGACTTCGAACTGCGGCAGCACCGCGTGCCAGAAGAACGCATGCAAGGCCATGACCATCGCCAGCCAGGCATAGCTCTTGCTGACGAAAATCAGCGAGAACGTCAGCAGCGTGCACACCGCGCCGAAACGCACGATGGCCAGCCGCCGACCGCTGTAGTCGCCCAGCCAGCCCCAGATATTCGGCGCCACGCAGCGCATCAGCATCGGGATCGCCACCAGCTCGCCGATGCGCGCGGCGCTGAATCCGAGGTGATCGAAGTACAGCGCCAGAAACGGCGCTGTCGAACCGAGCAAGGCGAAATAGAACAGATAGAAACTGGAGAGCCGCCAGTACGGGAGCGTCGCAGTCGCCATCAGACGGCTGCGACCATGAGGTCAGCCATTTACAACTGACCCAGCACCGGCGTGCTCACACGCACATCGGCGTTCTGCCCGCGGTGACGCAGCAGGTGGTCCATCAGCACGATGGCCATCATCGCCTCGGCAATCGGCGTGGCGCGGATGCCGACGCACGGGTCGTGACGGCCCTTGGTGATCACTTCCACCGGGTTGCCATGAATGTCGATGGAACGGCCCGGCGTGGTGATGCTCGACGTCGGCTTCAGCGCCAGGTGCGCAACGATCGGCTGACCGGAGGAAATACCGCCGAGAATGCCGCCCGCGTTGTTGCTGAGGAAACCTTGCGGGGTCATTTCATCGCGATGCTCGGTGCCACGCTGGGCGACGCTGGCGAAACCGGCGCCGATTTCCACGCCCTTCACCGCGTTGATGCTCATCAGCGCATGGGCCAGTTCGGCGTCGAGGCGGTCGAAAATCGGCTCGCCCAGGCCCGGCATCACGCCTTCGGCGACCACGGTGATTTTCGCGCCGACCGAATCCTGGTCGCGGCGCAACTGGTCCATGTAGGCTTCCAGCTCAGGCACCTTGTCCGGGTCCGGGCTGAAGAAGGCGTTCTGCTCCACCGAATCCCAGGTCTTGAACGGAATTTCGATCGGCCCCAGCTGGCTCATGTAGCCACGAATGACGATGCCCTGGCTGGCCAGGTATTTTTTCGCAATCGCACCGGCCGCGACGCGCATCGCGGTTTCGCGGGCCGAACTGCGACCGCCGCCGCGGTAGTCGCGCTCGCCGTATTTGTGGTGGTAGGTGTAGTCGGCGTGGGCCGGGCGGAACAGATCCTTGATCGCCGAGTAGTCCTTGGATTTCTGGTCGGTGTTGCGGATCAGCAGGCCGATCGAGCAGCCAGTGGTGCGACCTTCGAACACGCCGGAGAGGATTTCGACTTCGTCGGCTTCCTGGCGCTGGGTGGTGTGGCGGCTGGTGCCGGGCTTGCGGCGGTCCAGGTCACGCTGCAGATCCTCCAGGGATATCTCCAGCCCCGGCGGGCAGCCATCGACAATGGCGACCAACGCCGGGCCATGGCTTTCGCCCGCGGTGGTGACAGTGAACAGCTTGCCGTAGGTATTGCCGGACATGCAGGACGCTCCGTGAAATGAACCTGAATACGTAATGCGCGCCAGTATACGCAGGCTACCCAAGTAGTTCATCCTCGAACCTTATGGGTGCCTGTGTGTCCAACCGGCATCTTCTGGATAATGGCGCGATGATGCTGCGAGTTCTTGCCTTGAGCCTTACCCTGATTTCCGGCTTCGCCCAGGCGACTGTCCTGCAACGACCGATTACATTGGATACCGGCACCGGCGAGCTTTTCGGCTCGCTGTTGCTGCCAAAATCCGACGACCCCGTGCCGGTTGTCCTGATCATTTCCGGCTCCGGCCCTACGGATCGTGACGGAAACAACGTCGATGGCGGGCGCAATGACAGCCTCAAGCGCCTGGCCTGGGTGCTGGCCAAACACAACATCGCCAGCGTGCGTTACGACAAGCGCGGTGTGGCCGCGAGCCTGGCCGCCACGCCGGACGAACGCAATCTGACGGTGGAAGCCTATGTGGCCGACGCCGAAGCCTGGGGTCAGAAGCTCAAGACCGATCCGCGTTTTGGCAAACTGATCGTGCTGGGGCACAGCGAGGGTGCCTTGATCGCCAGCCTCGCTGCGCCAGGCATCGATGCCGACGCGGTGATTTCTGTCTCCGGCAGCGCCAGGCCGGTCGATCAGGTCATCCGCGAGCAACTGGGCAATCGCCTGCCTCCCCCGCTGATGCTGCGCAGCAATGAATTGCTCGACAGCCTCAAGGCCGGGAAACCCGACGACAATGTGCCGCCACCGTTGCAGGCGATTTTCCGCCCCAGCGTGCAGCCGTACCTGATTTCCCTGTTCCGCCAGGACCCGGCCGCGGCGTTCGCCAAGCTGAAAATGCCGGCGCTGATCATTCAGGGCAGCAACGACATCCAGGTCGGCGTCAATGACGCAAGACTGCTCAAGGCCGCCAAACCGGACGCCGAACTGGCGCTGATCGAGGGCATGAACCACGTCATGCGCATCGTGCCCAACGACGTCAAGCGCCAGATGGCCTCCTATAAAGACCCGCAGTTGCCCCTGGCGGCGGAACTGGGCACGCGAATCCTCGGTTTTATTGACGGCCTTCGCGCCAGTTAACCTCCAGTCTTGAAAAAAACGGCCGATAAGCCTTTGTCGCCAACACATTGGTTGGCGACAAGCTGAGCTTGGACAGGATCTCGCCGTTATGACCGACACCCAGACTTCACCCGACACCAGCGCTGAAAAAGACGCACCGCCAGCGGTCGAGCTGCCTTGGGCGGACGTCCACGTAGAGCACCACAAGATGCTCCGTCTGGCGCCGCTGCAGACTGACCGCAACACCGGCGGGCGCCCATTGCGCTTTGTCGAGTTCGGCTATGCCGAGCGCAACGACAAAGAACGCAGCCTGATGCGCATGAGCATCACCCTGCCCGGCCAGCGTGTGCGCAAGGAACAGAATCATCTGGACGTGTGGGTCGATCACGCCGAAAAGCGCGTGCATTTCGGCCCGGACAGCGGTTTGCAGGTTGAACCGCTGAACCGTGGCATTGGCCGCTACCTGGCGGCCCAGGGCATCAACTGGGCGAAGAAACGCTGGCCGACCTACACCGTCGACGGCTTTGACCTGAACAACAAGGATGCGCTGAACGAAGACACCCGCCTGCGCCGCGATCATTTTTTACGCGTGCACGGTTTCGACGTGGTGTATGCCGATGCCCAACATTTGAAAGGCAGCGTCAAGCCGGTCAAGGTCGGCGACCTTTCTGGCGACTGGAACAGCGAAAAACTGCAGGTCGTGGAGATTCTCGAGGCGGCGCAGATGCTCCAGCAAGCCGAGCAGAACCTGGCCGAGCAGGAAGTCAAACTCAAGAAACACGAAGAGAAAGTCAGCAAGTACAAACGCGAAGACACCGGGCTGCGTTTCACCATCACCTGCCTGGTGGCGTTCGCGGTGTTTCAGGCGGGGTTGCTGATCTGGATTGCCACGCACCGGTAATCGGCGGTGCGGCCATTCCTTGTAGGAGCGAGCTTGCTCGCGATGAACCTGAGAGCGATGTGTTTATCCTGAAACACGCGTTATCGTTAATGTCCATCGCGAGCAAGCTCGCTCCTACAGGGGTCAGACGCGAGAAGCGAACAACGCCTGATGCTCGCGGCATTGCTGCGCGCTCAGCATGAACACACCATGCCCGCCACGCTCGAACTCCAGCCAGGCGAAGTCGACTTCCGGGTACAACGCCTCGACGTGCACCTGGCTGTTGCCCACTTCGACAATCAGCAAGCCCTTCTCGGTCAAATGATCCGCCGCTTCGGCGAGCATGCGCCGCACCAGGTTCAAACCGTCATCACCGCAGGCCAGGCCCAGTTCCGGCTCGTGCTGGTATTCGTCCGGCATGTCGGCGAAATCTTCCGCATCGACGTAGGGCGGGTTCGACACGATCAAGTCGAAACGTTGTCCCGGCAAGCCCTCGAAACCGTCGCCCTGCACCGTGTACACACGCTCATCGACACCGTGGCGCTCGATGTTCTGGTTAGCCACTTCCAGCGCTTCGAACGACAGGTCCGCCAACACCACCTCGGCATGCTGGAACTCGTAGGCGCAGGCGATGCCGATGCAACCGGAACCGGTGCACAGGTCGAGAATCCGCGCCGGCTCGGTAGCCAGCCATGGGGTAAACCGGTTTTCGATCAACTCGCCAATGGGTGAACGCGGGATCAGCACGCGCTCATCGACGATGAACGACATGCCGCAGAACCAGGCCTCGCCCAACAGATACGCCGTAGGCACCCGATCTTCGATGCGGCGCTTGAGCAAAAGCTGCAGGTGAACCACTTCGTCTTCTTCCAGATTGCAGTCGAGGTAGCTGTCGGCGATTTCCCACGGCAAGTGCAGCGCCCCCAACACCAATTGCCGGGCTTCGTCCCAGGCATTGTCGGTGCCATGGCCAAAAAACAGATCCTCCCCATGGAAGCGGCTGACGGCCCAACGGATATGGTCACGCAGGGTGCGAAGGCGGGAAGTGATCACGACGGCAAACTCCAGAAAAATCGACGGGCGATTCTACCAGTCAAACGGCGTCACGACGACGCGGGAAACTACCGATTCAAATGTAGGAGTTATCCGTTTTTTCACCAGGCTATTGAACAAAACGCGACTATTGACAAGGCTACAGGCCAGCAATGACGGCACCTACGATCGTAGCGATTCACAGAACTGCTCAGCCAGAGGACAATGTCGCAAAAGCCCCACTCCAAGGAGCCCCAGAATGTCCGTTCCAAAAACGATGTTTCAACTCAGCGGCCGCGGTTATCCGGCAGCCAAACTGAGCCATGCGACCCTTATCATCATCGATGCCCAGAAAGAATATTTGAGCGGGCCACTGGCTCTCAGCGGCATGGATGAGGCCGTCGCGAACATCAAGCAATTGCTCGCCGCTGCCCGTGCCGCCGGTCGGCCGATCGTGCATGTCCGTCATCTCGGCACCCTCGGCGGAATGTTCAACCCGCAAGGCGTCGGTGGTGAATTCATTCCGGGCCTGGAGCCACAGGGTGACGAAACCGTCATCGGTAAATTGCTGCCAAGCGCGTTCCATGGCACCGAACTGGCCAAACGCCTGGAAGACCTCGGCGCCCTCGACCTGATCGTCTGCGGTTTCATGAGTCACTCCAGCGTCAGCACCACCGTACGCGCAGCGAAGAACCTTGGCTTTCGCTGCACTCTCATTGAAGATGCCTGCGCCACCCGCGACCTGCCTTACAAGGGCGGCGTGCTCAGTGCCGAACACGTTCATCAGACGGAAATGGCGATCATGGGCGACAACTTCGCCACCCTCGCGCTGACCCGTGAACTGATCTGATCGACGCTCAATGAGCGGCCTGGAATGCCGCTCATCCGCAAAAGCCTCTCAACTGCCATAATTGTCTTAGCCTCAGGAACATCCCGGTCAACTCCCGGTCGAAGGGCCGATACCCATTGAGGAAGGTCGGAATGAAGTTATCCGATGGTTTTGACGCTCGCCGCTTGCGACCCAAAGGCCAAAGCAACTGGCGTTTTCGAATCGGCGTGACGTTCGCGGCATTGCTGGCGATGTGCGGCGTGTTGCTCGCCATGGCCGGGGCCGCCAGCCTGTTCGGCCACGCACCCGCCCTGGGTGAATTGAACACCAGCCGCACCGGTGCCGCCGTGATTCTGGTCATCGGCCTGTTCGTGCTGTACCTCGGCGTGTGGCTATGGCGCCGTTGCCGTCGTCGCTCGCGCCAGTCGCGGGAACTGGCCATGTCGCCGCACTTGATGAAAAAACACGACTGAGCCAAGTGTCGCGCGCGTTATTTGTCGCGCCCGATTCGCTTCGAGTTGGGTAAACTGGCCGCCCTTCGCGGAGGCTGACATGCAAGACAACGATTTTTCCCTGTTCAAAAGCGCGATCCAAGGCGTCAAGCCAATCAGGCACGATCGCGCCGAAACCGGCAAACCCAAGGCTGACCGCGCGCAGATCGCCATGCTGCGCCAAGCGGCCACCGTGCGCACCGAATCCATCACCGTAGACGGGCTGTCCGATCAGTTCGTCATTGACGTCGGCCCTGAAGACGAGTTGATGTGGGCGCGT
Organism: Pseudomonas sp. IT-196MI5; assembly: GCF_949767415.1. Classification (NCBI taxonomy): domain Bacteria; kingdom Pseudomonadati; phylum Pseudomonadota; class Gammaproteobacteria; order Pseudomonadales; family Pseudomonadaceae; genus Pseudomonas; species Pseudomonas sp. IT-196MI5. Next base: position 207,303 of record NZ_CATKPZ010000083.1, read on the forward strand.
GACGGCGTGCAGGAAAGCCAGATGCGCAAGCTCAAGATCGGACAGATCCCGTTCGAAGGCAGCCTCGACCTGCACGGCATGAGCGTGGAAAAGGCCCGGGAAACCCTTTGGGCGTTCCTCGCCGAAGCCACCCGATTCGAAATCCGCTGCGTACGCGTCACCCATGGCAAGGCGGTACGCCTGGATGGCAAGCGGCCGATGATCAAAAGCCACGTCAATACCTGGCTGCGCCAGCATCCACAAGTGCTCGGTTTTACCTCCTGCCAGGCGAAACACGGCGGTGCGGGAGCCGTTTATGTGATGCTCAAACGCACCATGATGGAAGGTCGCGACGAGTAAAGCTGTTGCGCCACGCTTGCAGCGTCGTGTCCGTCACCGTACCCTTGCCCTTTGCGTAAAATCCCACAGGTAGTTTCATGTCCCTGGAACAGAATTACACGGCGATCCTCGGCCAGCTCGGCGAGGACGTTTCCCGCGAAGGCCTGCTCGACACGCCAAAACGTGCCGCCAAAGCCATGCAGTACCTCTGCCGCGGCTATGAACAGACACTGGAAGAGGTCACCAACGGTGCCCTGTTCAGCTCCGACAACAGCGAAATGGTGCTGGTCAAGGACATCGAGCTGTACTCGTTGTGCGAACACCACCTGCTGCCGTTCATCGGCAAGGCTCACGTCGCCTATATCCCGAGTGGCAAGGTCCTGGGGCTGTCGAAGGTGGCGCGGATCGTCGACATGTACGCCCGTCGCCTGCAGATCCAGGAAAACCTCAGCCGCCAGATCGCCGACGCGGTCCAGCAGGTCACCGGCGCCCTGGGCGTTGCGGTGGTGATCGAGGCCAAGCACATGTGCATGATGATGCGCGGTGTGGAAAAGCAGAATTCGTCGATGATCACCTCGGTGATGCTCGGTGAGTTCCGCGAGAACGCCGCCACGCGCAGCGAATTCCTCAGCCTCATCAAGTAATTCGCGGCACGAAGAAAACCGGCATTCATCGCCGGTTTTTTTTCGTCCGCAAAAAATCAGGTAAGCTGCGCGCCCTTCTTCGTTTGCACCGTGAGGCTTTCAACGTGTTCGTAAAAGCGCTTCGTGTCGGCCTTGGCCAACTGATCATCTTCATCGACTTCATTACTCGCCCAAGCAAGAAGAAGCGCCCCGCCGCTGCTCAGGCTCAGGTCGAATCCGCCGCCAAGGGTCTGACCCTGTATCAATTCCACGCCTGCCCGTTCTGCGTGAAGACCCGCCGCACCCTGCGCCGCCTGAATGTGCCGGTGGCCCTTCGCGATGCGAAGAACAACGAACAGGATCGCCAGACCTTGCTGGAGCAAGGCGGCAAGATCAAGGTGCCCTGCCTGCGCATCGAAGAGAATGGCCAGACCACCTGGATGTACGAGTCCAAGGTGATCATTGATTATCTGGACAAGCGTTTCGCGGCAGCCTGAAAAATTTGAGTGAGGCTGATGGCCCCATCGCGAGCAAGCTCGCTCCCACAGGTTTTGTGAACGCCACAAATCACTGTGGGAGCGAGCTTGCTCGCGATGAGGCCACAACGGTCACCACAACTCTTCAGACAAAAGTAAACCGGCCCTTGCGCCGGTTTATTTGTTTTCAGGCCGCTTGCGCCGCTTTCCCCTGTCGCACCACCGCCGCCAAACGCTTGAGCCCCTCATCCAGCCGCGCCGGATCAATGTGGCTGAAGTTCAACCGCAAATACCCCGGATGGTTATCCGGCTCAGGGAAAAACGGCTCGCCCGGCATGAACGCCACGTCATTGGCCAATGCGGCATCGAGCAAGGTGCGGGTGTCTTGCGGCTGCTTGAGTTTCAACCAGAAAAACAACCCGCCCTGCGGTACGTTCCAGTCCGCCAGATCCGAGAAGTGAGTTTCCAGCGCAGCCTGAAACGCATCCCGACGCCCCCGATAAAAATCACGCAACTCACTGCGGTGTTGCTGATATTTCTCGCTGCCGATCCATTGCAGCGCCTGCCATTGGCCGACCCGATTGGTGTGCAAATCCGCCGATTGCTTGAGTTTCAACAGATGGGGAAACAGGTCCGGACTGGCAATCACGTAACCAACGCGCAAACCCGGTAACAGGGTTTTCGACACGGTGCCGGTGTAGATCCAGCTGGCCTTCTTCAAGCGACTGACGATCGGCGTGGCGCTGCCACCGTCGAAGGTCAGCTCGCGGTAAGGCTCGTCTTCAATCAGCGTAACGCCAAATTCATCGAGCAACGCCGCCACCGCGTCACGCTTGGCTTCGCTGTAACGCACCGCCGATGGATTCTGGAAGGTCGGGATCAGGTAGATGAAAGCCGGTCGGTGTTGTTCCAGGCGAGCGCGTAGCTCCGTCAGGTTCGGCCCGTCGGCCTCCAGCGGCACGGTCAGGCAATCGGCGCCGAACAGCTGGAAAATCTGTAGCGCCGCCAGATAAGTCGGCGCTTCGAGCAGGATTTCGGTGCCCTTGTCGATGTACAGCTTGGCGGCGAGGTCGAGGGTCTGCTGTGAGCCGCTGACCACCAGTACCTGGCTTGCCTCACATGGCACTCCCAACGCTCGCGCCTCGGTGGCCAACGCTTCACGCAACGCCGGTTCGCCTTCGCTCATGCCGTATTGGCCCATGGAAACCGGCATCTCGGCCCAATCGACCTTCGGCAGCATGGCTTCGGCCGGCAGACCGCCGGCAAACGACATCATCTGCGGACGCTGGGCCGCGGCGAGGATTTCACGGATCAAAGAACTTTTAAGGCGTGAGACACGTTCGGAAAAAGCCATGGGGATCACCGGTAGCGAGGCATGTTGAAAATGAGTCAAACTTGTTGACCGAAATTACGCCTCCTCGAACGGATACATCAATATGCTTGACCTTAAAAACCCGCTTTCCCAGCAGCAAGCCATGGAAGCGTTTTTCTTCGGCTACCAGGCCTTCACCGCCAAGGCCGATGAAATGCTCGAACGTCGCGGCCTGAGTCGGGTGCATCAGCGCATCGTGTTTTTCATCGCCCGCTATCCGAACCTGAGCGTCAAGGAGCTGTTGGCGTTGCTCGGCGTGAGCAAGCAGGCGCTGAACATGCCGTTGCGGCAATTGTTGGAGATGCATCTGGTGGAGAGCGTCGCGTCCGAAACCGATAAGCGTAAGCGCCTGCTGGAGTTGACCGACGAAGGCGCGCGGTTTGAACAGGCGCTGCGGCGCGAGCAGGTGAAATTGCTGGAGCGGGTGTTTGCCGAGGCTGGGGAGACGGCGGTGAATGGGTGGTTGGCGGTGAATCTGGCGTTGGGGAAAAGCCATTCGCAGGCTGAATGAGAGTTTGCCTGACGAATGTGCATTGGCTGATCAGCCCCCTTCGCGAGCAGGCTCGCTCCCACAGTTGACCGCATTTTCATGTAGGAGCGAGCCTGCTCGCGAAAGCATCGGAACCGTCGATATATTCCTATCGCCAAAAAAATCGTAAACAAAACCAAAAACATTATTTGCATTCTTTGTATACAAAAGCATAATCCACTTCGTGCGAGTTCCTGACCAACAGGTCAACAAATTTGCAAATACCTCAAAGGGCCGCTGCCACCCCTCTCGGATCCGGCCCTGGAAATAACAATAAAACTCTTGAGGAGTATTCGCTGTGGAAAGCCGCAAATCCGAAGCATCGACGCTGGATCTCTCGCCGCCATTACGCAATGGTTTGCTGGAGCGTCTGTTCAAACTCAGCTTGCACGGCACCACGGTGAAGACCGAGCTGATTGCCGGTCTGACAACCTTCATCACCATGGCCTACATCATTTTCGTTAACCCCAACATCATGGCCGACGCCGGGATCGATCACGGTGCGGCATTCGTCGCCACCTGCATCGCCGCCGCACTCGGTTGCCTGTTGATGGGCCTCTACGCCAACTGGCCGGTCGGCCTGGCGCCGGGCATGGGGCTAAACGCGTTCTTCACTTACACCGTGGTCGGCACCATGGGCTACAACTGGGAAACCGCCCTCGGCGCGGTGTTCGTTTCCGGTGTGCTGTTCATGATCCTGACCTTCTCGCGGATCCGCGAATGGTTGCTCAACAGCATCCCGGTCAGCCTGCGCTTCGCCATGGGCGCGGGTGTTGGCTTGTTCCTGGGGCTGATCGGTTTGAAAACCGCGGGTATCGTCGTCGATAGCCCGGCCACCCTGATCAAGCTCGGCTCCCTGCGCGAACCCGGCCCGCTGCTCGCCGCCGTGTGCTTCCTGATGATTGCCATCCTCAGCTACCACAAGGTGTTCGGCGCGATCCTCATCAGCATCATCACCGTGACCCTGGCCGGTTGGGGCCTTGGGCTGGTGCACTACGAGGGCATCATGTCGGCCCCGCCGAGCCTCTCCCCTACCTTTATGGCCATGAACGTCGCCGGCGTGTTCAACGTCAGCATGATCAGCGTGGTCCTGGCGTTCCTCTTCGTGCACATGTTCGACACCGCCGGCACCCTGATGGGCGTTGCCCAGCGCGCCAACCTGGTCGGCGCTGACGGCAAGATCGAAAACCTCTCCCGCGCGATGAAAGCCGACAGTGCGTCCAGCGTATTCGGTGCTGTGGTCGGTGTTCCACCGGTCACCAGCTACGTGGAAAGTGCTGCCGGTGTCGCGGCGGGTGGTCGGACTGGTCTTACCGCAGTCACTGTTGGTGTGCTATTTATAGCCGCAATGTTTTTCGCACCACTGGCCGGCATGATTCCCGCCTATGCCACCGCTGGTGCACTGATTTATGTGGCAATGCTGATGATGGGCGGCATGGCCCACATCGAGTGGGACGAAGCGACCGACAGCATTCCGGCAATCGTCACTGCCATCATGATGCCGCTGACCTTCTCGGTCGCCGACGGCATCGCGCTGGGCTTCATCACCTACGTGGCGCTGAAGGCCGGCACCGGCAAGTACAAGGAAATTTCCGTGAGCCTGTGGGTGCTCTGCGCGATCTTCATCGCCAAGTTCATCTTCTTGTAAGCCACACGCGGTACACGCTTGAAAACAGCCTCACCCCGTCGGGTGGGGCTTTTGTGCAAATGGAGGAAAGTGATGAGTCTGGAAACCTGGCTGCTGTTCAGCGGCGCTGCGCTGGTAGTGATCCTGATCCCGGGGCCATTGTCGTTGTTGATGATCAGCAACAGCCTGAACTACGGCCTGCGCCGTTCTTACCCGGCGTTTCTCGGGGGCGTGATTGCCTCGATCTGCCTGCTGAGTGCCTCGGCATTGGGTTTGGGCGCCCTGCTGCTGGCGTCGGAACAGCTGTTCAGCGCACTGAAAATCGTCGGCGCGCTGTACCTGTTCTACCTCGCCTGGCAGAGCTGGCAGCAGTCGCGCCAGCCTTCCCAGGGTGCTGAAGTGCCACAAGCCGCGCCAGTGCCCCGTTTTCGCGCACTGTTCGGCCGCGCCTTCATGCTCGGCGCGAGCAATCCGAAGGACATTCTGTTCTTCGCCGCTTTCCTGCCGCAGTTCTTGAGTGCCGAACAAGCGTTCCTGCCGCAGTTGCTGGTGATGATCGCGACCTGGACCGTGCTCGACCTGCTGTGCAAACTGGCCTACGGCCTCGGCGCCCATGGCGCGGCGCGGTATCTGCGCAGCGGCAAGGGGCAGAGTTGGTTTAACCGGATCAGTGCGGGACTGTTCAGTGGTGCGGGTGCTGCTTCCCTGCTGAGCCGCTAAGAGCTTCGCTGGCAAGCCAGCTCCTACATTGGAACGCATTCCTGGCTTGCCGGCGAAAACGTCAGCACAGGCGCCATATTTCTCCAGACGAAAAAAAGCCCGCAGTGTGAGCGGGCGAAAGACCAAAGAAGCTATATGCGCAGTCGCTTCCAGGGTGCGGCAGCTGCCTGGGGGATCAGCTGCCGCGATAGGTGGAGTAGCTGTAAGGCGAAATCAGCAGTGGAACATGGTAGTGATCCTGCTCGGCAGAGATGCCAAAACGCAGCACCACGACATCCAGAAAAGCCGGTTCCGGCAGCTTGACGCCACGAGCGCGGTAGTAATCGCCGGCATGAAACTGAACCTGATAGACCCCGGTGCGGTAGTCATCGCCTTGCAGCAGCGGTGCATCGACACGGCCATCGCTGTTGGTTATCGCGCTGGCGACCAATTCCAGCTGCGATCCTTCAACGCGGTACAACTCGACCTTGATCGAGCTGCCCGGGCAACCGTGTGCTGCGTCCAAAACGTGTGTAGTCAAACGTCCCATTGATTCTGCGCGCCTGCCTGCGTGGAGCAGTCAGACTTCGCGCCTCCCGAAGTCAGTTGAAAAGGAGACCGCACCGATTCGGAGCACGAAAAGCTGCGGCGAGCGACTGATTAAGACACTTTTAAAAAAAATTGTACACAATAAAAACGACATTTTTCGCATGACTTCCGGCATCGGCATATTTTCCGTCGATTTCCCGCCAAACCGCACCACCTATAAGCCCTTCAATCAATAATTGACCAGTCAGGCAGATTTCTTGCAGGCTCACGCCAATAGCAGTAAAAGATGACAGTCGGTGAAAAATGCGAAAATTCAGGCTTACAAATTGAATATAAAGTTGTATACAATCAGCCCATCGCTGTGACGCCAGCCTGCCATCCAGTTTTCAGCTGCGTCACACCAACCGTCATCATCGAACAAGAAGGAAGCCTGCAGTGAGCGCTGACTACCCACGCGACCTGGTCGGTTACGGCAGTAACCCTCCTCACCCACACTGGCCGGGCAATGCCCGCATTGCCTTGTCGTTCGTACTCAATTACGAAGAAGGCGGCGAGCGCAACATCCTGCACGGCGACAAAGAATCCGAGGCGTTCCTCTCGGAAATGGTTTCAGCCCAGCCGCTGCAAGGCGCGCGCAACATGAGCATGGAATCCCTCTACGAGTATGGCAGCCGTGCCGGCGTGTGGCGGATCCTCAAGCTGTTCAAGGAATTCGACATTCCGCTGACCATCTTCGCCGTGGCCATGGCCGCCCAGCGTCACCCGGACGTGATCCGCGCCATGGTCGATGCCGGCCACGAGATCTGCAGCCACGGCTATCGCTGGATCGACTACCAGTACATGGACGAAGCCCAGGAACGCGAGCACATGCTCGAAGCGATCCGCATCCTCACCGAAATCACCGGTGAACGCCCACTGGGCTGGTACACCGGCCGCACCGGCCCGAACACCCGTCGCCTGGTGATGGAAGAAGGTGGTTTCCTCTATGACTGCGACACCTACGACGACGACCTGCCCTACTGGGAGCCGAACAACCCGACCGGCAAGCCGCACCTGGTGATCCCTTACACCCTGGACACCAACGACATGCGCTTCACCCAGGTCCAGGGTTTCAACAAGGGCGATGACTTCTTCGAATACCTCAAGGATGCGTTCGACGTGCTCTACGCCGAAGGCGCCGAGGCACCGAAAATGCTCTCGATCGGCCTGCACTGCCGCCTGATCGGCCGTCCGGCGCGCCTGGCTTCACTCAAGCGCTTTATCGAATACGCTAAAAGTCATGAACAGGTGTGGTTCAGCCGTCGCGTCGACATCGCGCGCCACTGGCAAGAAACCCACCCGTACCAAGGGGCTGCCAAATGAGCACCTTTCAAACCGTCAAACCATCGACCCTCGGCCGCGACGCTTTTGTCGCCGCTTTCGCCGACATCTACGAACACTCGCCATGGGTGGCCGAGAAGGCCTTCGACCTGGGTCAGGACGCTTCGATCGACCAGATCGAAACCCTGCACCAGCGCATGAGCGACATCCTGCTCCGCGCCGATCACCTAAGCCAACTGGCCCTGATCAATGCTCACCCGGACCTGGCCGGCAAAGCTGCCGTCCAGGGCCATCTGACCGCAGCCAGCACTGAAGAACAGTCTGGCGCGGGTATTCACCAATGCACGGCCGAAGAGTTCCAGCGCTTCACCGAGCTGAACGACGCCTACAAAGCCAAGTTCAAGTTTCCCTTCATCATGGCGGTAAAAGGCAGCAACCGGCATCAGATCCTCGCGGCGTTCGAAACGCGCATCCACAACCCGGTCGACACCGAGTTCAAGTGTGCGCTGGCAGAGATCAACAAGATCGCCCTGTTCCGATTACTGACCCTATAGCAAGCCTGACCCGACGTTGATGAACGCAAAAAAACGCTCCGGGCCTTGCAAGCATCCCAAGCCACTTATTTAAAGGCAGACAAGAAGAATGAAAGCTTACGCCGTACCTTTCGAGAAGTTCGTCAACCTGGCCGATGCCCGTCTGGGCACCAAAATCATCTCGGTCACCGATGACTGGTTCGCAGACGCCAACCGTCTGTTCCAACCGACCCCGGCCGTATGGAAGGAGGGCGTGTTCGATGACAACGGCAAGTGGATGGACGGCTGGGAATCGCGTCGCAAGCGCTTCGAAGGCTTCGACAGCGCAGTGATCCGCCTGGGTGTGCCGGGTTCGATCAAGGGCGTCGACATCGACACTTCATTCTTCACCGGCAACTTCCCGCCCTCGGCTTCCCTGGAAGCCTGCTTCCTGGCCTCGGGCGAGCCTGATGAAAACACCCAGTGGACTGAAGTGCTGTCCGCCGTCGAGCTGCAAGGCAACAGCCACCACTACCACGAAATCAACAACGACCAGGCGTTCAGCCACCTGCGCTTCAACATCTACCCGGATGGCGGCGTGGCCCGTCTGCGTGTGTACGGTGTGCCGTTCCGCGACTGGTCGGCGATCGGCGACAACGAGCAGGTCGACCTGGCCGCAGCCCTCAACGGTGGCCGCGCCCTCGCCTGCTCCGATGAACACTTCGGCCGCATGAGTAACATCCTCAACCCGGGCCGTGGCATCAACATGGGCGACGGCTGGGAAACCGCGCGTCGCCGTACCCCGGGCAATGACTGGGTGATCGTCGCGCTGGGCCATGCCGGTGAAGTCGAGAAAGTCATCGTCGACACCCTGCACTTCAAGGGCAACTACCCGGACAGCTGCTCGATCCAGGGCGCCTTCGTCAAGGGCGGTACCGACAGCCAGATCGAAACCCAGTCGCTGTTCTGGCGCGAACTGCTGCCAAGCCAGAAGCTGGAAATGCACGCCGAACACACCTTCGCCGAGCAGATCAAGGCACTGGGCCCGATCACCCACATCCGCCTGAACGTGTTCCCGGATGGAGGCGTGAGCCGCCTGCGGGTATTGGGCAAGGTAGCGAAGTAATGCTGAGCCTGTAGGAGCGAGCCTGCTCGCGAAAAACCCAAGGACACCGCGTTCATCCTGGATGCACGCGTTATCGTTGACGACCATCGCGAGCAGGCTCGCTCCTACAAAGAACCACAAACACTAAACAAAGAAGAACAGCATGCGCACACTGACGATTGAACCGCTGACCAAAGAAGCCTTCGCCCCTTTCGGTGACGTGATCGAAACCGACGGCAGCGATCACTTCATGATCAACAACGGTTCGACCATGCGCTTCCATAAACTGGCGACGGTGGAAACTGCTACGCCAGAGGACAAGGCGATCATCAGCATCTTCCGCGCCGACGCGCAGGACATGCCGCTGACCGTCTGCATGCTGGAGCGTCACCCGCTGGGCAGCCAGGCTTTCATTCCGCTGCTCGGCAACCCCTTTCTGATCGTGGTCGCGCCAGTTGGCGATGAACCTGTATCAGGCTTGGTCCGCGCCTTCGTCACCAACGGCAGGCAGGGCATTAATTACCATCGCGGCGTCTGGCACCACCCGGTGCTGACGATCGAAAAGCGGGATGACTTCCTGGTGGTTGATCGCAGTGGCACAGGCAATAACTGCGATGAGCATTTTTTCAAAGAGGATGAGCGTTTGATCCTCGCCCCCCACCAATAAGAGAAGGCCTGATCACTCGACAACAGAGTGACAGGCGAGAGGTAAAGACTGTGGAAGCACATCTGTTGGAATGGCTGAACCTGAGCGTGCGCTGGGTTCACATGATTACTGGCGTGGCCTGGATCGGTGCGTCGTTCTATTTCGTCTGGCTGGAAAACAACCTCAATCGGGTCAATCCGAAAAACGGGCTGGCCGGTGATTTGTGGGCAATCCACGGTGGCGGTATCTACCACCTGGAAAAATACAAACTGGCTCCACCGACCATGCCGGACAACCTGCACTGGTTCAAATGGGAAGCCTACTTCACCTGGCTGTCGGGGGTCGCGCTGCTGTGCGTGGTGTTCTACTCCAACCCGACGCTCTACCTGCTGGCTCCGGGCAGCACCCTGAGCGGTCCTGAAGGCGTGGCCATCGGTCTCGGCTCGCTGTTCATTGGCTGGTTCATCTACTCCTTCCTGTGCGACTCGGCCCTGGGCAAACGCCCTGCCCTGCTAGGCGCAATCCTGTTCGTCCTGATCATCGGCGCGGCCTACGGCTTCAGCAAAGTGTTCAGCGGTCGGGGTGCATACCTGCACGTCGGCGCGATCATCGGCACCATCATGGTCGGCAACGTGTTCCGCATCATCATGCCGGCGCAACGCGCACTGGTCGCGGCGATCGCCGAGAACCGCACGCCGGATCCGGCGCTGCCGGCCAAAGGCCTGCTGCGTTCGCGTCACAACAACTACTTCACCTTGCCAGTGCTGTTCATCATGATCAGCAACCACTTCCCGAGCACCTACGGCAGCCAGTACAACTGGTTGATCCTGGCCGGGATCGCGGTACTGGCGGTGTTGGTGCGTCACTACTTCAACACCCGTCACGACAGCCACAAGTTTGCCTGGACTCTTCCAGTCGCAGCCGTCGGCATGATCAGCCTGGCTTACGTCACCGGCCCTGCGCCGCTGAACAGCCCGGAAGTGGCCAAGGCACCCGCCAGGATCGAATACCAGCCGCTGCCGGAAACAGCAGTGGGTGGCGGTTTGAAACCGGCTGAAGCCAAACCCGCAGAAGCGCCTGCTGCCGCACCGGTGCAAGCGTCCAGCACAGGCCCTGGTTTTGACAAAGTGCACAGCGTGATTCAGGAACGTTGCGCGGTTTGCCATTCGGCCAAGCCGACCAGCCCGCTGTTCAGTGCGGCCCCTGCCGGTGTGATGTTTGACACCCCCGAGCAGATCCGCCAGAACGCACCGCGGATTCAGGCGCAAGCCGTCACCAGCCAGATCATGCCACTGGGCAACATCACCCAGATGACCCAGCAGGAACGTGACCTGATCGGTGCCTGGATTGTGCAGGGCGCCCAGACCAATTAATCGTTAAAAGCTTCGCTGGCAAGCCAGCTCCTACAGATTTGTGTCGTTCATCGATCATACGACCGGCCTGAAACCTGTAGGAGCTGGCTTGCCAGCGAATGGCCGCGCCGCGGTCCACCTGATGCACAAAATCAAAAGAATAAAAAAGATCCGAGGTGTTGCATGTCCGAGCTCTCCACAGCGCGCATCCCCGACGCACCCGCCATTCAGCGCTTGCCCCTTTTGCAACTGATCCTGGTCGGTTTGCAACATGTTCTGCTGATGTACGGTGGCGCCATCGCGGTTCCGCTGATCATCGGACAGGCCGCTGGCCTGAGTCGTGAAGAAATCGCCTTCCTGATCAACGCCGACCTGCTGGTGGCGGGTATTGCCACCATCGTCCAGTCCCTCGGCATCGGCCCCATGGGCATTCGCATGCCGGTGATGATGGGCGCCAGTTTCGCTGCCGTCGGCAGCATGGTCGCCATGGCCGGCATGCCCGGCATCGGCCTGCAAGGGATCTTCGGCGCGACCATCGCCGCCGGTTTCTTCGGCATGCTCATCGCGCCGTTCATGTCCAGGGTCGTGCGCTTCTTCCCGCCGCTGGTGACCGGCACGGTCATCACTTCGATCGGTTTGTCGCTGTTCCCCGTGGCCGTCAATTGGGCCGGCGGCGGTGCTGGCGCCGCTCAATTCGGTTCGCCGATCTACTTGACCATCGCCGCCCTGGTACTGGGCACCATTTTGCTGGTGCACCGCTTCATGCGCGGCTTCTGGGTCAATATTTCCGTGCTGATCGGCATGTGCCTGGGCTACGTGCTCTGTGGCCTGCTTGGCATGGTCGACCTCAGTGGCATGGCTCAGGCACCCTGGCTGCAATTCGTCACTCCCCTGCACTTCGGTATGCCGAAATTCGAACTCGCGCCGATCCTGTCGATGTGCCTGGTGGTGGTGATCATTTTCGTCGAGTCCACCGGGATGTTTCTTGCGCTGGGCAAGATCACCGGCCAGGAAGTCTGCCCTCGGATGCTGCGTCGCGGCTTGCTGTGCGATGCCGGCGCGTCGTTCTTCGCCGGGTTCTTCAACACCTTCACCCATTCCTCCTTCGCCCAGAACATCGGCCTGGTGCAGATGACCGGCGTGCGTTGCCGCTCGGTGACCATCGTTGCCGGCGGGTTGCTGATTGTCCTGAGCCTGCTGCCCAAGGCCGCGTTTTTGGTGGCGTCGATTCCTCCGGCAGTACTGGGTGGCGCAGCGATTGCGATGTTCGGCATGGTCGCCGCTACCGGGATCAAGATTCTCCAGGAAGCCGACATCGGTGACCGTCGCAACCAGTTGCTGGTGGCGGTGAGCATCGGCATGGGTCTGATCCCGGTTGTACGCCCGGAATTTTTCGCCCACCTGCCCGTGTGGATGAGCCCGATCACCCACAGCGGCATCGCCATGGCCACCCTCAGCGCGCTGACGCTGAACCTGTTGTTCAACATCCTGGGTGGCGCCGAACGCGCGACCATCAACGACTGTCAGGCCCATACGCATTAATACAGCAGCCACAAAACCTGTGGGAGCGAGCTTGCTCGCGATAGCGTCGGTTCAGTCAACGTAGATGTTGAATGTCATACCGTCATCGCGAGCAAGCTCGCTCCCACAGGTCAGTCGCAGCCTGCGCCTCAAAAATAAAAACAAGAGGGAGCAACAGATGATTCGGACACAAACCAACTTGTTGTTGAGTGGCGGCCTGCTGGCCGCGAGTCAGGCCATGGCCGGCGATTTATTGCTGTGGCAGACCAACAGCCTGAGCTACTTGTACGGCAAGGACTTCGTGGTCAACCCGTCGATCCAGCAGACCATTACCTTTGAACACGCCGACCGTTGGAAGTACGGCGACAACTTCATGTTCATCGACAGCACTTACTACAACGGCGAAAAAGACCGCAACAAAGGTGCTCACGCCTACTACGGCGAGTTCAGTCCGCGCCTCTCCCTGGGCAAGATCCTCGACCGCCGTTTCGAATTCGGCCCGATCAAGGACGTTCTGCTGGCGATGACCTACGAGAACGGCGAAGACGACACCGAGGCCTACCTGATCGGCCCCGGTTTCGATCTAGCGGTACCGGGCTTCAATTTTTTCACCTTGAACTTCTATTACCGCCAGACCGAAGGCTCGCGTCCCGGCGACGATGTCTGGCAGATTACGCCGGCCTGGTCCTACACCCTGCCATTGGGCAACTCGAACCTGCTGATCGACGGCTACATGGATTGGGTAGTGGATAACGACCAGAACTCACATGGCACTTATCACGCCAACCTGCACTTCAACCCGCAGATCAAGTACGACCTGGGCAAGGCCATGGGCTGGCGGGAGAAACAGGTGTACGTCGGCGTCGAATACAGCTACTGGAAAGACAAGTACGGCATCGAAAACAGTTCCAGCTTCGACACCAACGAAAACACCACCAGCCTGCTGGTGAAGGTGCATTTCTGATGCTGCCCCGCAACCGTGCCCCAGACCTGTCGTCGGTGCGCCGTTGCGGAGCACTTGAGACCTGTCCTAGGAGTCAGTATTCTCCGCGGCCGCCCGAATCCGGTTTAAAAAAAAGCCCGGATGTAAAACCTGACCATAAAGCCAACTTATCCCGGCTCTGGCAGGCACCAAGGCACTCCAAAACCCCTCTCAATCGACCGCTTTTGAGCCGCCGAACGGGAGTTTTTTTGCTTTTTGAAAGCCTTGGCTCAGCTCTTGCTAACAGCACTAAAGCTGACCGAATGGATGATTTTTTAGCGCTACAGAAACAGGCGCCACACCAGAGCGCTGACTTAAAAAAATAACGTGGAACCACCTACTTTTTGGGAGCAACCGAATGAAACGTACGTGCACTAGCCTGATGCTGGCGGGATCATTGCTGGCGGGGGGTCAGGCCATGGCCGGCGACTTGCTGCAATGGCAGAACAACAGCCTGAGCTACCTCTATGGCAAGGACTTCCAGGTCAACCCGCGCATCCAGCAGACGGTGACCTTTGAACACGCCGATGGCTGGAAGTACGGCGACAACTTCTTCTTCATCGACAAGATCTTCTACAACGGCAAGGAAGACCATTTCGCGGGCGAGAACAGCCATTACGGCGAGCTCAGTCCGCGCCTGTCGTTCAACAAGATCTTCGACCAGAAGTTCGAGTTCGGCCCGATCAAGGACGTGCTGCTGGCCATGACCTACGAGTTCGGTGAAGACGATACCGAGTCCTACCTGATCGGCCCTGGCTTCGATCTGGCCATCCCGGGCTTCGACTACTTCCAGTTGAACTTCTACAACCGCCACACCGAAGGCGACCGCCCGGGCGACGACATCTGGCAGGTCTCGCCGGTCTGGTCCTACACCATCCCGGTGGGTGGCTCGGATGTGCTGATCGACGGCTTCATGGACTGGGTCGTCGACAACGATGTCAACAGCAAAGGCGAATACCACGCCAACCTGCACTTCAACCCACAGGTCAAATATGACCTGGGCAAGGCGTTGAACCTGGGTGCCAAGCAACTGTACGTCGGTGTCGAGTACGACTACTGGAAAAACAAGTACGGGATTGAAGACAGCCAGGGCTTCAAGACTGATCAGAGTGTGACCAGTTTCCTGGTCAAGGTTCACTTCTGATCATGTAGGAGCGAGCTTGCTCGCGATGGACTTCAGGGCAACGCGTTGAATCAGGAAACACGCGTTATCGTTAACGTCCATCGCGAGCAAGCTCGCTCCTACAGACCGCCTATCTCAAGCCGAAACCACAGGCTCCGCCAATCCGAGAAACCTGCACAACTCCCCGCGCTTGGCCAACGCATCGCGCCGCCCCAGTTCGATCAACTCGCTGCAATACCCCGCCTCGAACAACAGATAGCTCAGCACCCCTGCCCCGCTGGTCTTGGTCGCACCCGGCCCACGCAGGAACAGGCGCAGTGCTGCCGGCAATTCCTGACGATGTCGCGCGGCAATCTCGTCGATTGGCTGGCTTGGTGAAATCACCAGTACGTCCACCGGCGCCACGCCCAATGTACGGGTCGGCGTGCCGTCGGGCATCAGGTGACTGAACTGGTTCAGGCGCTGCAACAACTCGATGTCGCTTTCCAGGCTGTCAATGAACGTACTGTTGAGCATGTGCCCGCCAATCTGCGCCAGGGTCGGCTGCTGACCGGTGTAGCTGCGCAGCAAGGGTTGTTGCGGGTCGACGCCGCGGGGGTTGCCGCTGACGCCCACCACCAGCACCCGACTGGCGCCCAGATGCAGCGCCGGACTGATCGG
The DNA here is from genome assembly GCF_949767415.1 of Pseudomonas sp. IT-196MI5. Lineage (NCBI taxonomy): Bacteria > Pseudomonadati > Pseudomonadota > Gammaproteobacteria > Pseudomonadales > Pseudomonadaceae > Pseudomonas > Pseudomonas sp. IT-196MI5. The sequence goes on from NZ_CATKPZ010000083.1 coordinate 222,717, forward strand.
CGCCGACTGACGCACCGCGCCATCACCGAAATACTCTTCGCCGATTTTCACCGGGGCGAACAGCAGCGGAATGGCCGAACTGGCGAGTAGATGCTCAACGGACAGTTGGGTGGGAACGCCGATGCGTCGATGGCGCAACCAGGCCTCGATCTTGCCACCCCCCTGATAGAAGGTGACGGCCTGGCCGGACTCATAGCCGAACGCGGTGACTGCCACTGCATGCAATTGTTGCTGTGCGATCGCTTCGGCGATGCCGCCCATATGCAGCTTGTCGCTGAGCAAGTCCCGCAGCGGAGAACTGTTGAGCAGCGCCACCGGCATGTGCTTACCGATGCCGAGCAAACTGTGGCTGACAAAGCGGCTGGCCTGGTGGATCACCCCGGGCCAGTCGCTGCGCAACACCAGATGACTGCGAAAGCCCTGCCAGAAGGCCGTCAGGCGTTCGATGGCGTTACGAAAGTCCATTGCCCCGCTGGCGAGGCTGACAGCATTGATCGCGCCGGCCGAGGTGCCGACGATCACCGGAAACGGGTTGCTCGCCCCCGGCGGCAGCAATTCGGCAATCGCCGCCAGAACGCCAACCTGATAGGCCGCCCGAGCCCCGCCGCCGGAAAGAATCAACCCTGTAACCGGTTCGCCTGGACTCATGCACAACACTCCATGGTGCTTGATGGGATTTCGTTGTTACGACCTATTCCCTTGTGGGAGCGAGCTTGCTCCGGGTGGCGTTCCGACGATGGTAGCCAACGATAACGCGGGGCACCTGACGCCCCGCGGCGTTTTTACGACCATCGCGAGCAAGCTCGCTCCTACAGAGAGCGGGATTCAGACACGTTTGGCGTACAGCTTCGGCTCGCCCGGTGGACGGCTCTTGAAGCGACGATGAGCCCACAGGTATTGCTCGGGATGCTCCCGCAGAACGCTTTCGATCCATTGGTTGATGCGGATGCAGTCGTCTTCTTCGGTTTCGCCGGGGAAGCCTTCGAGCGGCGCATGGATCACCAGGCGATATCCGCTGCCGTCCGCCAGACGCTCCTGGGTGAACGGCACCACCAGCGCCTTGCCCAGCCGCGCAAACTTGCTCGTGGCGGTGACGGTCGCAGCCTGAATACCGAACAGCGGCACAAAAACACTTTGCTTGGCGCCGTAGTCCTGATCCGGCGCGTACCAGATCGCCCGGCCCGAGCGCAGCAATTTGAGCATGCCGCGCACGTCTTCGCGCTCCACCGCCAGCGAATCGAGGTTGTGCCGCTCGCGGCCCTGGCGCTGGATGTAGTCGAACAGCGGATTCTTGTGCTCGCGGTACATGCCGTCGATGGTGTGCTGTTGGCCGAGCAGCGCGGCACCGATTTCCAGCGTCGTGAAATGCAGCGCCATCAGGATCACGCCCTTGCCTTCGCGCTGAGCCTTTTGCAAATGCTCCAGCCCTTCGACATGAGCCAGGGTCGCCAGGCGCTTGCGCGACCACCACCAGCTCATCGCCATCTCAAAAAAAGCGATGCCGGTGGAGGCGAAGTTCTCCTTGAGCAGGCGCTTGCGTTCGGCGGCGGTTTTTTCAGGAAAACACAGTTCCAGGTTGCGCTTGGCAATGCGCCGTCTGTCGCCAGCCACGCGATACATCAATGCGCCCAGTACGCGGCCGATTCCCAGCAGTGCCGGATACGGCAACTGGACAATCAGCCACAACAGCCCCAAGCCACACCACAGCGGCCAGAAACGTGGAGATAAAAATGCTTTTCGAAAACGCGGGCGGTCCATTAATGCTTCCGGAATGACAATGGCCGCGCATTCTACATCGTTCGACCCGGCTTGCGGCCTGCGGGCGTTCTCGTTATAAGTCTCGGCACTTTTAGTGACAAGTCGTTGTATGCCGACCATGAGCCAAACCGAACCGCTAGACCAAGATCCCGTGTTCCAGTTGAAGGGCAGCATGCTGGCCATTACGGTGCTGGAACTGGCCCGTAACGACCTCGAAAGCCTTGATCGACAACTGGCCGCCAAGGTCGCCCTGGCGCCCAACTTCTTCAGCAACGCGCCGCTGGTACTGGCCCTGGACAAACTCCCGGCCAACGAAGGCGCGGTCGATCTGCCAGGGCTGATGCGCGTTTGCCGCCAGCACGGCCTGCGTACCCTGGCGATCCGCGCCAGCCGCATCGAAGACATTGCCGCCGCCATTGCTGTCGACCTGCCGGTGCTGCCACCGTCCGGCGCCCGGGAGCGTCCACTGGACCTGACCGAAGGCGAACCGAAGAAAAAACCGGAAAAACCGCCCGAGCCGAGCATCAAACCGACGAAAATCATCACCTCGCCAGTACGTGGTGGCCAGCAGATCTATGCCCAGGGCAGCGATCTGGTGGTGATCTCCTCGGTCAGCCCGGGGGCGGAACTTCTCGCCGATGGCAACATCCATGTATACGGCCCGATGCGCGGTCGCGTGTTGGCCGGCGTCAAGGGCGACGCCAAGGCGCGGATTTTCTGTCAGCAAATGAGTGCTGAACTGATTTCCATCGCCGGGCATTACAAGGTTTCCGAAGACCTGCGCCGCGACCCTCTATGGGGTTCGGGTGTGCAGGTCAGCCTGTCCGGCGACGTGTTGAACATCATTCGGCTTTAACGGATACTGCCGCATTTTCCAAGCATCTCTAAAACGTAGCGAAAACGGCTCAAACGAAGTAGGAAAAAGGCCGAAAGCAGTGTTTACCGGGGGTAAACGCCGCTCAAAACCGGATTCCAGCCAAGGCTGTCCGACTGCAGTAGTTTTTCAGGAGATGTTTTTCAGGGACTGAAAAGTCCTTCTTCCTTAGGGGTGAAACACCTTGGCCAAGATTCTCGTGGTTACATCCGGCAAGGGTGGTGTGGGTAAGACCACCACCAGCGCCGCTATCGGTACCGGCCTCGCTCTGCGCGGCCACAAAACAGTTATCGTCGACTTCGACGTGGGTTTGCGTAACCTCGACCTGATCATGGGCTGCGAGCGCCGCGTGGTGTATGACTTCGTCAACGTGGTCAACGGCGAAGCCAACCTGCAACAGGCCCTGATCAAAGACAAGCGCCTGGAAAACCTCTACGTGCTGGCCGCCAGCCAGACCCGCGACAAAGACGCGCTGACCGTCGAAGGCGTGGAAAAAGTCCTGATGGCACTGAAGGAAGACTTCGAATTCGTGGTCTGCGACTCCCCGGCAGGCATCGAGAAAGGCGCCCACTTGGCCATGTACTTCGCGGATGAAGCGATTGTCGTGACCAACCCGGAAGTGTCCTCGGTACGTGACTCGGACCGCATGCTGGGCCTCCTGGCCAGCAAGTCCCGTCGTGCCGAACGTGGCGAAGAGCAGATCAAGGAACACCTGCTGATTACCCGCTACCACCCGGAGCGAGTCGAAAAAGGCGAAATGCTCAGCGTCGAAGACGTCAAGGAAATCCTCTCGATCAAACTGCTCGGTGTGATCCCGGAATCCCAAGCGGTGCTCAAGGCTTCCAACCAGGGCGTGCCAGTGATTCTTGATGATCAGAGCGACGCAGGTCAGGCCTATAGCGACACGGTTGATCGCCTCTTGGGCAAAGAAAAGGAACATCGTTTTCTCGATGTAACGAAGAAGGGATTCTTCGAGCGCCTGTTTGGAGGTCGGTAATGAACCTTTTTGACTTCTTTCGTGCCAACAAAAAGCAAAACACCGCGTCGGTAGCGAAAGAGCGTCTACAGATCATCGTGGCGCACGAACGCGGCCAACGCAGTACCCCGGACTACCTGCCAGCCTTGCAGAAGGAACTGGTCGAGGTGATCCGCAAGTACGTCAATATCGGGTCCGATGACGTGCATGTCGCACTGGAAAGCCAGGGCAGTTGCTCGATTCTGGAACTCAACATCACCCTGCCAGATCGCTGAGTCGATTCGTCAGGAGCCACGGCGGCTCGATCACTTGGGCGCCCCACTTTGTAGGAGCCGGCTTGCCGGCGATGCATACAGCGCGTTGCAACAGTTACCACGCGTTGATGCTTTCGCTGGCAAGCCAGCTCCTACAGTAGGGTCTCAAGTGATCGAGCCGCCGTTGGCGTTTGTTACGAGGCTGTTTTAATGCCGTTGTCCAACATCCACATCATCCATCAGGATGCCGCCGTACTGGTGGTGAACAAACCGACCCTGTTGCTCTCCGTCCCCGGCCGGGCCGATGACAACAAGGACTGCCTGATTACCCGCCTGCAAGAAAACGGCTACCCGGAAGCACGCATCGTCCATCGGCTGGACTGGGAGACTTCCGGCATTATCCTGCTGGCCCGCGACCCGGATACCCATCGCGAACTGTCCCGGCAATTTCACGACCGTGAAACCGAAAAGGCCTACACCGCCCTGTGCTGGGGCCAGCCGGAACTGGACAGCGGCAGCATCGACCTGCCCTTGCGCTACGACCCGCCGACCAAGCCACGGCATGTGGTCGATCACGAATTCGGCAAACATGCGCTGACCTTCTGGCGCGTGCTCGAGCGTTGCGGCGACTGGTGCCGCGTTGAGCTGACACCGATCACTGGCCGTTCCCACCAGTTGCGCGTGCACATGCTCTCGATCGGTCATCCACTGCTGGGTGACGGGCTCTATGCCCATGAACAGGCTTTGGCGGCCTGGCCACGCCTGTGCCTGCACGCCAGCATGCTCAGCTTCACCCATCCCCAGACCGGTGAGCGCCTGCGCTTCGAGTGTCCGGCACCGTTTTAGGCGCAAGTACACAAAACCCTGTGGGAGCGAGCTTGCTCGCGATGAGGCAGGCACATCCAACATTGATGCTGGCGACACTCCGCCATCGCGAGCAAGCTCGCTCCCACAGGGATCTCCTCCAGATTCGATTTCGATGACCAGCCCCACATTCAGTGCGACGCCATTTACCAAGCCAATACGTTAAACTGGCGCCACTGCTGTCTGGAGCTACTTTATGCGCGAAGAGTTGAACCAAGGCCTGATCGATTTCCTCAAGGCCTCCCCTACCCCGTTCCATGCCACCGCCAGCCTTGTTCAGCGTCTGGAAGCGGCGGGCTATCAACGCCTCGACGAGCGCGAGCCGTGGAATACCGAAACCAACGGTCGCTACTACGTCACCCGCAACGACTCTTCGATTGTCGCGATCAAAATGGGCCGCCATTCACCGTTGCACGGCGGCATTCGCCTGGTCGGCGCCCACACCGACAGCCCGTGCCTGCGGGTCAAGCCGCAACCGGAACTGCAACGCCAGGGTTTCTGGCAATTGGGCGTCGAAGTCTATGGCGGCGCGCTGCTGGCACCCTGGTTCGACCGCGACCTGTCCCTGGCGGGCCGCGTAACCTTCCGGCGTGATGGCAAGGTCGAAAGCCAGTTGATCGACTTCAAGGCTCCGGTCGCGATCATTCCGAACCTGGCGATTCACCTCAACCGTGAAGCCAACATGGGCTGGGCCATCAACGCACAGACCGAATTGCCGCCGATCCTCGCGCAATTTGCCGGTGACGAGCGCGTGGACTTCCGCGCAGTGCTCACCGATCAACTCGCCCGCGAACACGGCCTGAACGCTGATGTGGTGCTCGATTACGAGTTGAGTTTCTACGACACTCAAAGCGCTGCGGTCATTGGTTTGCATGGCGACTTCATCGCTGGCGCGCGCCTGGACAACCTGCTGTCGTGCTACGCCGGCCTGCAAGCGCTGCTGACAACCGACACCGACGAGACCTGCGTGCTGGTCTGCAACGACCACGAAGAAGTCGGTTCCTGCTCGGCGTGTGGTGCCGACGGCCCGATGCTCGAGCAAACCTTGCGTCGCCTGTTGCCTGAAGGTGATGAATTGGTACGCACCATTCAGAAATCCCTGCTGGTTTCGGCTGACAACGCCCACGGCGTGCACCCCAACTACGCCGACAAACACGATGCCAACCACGGACCGAAACTCAACGCCGGCCCGGTGATCAAGGTCAACAGCAACCAACGCTACGCCACCAACAGCGAAACCGCCGGGTTCTTCCGTCATCTGTGCATGGCTGAAGAAGTGCCGGTGCAGAGTTTCGTGGTGCGCAGCGACATGGGCTGTGGTTCGACCATCGGCCCGATCACCGCCAGCCACCTGGGCGTGCGCACCGTGGACATCGGTCTGCCGACGTTCGCCATGCACTCGATCCGCGAACTGTGCGGCAGCCATGACCTGGCGCATCTGGTCAAGGTGCTGAGCGCGTTCTACGCCTGCAGCGAGTTGCCGTAACAATACCCTGTAGGAGCGAGCTTGCTCCGGGCGGCGTTCCGACGATGGTAGCCAACGATAACGCGGGGCACCTGACACCCCGCGGTGCTTTCACGACCATCGCGAGCGAGCTCGCTCCTACAGACAACACCGCGCAAAAAAGCCGCCTAGACTCCAGGTATCCCTCCGACAAGGCCGTCACCATGATCTCGATGTCTACCTTCCACGCCATGCTGGTCCCGATCCTTGCCGGGATGATCATGCTGGCCGTCGGCTTCAACTTCCGCGATAAAAACGCCGGCGTGTTCGGCATGTGGATCGGCATGCTGACCATTCTCGCAACCGTGGTGATCAAGATCCTCGCCAAACTCAACGAATAATTCATCGCCCTTGGCTCGCATTGATTTTGACAGGCTCGTACACTCGCCGATCCGCTCCCTGCGAGGTTGACCGCCTAGTGTTCGCTCGTCTTTTCGCCCTGCCGTGTATTTTCCTTGCCTGCCTGATCGCGCTGCTGTCAGTGGCGCCTGCCCAGGCGGCCGGACTGCCAGGCCTGCTCGGCAGCCAGGCCAAGACCCAGCCCGAAGCACAGGAACCACTGGGGCAATCCCTGGACGAAGTGATCAAGTCTCTGGAGAACGATCAGCAACGTACCAAGCTGCTGACCGATCTGAAAAAGCTCCGTGACACCACCAAAAAGGCTCAACCAACGACCGAGGAAGGCGTGCTGGGCCTGATTGGCGGAACCCTGGCCAACATCGAGAAGAATTTTTCCGGCGACGACAGTCCGCTCACGCGCTGGTCCAGTGAGTTCGATCAGGCCAGGGAAGAGCTGGTGGCGCTGGCGCTGCCGGCCAATGAATGGCTGCCCATGCTGTTCGCCTTTGCCATGATCCTGATGGTCTGGAGCCTGCTGGCCGCCGCCCTGATCTGGATCAGCCACCGCGTGCGGATGCGTTTCGGCCTGACCGAAGAACTGCCGCAACATCCCCGGGCCTTGGACATGCTGCGCTTCGCCTTGCGCAAACTCGGGCCATGGCTGATTGCCCTGGTGATCACGGTCTACATGAGTTACGCCCTGCCCTCGTCCCTGGGCAAAAGCCTGGCCATGGTACTGGCCTATGCACTGGTGGTCGGCACCTGCTTCTCAGCCATCTGCGTGATTGCCTTTTCCCTGCTCGACGGCCCGCACCGCCACCGCGCCCTGTACATCCTGCGGCACCAGGCGTTTCGGCCGCTGTGGCTGATCGGCAGCTTCGCCGCGTTTGGCGAAGCGCTGAGTGACCCGCGACTGGTCGACAGCCTCGGCAGCCATCTGGCCCATACCGCTGCGACTGTCGCCAATGTCCTGGCAGCGCTGTCCACAGGGCGATTCATTCTGCGCTTCCGCCGGCCGATCGCTCACTTGATCCGCAACCAGCCGTTGTCCCGACGCCTGACCCGCCGCGCCCTCAACGACACCCTGTCGATCCTCGGCACCTTCTGGTACGTGCCGGCGTTGGTGCTGGTGGCCATCTCCCTGTTCGCCACCTTTATTTCCGCTGGCGACACCAGCACCGCCCTGCGCCAGTCGCTGATCTGCACCGTTTTGCTGGTGTTGTGCATGGTCATCAACGGCCTGGTACGCCGCTACGCCCTCAAACCCCAGCACGGCATCCGGCGTTACGCCGTGTATTCGGAACGGCTGAAAAATTTTTTCTACACCATCGTTCATCTGCTGGTGTGGCTGGCCTTCATCGAGCTTGGCCTGCGGGTCTGGGGCATGTCGTTGATCCGCTTCACCGAAGGCGACGGCCACGACATCAGCGTCAAACTGTTCAGCCTCGCCGGCACGCTGCTGTTCGCCTGGCTGATCTGGATTCTCAGCGACACCGCCGTGCATCACGCGCTGACCCGCTCGCGCAAAGGCCTGGCCAATGCCCGCGCGCAGACGATGATGCCGCTGATCCGCAACGTGCTGTTCGTGGCGATTTTCATCATCGCGCTGATCGTTGCCCTGGCGAACATGGGCATGAACGTCACGCCACTGCTGGCCGGTGCCGGCGTGATCGGCCTGGCCATCGGTTTTGGTGCACAGTCGCTGGTAGCCGACCTGATTACCGGGTTGTTCATCATCATCGAAGACTCCCTGGCCATCGACGACTACGTGGATGTCGGCGGCCACCTCGGCACGGTCGAAGGCCTGACCATCCGCACCGTGCGCTTGCGGGACATCGACGGCATCGTCCACACCATTCCATTCAGCGAAATCAAAAGCATCAAGAACTACTCCCGGGAATTCGGCTACGCGATCTTTCGGGTCGCGGTGCCGGCCAGCATGGACATCGACAACGCAATCAAACTGATGCGCGAAGTTGGTCAGAAAATGCGCACCGACCCGCTGCAACGGCGCAATATCTGGTCACCACTGGAGTTTCAGGGGGTGGAAAGTTTTGAGTCGGGCAATGCGATCCTTCGCGCCCGCTTCAAGACCGCGCCCATCAAGCAGTGGGAAGTGTCGCGAGCGTTCAATCTGTCACTCAAGCGGCACATGGATGAAGCCGGGCTGGACCTGGCGACACCGCGGATGAGTATCCAGGTGATGACCGCTGGTGGTGGCTCGCAGGATGAATAACCT